>NZ_JBQJIL010000006.1:0-428611 GCF_052078715.1 Lysobacter sp. CA199 | reverse complement strand
GGCCGCGTTCGACGATTTGCCGAACCGCTTCTTGCTTGAATTCCGGAGTAAATCGCTGTGTGCTCATGGTCTTCCTCCTATGCTCGGATCATAGGCCGGAAATGTCTATATTTCCCTGGACAGTCCAATCATAGGCCGGAAATGTCTATATTTCCCTGGACAGTCCAATTCATAGCAGACATTGGCGATCAAACTCGTGACATCGCAACAAGTCATCATCTCGACTGCCTTCTTACTGCAGTGATCCCGCTGTATCACTTAAGCGACCCACAAAGAGCAATGGAAATTGCCTCGATACTCAGCGGATCGAAATGCGAGCGCATGTACCTCACCTTCCTAGTTGAAGATATTCCCCAACGTCAACCGCTGAAAGATTCATCGGCTCTTGCCTCAGCCATCCACCTTGTTCGCATGCTTTCAAAGCATTTACGTGTGCATGTGGCGTTCTGTGCTCATGACCTCGTGCTTTGGAAGGCCGCTGGGGCGGCTGACATATCTTCTGGGAAATATCTAAATGTCAGGAGATTCTCGCCATCGAGGTGGAGCCCCGAAGAAAGGGAAGGACGGATGGTTCCATCATGGAACGACGAACGCCTTCTCACCTTGACCCGCGACCAAGAAGTACTACGTCTTGACCGCGTGGGATGGCACAACGACATTGATATTGCCAAGAACCCCGCTTCACTCGAAATCCTTTCAATCCTGCGTAGCGGCACAGGCAAACCATGGCTGAGGCTCTCCTGGATCCAGTTCCTAAATTGGTGCGTTGCCACAGAACGCGAAATTAGAAGCATTGAAGCCGGGGACGTCCTTCTTCGGAAGAGCTACGACGACTGGACGTATGCCATTGAAGAGTTGAAGCTTCTATTTACAGATCGATTTAACGATGGAGCCCATGTGCGGGAATGGTTGAACGCAATTAGGGAAGGCGGAGCCCGTTAATGCCTCTGAATAAACAAAAGGCCCCGAAATGGGGCCTTTTGTTTTCTGGTCGCTGCCAGGCTACTTGCGATCTTGCGCAGTCTCATCCCGAGCCGCCCTGAACTCCGAATCCTCGCTCCAATTCGGCCACTTGGTCGAATTGGCCAGATCGTTGCCCAGGGTGTAGAGGATCTGCATGTCGCGCGCCATGCCGGCGAAGGTCCAGGTGGTTTCGAACTGGTCGGCCGGTTGGTGGTAGCGGTCGGCGGTGTAGGCCTTCTGTGCGGCGTCGCCGGCTTCTTTGCCGCCTTCGACTTTGTCGTCGCCCGAGCCGAACGAGATCGCGGGGACGCCGCGCTTGGCGAAGGGGAAGTGGTCGGAGCGGAAGAAGTGGCCGGCCTCGGGCTTCGGGTCGGTGACGTAGCTGAGGTTCCAGCGCTGGGCGGTGGCGATGAGTTGGTCGAGCAGTTCCTGTTTGGCGCTGCCGGAGGTGGTGAAGTCGCGCGCGGGGCCGGTGGGGTCCAGGGCGTCCATGTTGATCACGGCGACGGTCTTGGCCAGCGGGTACAGCGGGCGGGCGGAGTAGTACTCCGAGCCCAGCAAGCCTTTTTCTTCCGCGGTGACGTTGAGCAGCACGACCGAGCGCTGCGGCTTCTTGCCCTTGGCGAAGGCGCGGCCGATTTCGATCAGCGCGGCGGTGCCGGTGGCGTTGTCGACGGCGCCGTTGTAGATCTTGTCGCCGCTGGCATCGGGCTGGCCGACGCCCAGGTGGTCCCAGTGGGCGCTGTAGACGACGGTTTCGTCGGGGCGCTTGCTGCCTTCGATGCGGCCGACGATGTTCTGCGAGGTGATGACCTGGCTGTCGACGGCGTAGTTGGCCGAGAGGGTGACGTTTTTCAGCGTGACCGGTTTGAACTCGCGGGTCTGCGCTTGCTTCTTGAGTTTTTCGAAGTCCAGGCCGGCGCGCTTGAACAGGTCGACGGCGAAGTCGCGCTGGATCCAGCCTTCCATGGTCGGGTGCTGGTCGGCGGGTTTGTCGCGGACCACGTCGAACATGGTGTTGGTGTTGGAGTTCTTGACCGTGGCCCAGCCGTAGGAGGCCGGGTCGGTCTCGTGCACGATCAGCAGGCCGACGGCGCCGCGGCGCGCGGCTTCTTCGTATTTGTAGGTCCAGCGGCCGTAGTAGGTCATGGCCTTGCCACCGAATGCACTCTGATCAGAGCTGCCGTCGCCGGTTTCGAAATCCGGATCGTTGATCAGGACGATGGCGATCTTGCCTTTCAGGTCGACATTCTTGAAGTCGTCCCACTGGCGCTCGGGCGCGGTCACGCCGTAGCCGGCGAACACCAGCGGGGCGTTCTTGATGGCGACGTTCTTGCTGCCGTCGAGCGCTGCGCGGATGGCGATCTCGTTGCCCTGGGCGAGCGGGCGGGCTTTCTTCTTGACCGACACCGACACGGTGGGCGTGCCGACGATTTCCGAACGCAGCAGGGGCACGGCCTGGGTCCACAGCCGCTTGCCGTCCTTGAGGTCGCCGCCGGGCTGGACGCCGGCCGCCTTGAGTTGGGCGGTCACGTAGTCGATGGTTTTGGTCTCGCCGGCCGTGGCCGGGCCGCGGCCTTCGAACTCGTCCGAGGACAGGGTTTTGACTTCTTCGGCCAGGCGCTTGGTGTCGAAGGTCGGCGCTTTCGGCGGCTTGGGAGCCTTGGCGGGCTTGGCGGCATAGGCGGGCATCGACAGGATGGCGGCGCAGAGCACCGCCAGCGGTGTGGCGATCGGCAGTTTCATGGTGGGGCCCCTTGTGTGGTCGGCCGATACTAGCCAGGAGGGCGTGATGGGTCTATCGGCCGTTGGGCCCGTTGCGTTGCGGGGCTGGGTGATTGCCTCGGCAGCCGACTGTAGGAGCGGCGCAAGCCGCGACCGCGGGGTGGCAGGTTGTGGCGTATGTGGGATGGCTTGGTTGCGGGTTGCGGGCCAGTTGGCTGGTTGCATCGCAGGTGAGGTGGCGCGGTCGCGGCTTGCGCCGCTCCTACAGGGGGAGGGCTGCGGCAACGGCGCTATGCCACCCTTGCGGCCATGCGCGCCGGTTGCGGCGCGCTCGCCGGCAGCTCCAACACCAGCTTGCCGAACTCGGCCACCGCCGGCGTGCAGCCGCCGGGGCGGCGCAGCAGCACGAATTCGGCCGGCGGCAACGGCGGCAGGCCGTATTGGCCGTCGACGATGCGCATGCCGGGCAAGACGTCGTCTTCGATCATCACGGTGATGCCCAGGCCGGCGGAGATCGCCGCGTTCAAGCCCTGCTGGCTTGGCGAGGTGAACACCACATGCCACTCCACCGGCGTGCCGTCGAGCGCGGACATGCCGATCTGGCGGTTGATGCACGGCGAGGGAAAGAACGCGAACGGCAGCGAACGGCCGGGCGCGACGTCGAAACTGTCGGCCGCCACCCAGACGAATCGCGTGCGCCGCAGCACCTCGTCACCGACACCGCCGGGCAAGGCGATCACCACGGCCACGTCGAGTTCGTCGGCGTCGATCATCTGCCGCAAGTCCATGCTCATGCTGACGTTGACGTCCATGCGCACATCGGGAAACGCGCGCGAGAACTGGCACAGCAGATTGGGCAGGCGGTCGCCGATGAAATTTTCCGGCACGCCGAAACGCACCACGCCGGTGATCGGCGAAGGCTGGAAGCGCCGCGACAGCGCGTCGAGCGATTGCAGGATCTGTTCGGCGTGACGCAGGAAGTCTTCGCCGTCTTCGGTCAGGGTCAGACGGCGGGTGGTGCGATGGAGCAGCGCGCGCCCGACCTGTTCTTCCAGGCGCCGGATCTGATGGCTGACCGCGGATTGGGTCAGGTGCAGACGCTCGGCCGCACGGGTGAAACCGCCGGTTTCGGTGACGGCGACGAAGGTGCGCAACAGGGTCGGATCGAAGTCCATGGGGTCGCCTGGGGGCAGGCCGATTGATGACGGCGGTTAATGGATTCTACAAAATTAAATCATTTCCCTCATGAGTTGAGTGTAGCCAGAATGGGCGCCGTGGCTCCGCTGAGGCGGGTGCCGCCAAGCCTCGTGAAGGTGCGAGGTCTTTTGTGGGAGGGGCTTCAGCCCCGACGCTTTTCGATCCGAAGCCGATGCATTCGCGAGCGCTGACCGGAAAGCGTCGGGGCTGAAGCCCCTCCCACAAAAGACCTCCCACAAAAGACCTCCCACAAAAGACCTCGTACAAAAGATTTCCTGCATGGGCCTCGCACCAACGCGATCGCCCCTTCGTCTTCATACCGAACCGCGCCGCATCGGCGTGCGCGGCGACGCCATGCCTTGGCCGTGACCATCGGCCGCTCTTATCCAGGACGCTGCAATGCCTTTGTCCCCTTCCGTCAAGAACACTCTCGCCCTGGCCGCGATCAGTCTGGCCGCGCTGATGTTCGGCCTGGAAATCTCCAGCGTGCCGGTGATCCTGCCGACCTTGGAAAAACAACTGCACGGCGATCTGCGCGACATGCAGTGGGTGATGAACGCCTACACCCTGGCCTGCACCACCGTGTTGATGGCCGCGGGTACCTTGGCCGATCGCTATGGGCGCCGGCGCATCTTCGTGATCAGCGTGATCGGCTTCGGCCTGACTTCGCTGTTGTGCGGTCTGGCGCAGAGCATGCCGGTGCTGATCGCCGGACGCTTTGCCCAAGGCATCGCCGGCGGCGCGATGCTGACCAGCCAGTTCGCGATTCTCTCGCATCAGTTCCGCGACGGCCGCGAGCGCAGCCGCGCCTTCGCAGTCTTCGGCATCGTGTTCGGCGCCGGGCTGGGTTTCGGCCCGATCATCGGCGGCGCGATCATCGCCGTGTCGAGTTGGCAATGGGTGTTCCTGGTGCACGCGCCGCTGGCCGCGCTGACCTGGGCCTTGATCGCGCTGGGCGCGGAGGAATCGCGCGAACCGCCGTCGCACCGGCTCGATATCGCCGGCCTGTTGAGTTTGTCGATCGCGGTGCTGGGCCTGACCTACTACATCACTCAGGCGCCCGAAGCCGGTTACGGTCACCCCGCTACCTTGGCGGTGCTGATCGTCGCCCTGTCGAGCCTGATCGCATTCGTGATCGTCGAACGCCGCCATCCGCATCCGATGTTCGACTTCGGCGTGTTCCGCATCCGCGCGTTCTCCGGCGCGATCATGGGCTCGATCGGCATGAACTTCAGCTTCTGGCCGTTGATGATCTATCTGCCGATCTACTTCCAGAGCGCGCTGGGTTACGACACGGTCGGCGCCGGCTTGGCCTTGCTCGCGTACACCCTGCCGACCTTGGCAATGCCGCCGCTGGCCGAACGCTGGTCGTCGCGTTACGGCGCCGCGCGGGTGATTCCGCTGGGCCTGTTCGCGATCGGCCTGGGCCTGGTGGCGATGCGCTACGGCAGCGCGATGACCGATGCGAGCTGGATGACCATGCTGCCGGGCGCCTTGCTCGCCGGGTTCGGACTGGGCCTGACCAACAGCCCGGTAAGCAACACCACCACCGGTTCGGTGCCCGCCTCGCGCACCGGCATGGCCTCGGGCATCGACATGAGCGCGCGACTGATCACCCTGGCGATCAATATCGCCTTGATGGGTTTGATCCTGATCGCCGGCATCGCCGCGCATCTGCGCTCGGTGTACGGCGCGGCGCTCGGCGATACGCAACTGCGCGCACTGGCCGCGCGCGTCGCCGCCGGCGACTTGGGCGCGTTGCAATCCCTGCGTCTGCCCGGCGATGCGCTGGCCATCGCCCACGACGCGCTGATCCATGGCTTCGGTTGGGTGCTGTGGTACGGCGGCCTGGGCGTGTGGGTGTTGGCGGCGCTGAGTCTGGCGATGTTCGCGCCCGCGCGCGCCGTTGCGGACATCGCGGGCGCGAAGGCCGAGGCCTGCGGTCAGTAGGCGACGAAGTCCAGGCCCTGGCCGATCTTGCACTGGAAGTTCAGCGGCGGCGATACCGCCTGATACGTCACCGGCGAGAGAAAATTCGTCTTCACCGTGGCGGTGTCGTCAGGCAGTAATCGGTATTGCACCAGTTCCAACACCGCGCTGCCGTCGGGCCGCACGGTGAGGTGCTGATTGGCGAAGCCAATGTTGCTGTCCTTGACCTCGATGAAATCGCGTACGGCGAAGCCGCCGGACACCTCCGGGATCGCGGCCTTGCTCGCAGCCTTGCTCGCGGCCGTACCCGCCACGTGCGGCCCGCCGCACTGCCCCGGAGTGAACACCGCGGTGACCGGCACGCCGGCGAACAGCAACGCGCGCACGCCGTCGTAGTGGCGCAAGCGCTGGGTCTGGATGGAATCTTCGGCCGCCCGTGCCGACGCACTCGTGGCGGACAGCACAGCGGCGGCGGTGAGAGAGAACAGACCAATTCGGACCATGGCGGCACCGTGTCAGGGGAAGTGCCGTTAACCTAACGGTCGCGCCGCGGCCGATGCTGCGTGCGATCACATCCGCACGCTTCGTCACAAAGCCGCACACCCGGCCGATGGATGAATGCGCGGCTGCGGCCCGATCGCGCAAAGTGCGCCGCGCTCAGAAGAACGCGATCCCCGGCCGCAAGGCGAACTGGAAGATCAGCAACTGCGCGATCACCGCCGCTGCCGCGCCCCACGCCGTGCCGGCCGGCATCGCCTGTCCCGTGCCGCGCGGCCGCACCCACCACGCGGCCGCCTGCAGCCAGAACACGCCGATCACGAACTCGGCCACCGGCACGATCGCGACCTGATCCACGCTGCCCGGCACGCGCATCGCCACGATCACCGGCAAGGCCAGCAACGCGGGCAAGCTCGCCGTGCGCAGCATGAAACCGGCACGGCGCGCGGGCGTGGCCACCTCGCCGGGCTGCGTGGCCAGTTCCAGCAAGGGCCGCACGAACGCGATCGCCAGGATCACGATCAGCACCAGCGCGACGATCGCCAACGTCAATCGCGTCGCCAATCCCAACTCCAGATAACGCAAGGCCATGCCGACATCGTTCTGCGGCAGCACCGAGCCCACCACGACTTGAGGCAGCGACTGGAAATAGCCGTGGAATGCCGTCCACAGCACGAACAAGCGCATCGTCGCCGAGCGCGGCGGGCGCAGCTTGAACCACAGGCTGAAGCCGATCGCGGTCAACACGATCGCCAGCGCACCGGTGCCCTGGAACAAGTGCGCCAACGGATTGGCGCCGTCCCAGTGATGATTGTTGTGGAACAAGGTCGGCTTCAGCCCCGGCGTAAAGGCCTTGGGCACCACCAGAAACAATTCCTGGATGAAGAAGATCAGGCCGAAGCTGAATGCGTAGACCAGGCCGGAGTTGAGCGACAACCGCCAATCCCAGGAGCCGCGCGGCGCTGATGCGGCCGCGCGACGCGACAGGCCGTACACACCGAACGCCAACGGCGCGATCACCACGGCGAACAACGAGGCATAGACGATAAAGGTAGTGCTGGTGTTCATGCGGTCGCTCGGTGGGTGTCCATGGCCTACGATGCGCTGCACGCGAGGGCGGTTGCGCCGCTGCAAGGATTTCTTTTGCCAGCCGCGAGAAATCCTCGTTTGTCGCCGATCGCGCGCCTGCGAATAATCCAGGCTCGCCCCGAAGGAGATCCCGCCTCATGCAACGACGCCATTTTCTGCAATGCGCCAGCGGTCTGCTGCTCGCCGCCGGCACCGGCGCCAGTTTCGGCGCCGCCGCGCTGAGCCCGGCCCCGGATTGGCGCGCGCGCTTGAGCGCGCTGGAAAAGGACAGCGGCGGCCGCCTCGGCGTGGCCGCGCTCGACACCGGCAGCGGCCGGCGCATGGACTGGCGCGGCGATGAGCGTTTCCGCATGTGCAGCACCTTCAAGTTCCTGCTGGCCGCGGCGGTGCTGCACCAGGTCGAACTGGGCAAACTCGAATTGCGGCGCAAGCTGCCGATCACCGCCGCCGACATGCTTCCGCACGCGCCGTTCACCCAACCGCTGGTGGGTTCCAGCGCGACGGTCGAACAACTGTGCGAAGCGACCATGACCCTCAGCGACAACCCGGCCGCGAATCTGTTGTTGCCCCTGGTCGGCGGCCCGTCCGGACTGACCGCGTTCCTGCGCGAAACCGGCGACACCGTCACCCGCCTGGATCGCAACGAGCCCGAGCTCAACCGCGGCACGGCCGACGATCCGCGCGATACCAGCTCGCCGCTGGCGCAGGTCGCGACCATGCGCAGGCTATTGCTGGGCGATGCGTTGAAGGAATCGTCGCGGCGACAACTGACCGCGTGGCTGATCGCCAACCAGACCGGCGACGAACGCCTGCGCGCGGGGCTGCCCAAGGGCGTGCGCGTGGGCGACAAGACCGGCACCGGAGACGAGAACAACAACGACCTCGCCATCGTCTGGCCGCCCGGACGCGCGCCGATTCTGATCGTGAGCTATCTGCACAGCACCGCACACGACGGCGCTGCTCGCAATGCGGCGCATGCCTCGGTCGCGCGGCTGGTGTACGAGGCCTGGGGCGCCTAAACCTTGTGCGCGGTCGGCCGCAGAGGCGGCTTGAAAGCCACGCCCGCAAGCCGCTGATCTAGAATTGGTCCAGGAGGACAGCGCCGCGACGGCGCCGTCCCGATGTCAAGGAACCGCATGACCCGCACATCCTGGATCTGGCTCGCGATCGGCCTTACCGCAGCGGCGCTCGCCGCGACTTTCGTGTTCGAACCCAAGACCGCCGCCTTGTTGCAACCCGCGGCGGCGCCGGTGCCGCCCACACCGCTGGGCTGGCAGGCGCAGTTGGAACTGGTGGCTGGCGACGGCGTGCGCGGGATGCGCAACGGCGCGGGCGCGCAAGCGCGCTTCGCCGATCCTTACGGCTTGGCGCGCAGCGGCGACGGCACCTTGTACGTCGCCGACGCCGGCGACAACAACCGCATCCGCTCGATCCGTCCCGACGGCCGGGTGGCGACGGTGGCCGGTTCGGTGGAAGGCTTCGTCGACGGCATCGGCACCGCGGCGGCGTTCAACACGCCCTCGGGCCTGGCCTTGGACAGCCTGGGCAATTTGTACGTCGCCGACACCGGCAACCATGCGATCCGCAAGATTTCCAAACAAGGCGTGGTCAGCACGCTCGCCGGCACCGGCACGCCCGGCTCTCTCGACGGACCCGGCGCGCAGGCGCAGTTCAACGGGCCGATCGGCGTGGCCGTGGATCAGCGCGGCCGCGTGTTCGTGGCCGACACCTACAACGACCGCATCCGGGTGATTCAACCCGACGGCACGGTGAGCACCTTGGCCGGCGGCCCGGCGCCGGGCCTGGTCGACGGCGCCGCAGCGATCGCGCGCTTCGACACCCCGACCGCGCTGGCGCTCGACGCGCACGGTCTGTTGTGGGTCGCCGACATGCGCAATGAAGCGATCCGCAGAGTCGAACCCGATGGCGACGTCAGCACGCTGAGCTTGGCGACGATGCTCGCCGCCGACGGCACTCCGCTGTACTCGCCGCTGCGCCGGCCCTCGGCGCTGGCGATCGCTCACGACGGCGTGATGTACGTCGGCGATTCCGCATCCGGTCAGACTTACCAGATCCGACCCGACGGTCAGTGGACGCTGCTGACCGGCGGCGTGCAGGAACAACGCTTGTCGCGCCCGTCGGCGATGGTGCTCGATCGCGACGGCGCGGTGTATCTGAGCGACGGCGCGAGTTATCGCGTGTACCGCATGGCGCCCGCCACCACGCAAGCCATCGCGACCGTCGCCGGGCCCTCGCCGCTGGATCCACTGCCCGACACCGGCGGACGCTGGCCGCTGCATCCGCAGGACGGCTGGCACGAAGTGGTCGGCACGCTCGGCGAAGTGCGCGGCGACGGCCACCAGGAAAGCCGTCATCACTTGCATGGCGGGCTCGATATCCGCGGCGACATCGGCCAGCAAGTGTTGGCCATCGCCGACGCCAAGGTCAGCCATCCGTCGAGTTCGTGGGGTTACGGCAACCTCGGCGAAGGCGCCGGGCTCGACGACATCAACTACATCCACATGCGGGTCGGCCGCACCGCCAAGGGCGAGGCGATCGATCCGGCGCGGTTCGTGCCGACCCTGGACGAGACCGGCAAACTCGAACGCATGCGCCTGCGCCGCGGCACCCGATTCAAGACCGGCGACGTGCTCGGCACCATCAACCCGATGGCGCACGTGCACCTCAGCGTGGGCGCCGCCGGTTACGAACGCAATGCGGTCAGCCTGGGTTTCGCCCATTACGCCGATCACTACGCGCCGCGCATCGAGCGTATCGATCTGTTGGATTCGCTGGCACAACCGTTGCGCGAGAAACGCAAAGGCCGGCTGTTGGTGTCGCGGGCCTTGTCGGGTTTGCAGATCGTGGCCGAAGCCTGGGACCAGGTCGACGACAATCTTCCGCGCCGGCGCCTCGGGCTGTACGCGCTGGGCTATCAATGGCTCGACGCGGCCGGACAACCGCTGCCGGGTTACGAGCAACCGCGCATGAACATCGAGTTCAACCGCCTGCCCTCGCCCGAAGACGCGGTCAAGACCATCTACGCGCCCGACAGCGGCGTCACCGTGCACGGCAGCGCGATCACCCGCTTCCGCTACGTGCTGACCAATACCGTGCGCGATGGCCGTATCAGCGCCGGCGTGTGGATGCCCAACGAACTGGCGGCCGGCGACTACACCTTGCGCATCACTGCGCGCGATTACAGCGGCAATGAGGCGATGGCGCGGCGCGATCTGGCGGTGACGCTGGAATAACGAAGATCGCCCCCCATCTCCCTCTCCCGCTTGCGGGGTGAGCGGACGCTGCTTGCGAGCCAACAGCTCGCGCGTCCGCGAACGCCCAAACGCTATGCGTTTTGGCCGGGGTGGGCCGGGGTGAGGGCACGCGACCTTCAAGCGCCCGCGCCACTCGATTCCGCGTGCCCTCATCCGGCCCTTCGGGCCACCTTCTCCCGCAAGCGGGAGAAGGGCTCTTCGTTTTTCCGTGATCGCCATCGACGATGCGATATTCGCGCACCATCGAACACATCTCGATAATCGCGCGCGTTGTTTCAACACGATGACAAGCAATATCCGTGCTTGCCCTAGCTAGCCGCTGCAATGCGCGGTTGTTCTAATCCTGCGATACCACTTTCAGGCGCAGGCGCTCATGGGCTTTCCGACTCTCGACGGCGTTCCGTCGCATCAGCAGTATCCGCAGTTGCCCGCGCAAGTGCCGGTGCTGCCGCCGCAACCGCAGGAGCAACAGCATCAGGTCAAGCCCGGCGAGAGTCTGGAGTCGATCGCCAAGCAATACAGCACGCCCGAAACGCCGGTCACCGCGCAGCAGATCGCCGATCGCAACGGCATCGAATACGGCAGCGTCAATCCCGGCCAGGATCTGGTCGTCCCGACCGTCAAGCAGCACGCCGAACCCAAGGCCGCGCCCAACGCCACGCCCGAGCAGGCCAAGAGCGACGCGGCGATGCGCAAGCTGTTGACCGCCGACGACAACCTCACCGCCTTCACCGCCAACTACAAGGGCACGCCCAACGACTCCATCTACCAGGGCCTGCACGACAGTTACTCCGGCCAGGTCGATACCGCTCGCACGGATTTTCGCACCAGCATCGCGGCGGAGATCAAGGCCGAGTTCGATGCGCACTCGCGTCCCACCGGCGACATCTTCGACGCCAAGGCGATCGAGCAGTACGGCGCCAGCGTGATCAAGCGCTACGAGAACGATCCTGCCGCCAAGGCCGCCGCGCAAACCGCGGTCAAGGACGTGGCCGTGCAGCACGAAATCGACAGCACGCTGTCGGTCGCCAACGCCATGCCCAGCGGCAAGAGCGCGGTCGAGTCGCTCAGCCGCGATCTGCCCAAGCTCTCGCCCGAGGCGCAGACCAAGCTGTTGTCGAGCCCGGAATACCAGAAGCTGGTCAACGACAAGATCGCGCCGGAATTCACCGGCCCGCTGCAAGGCGAGCCGTGGAAGGATTCGCGCATGGGGCCCAGCGCCAAACCGGCCGAAAGTCTGAAGAATCTGGAGAAGATGCTCGAAGGCGCCGATCCACGCATTGCCAACGAGTTGGTCGGGCGCGAAATCACCGCCTTGAACGATTTCTTCAAGCGCGCCGAAAGCGATGGTTACAGCATCCGCATCGCCATCGAAGGCACGCGTTCGCTGGTGCACATCGCCGACAAGGTCGGCGGCACGCCGCAGGGCGATGCGTTGATCCAGCGCATGGTCGATCTGCCGGTGGACGCCCCGCAGATCCATCTGGCCGTGTCCGAAGGCGCGCGCCCGGACCTGCTGGTGGCGATCGCCAAGGCCGGCGGCGGCGACCGGATCATGGAATCGGCGACCCTGGGCGTGCAGATGTACGCCGGCAGCGTCAAGGCCGATGTCGACGCGCTGGCGAAGGAAACCGACGAGCTCACCTGGCTCATCACCAACCACGGCGGCTCGATGACGCCCGAACAGCTCGATCTGGCGATCAAGGACTACACCGCCAAGAAGGGCCCGGATTGGGAGAAGAAGGTCGCCGACCTGGAAAGCAAGGTCGCCACCGAAGGCAAGACCCTGCTCGACCAGATCGACAGCCTCAAGAGCGCGCCGCCGGAGCAGCAGGCCGCGGCCAACAAGGCCATCGACGCGTTGCTCGGCGACAGCAAGTCCTCGTACGCGATCAGCCTGGCGCTGAAGAAGCATCCCGACTACATCGACACCACCGCCGGCAAGCGGCTGATGCAGAACCTGGCCTACGGCGCCAAGGTCGGCGAGCAAGGCATCAAGCTCGGCAAGGAACTGGTCAACGCCTACATCCGCAACGACGTGCTCAACGCCGCGCACGGTTACGACCCGCGCAACCCGGCCAGCATCACCCAGGCCGAGCAGGCCATGGACAAACTCAAGAATCCCACCTTGATCAAGCTGCTCGGCATGGACACCGAGGGCAGCAAGTACCAGAACTACGTCAAGCTGGTCGATCAGCTCAAGGGCACTCTGCCGAAGGCGGGCGACACCGTCGACGACCTCGTCGGCAAGCTCAAGAGCCACGCCGAGGCGATGAACAACATCGACGACCGCCTCACCGCCGAAGGCTATCGCCCGACCTTCGAGAAGAACCAGCCGGCCGGCCAGTTGCTGCGCCTGGTCGGGGTGAGCTTCGCCGCGGTCGGCTTCGTCAATTCGTACAGCAAGGCCCAGGACGGGCAGATCAACAAGAACGACCTCAAGGCGATCATCGATGCCGGCGCGCTGGGCCAGAAGGGCACCGAGCTCGCGGTCGGTCTGGGGCTGGTGGTCGAAGACTCGCCGGCGGGACGCTTCGGCGCAGGCAACAAGCTCAACGGCCAGAACATCGATCCGGGCCGCTTGGGCCGCGCCGACCGCGTGTTCGGTTACCTCAGCGCCGGTTTCGATTACTACAACGCCGGCGAGCAGTTCTTCTCCCAGAACGGCGACCCGGTCAAGGGTGGTCTGTATCTGGCCAGCGGCGTCGGCGGCACCATGGCCGCGTTGTCGGGCACCAGCTTCGCCGCGTCGTTGGGCGCGGGCAGTTGGCTGGGCCCGGTCGGCATCGCCCTGGTCGCGGCCGCGACGATCGGCCTGACCATCAAGGATCGCGTGGAGTTCTCCAACGCGCATATGAACGACACCTCGGCCTCGTTCCTCAAGCACGCCGGTTTCAGCGAGGCCGCTTCGAAGGCGCTGGTCGATCAGAGCGGCGAAGGCTGGAGCCCGGTGACCATGCTGACGCGTTATGCGGAAGCCAAGGGTTACAAGCTCGACGACCCGGCGCACCGCCAACAATTCGTCGATTGGGTCAACAACATGCCCGGCGACAAACTCGACCAGTTGCGCAGCCAGTTGCACTTTGCCCTGGACGATTTCGACGGCGACGTGGGCAAGCTCGGCAACGACACGAATGTGTTCCGCCCGGAAACCTACATCGCCTCCGGCGGTTTCCCGGTCAAGGTCCACGACAACGTCAGCACCGTCGGGCATATCGACGCGGTGGTGAGGGATTTCGGGATACCGCCGTTGCCGCACGCCTGATCCCCCGCGACCGAGCAGGCGCCGCCTGCGCTTGCGGGAGGGTGCTTCGGCCCCGACGCTTTTCGATCCGATCGCATCGGACCTTCGTAGCGGCTGATCGCACGACGTCGGGCCTGAAGGCCCTCCCACAAAAGACCTCGCAGGTTCCGGCGCGCTGAAAGCGCTCGTTGTGGGAGGGAGCTTTAGCCCCGACGCTTTCGAGCCGGTCGCATCGAGCTTCATGGTCGCTGACCGAACAGCGTCGGGCCTGAAGGCCCTCCCACAAAAGACCTCGCAGGTTCCGGCGCGCTGAAAGCGCCAGTTGTGGGAGGGAGCTTCAGCCCCGACGCTTTCGAGCCGGTCGCATCGAGCTTCATGGTCGCTGACCGAACAGCGTCGGGCCTGAAGGCCCTCCCACAAATGACCTCGCAGGTTCCGGCGCGCTGAAAGCGCTCGTTGTGGGAGGGAGCTTCAGCCCCGACGCTTTTCGAGCCGGTCGCATCGAGCTTCATGGTCGCTGACCGAACAGCGTCGGGCCTGAAGGCCCTCCCACAAAAGACCTCGTAGGTTCCGGCGCGCTGAAAGCGCCAGTTGTGGGAGGGAGCTTTAGCCCCGACGCTTTTCGGTCCGATCGCATCGGACCTTCGTAGCGGCTGATCGCACGGCGTCGGGCCCGAAGGCCCTCCCACTAAAGACCTCAAACCCACAAAAGACCTCTAAGCGTCCGGCGTGGGCTAGGTCCGGCCCAAGCGTTTGCTGCTGCGGTCGCGCAACGCCGCCTTGGCTGAGGTGCCTGCGGTCTTGGAACGGCGCGGCTCAACCTTCCCCGACAACAACAACTCGATCGCCAACCCCGCTTCCGCCGGGTCCACCCGCTGCCCGCTGATCACGTCGGCATACAGAAACGACTCGCATAGCCGCACGATCAGATACGCCAGGGTATCGACATTGAGCGGCAGGCTCAGCGCGCCCTGCTCGGATTGATGCTGCAACAGCTCGCGCACCTTGCCGATCACCCTCTCCTGCACCGGGCCTTGCTTGGACGTGAGCAGGCGCAGCGCGAATTCTGCGTCCTGGGCGATGAAACGCCGCAGCGGCGGATACACCAGCATCGCCCGGATCGCGTATTCGCAGATCGCCGCGACGCGGCGCGGGCCGCGCCCGGACGTCGCGGCGACGGCCTGTTGCAACAGCGGCTCGCACAGCGACCAGATCACTTCGCCCAGCAGTTGTTCGCGGCTGCCGACCCAGCGAAATGCGGTGGCGCGGCCGATGCCCAGGGCGCCGGCCAATGCACCGATGTCCAACCGCTCGCCCGCGATCCAGTCGCGGCGCGCGGCGCGGAACAAGTCCAGCGGCGTGGCTTTGCGCGGCGGCGGATCGCGCAGGGCGCGGCCCAGGCGAGTCGCTGCGGGCGCGGTTTGCGTCGGTGCCGGCCGCGAACGCGCGGTTTTCTTCGCCGCGCGCGCGCCCGCTTCCGGCTTTGCGGGCCGGCCGGAGACGGCAGCGAGCTTGCCTTTGGCCGCACCGGTTTTGGGCTTGAGCCTGGAGCTGGGCATAGTCTGAACGAATCTCCGGCTTGACTCCTAATGAGTCACATGTGAAGAATGACTCACCATACCGTGGAGCGCAAGCATGAGTTCCAGCCCTCTGATCGACCGCCGCCACCTGGACTTCATGCTGTACGAGCTGCTCGATGTCGAGCGCCTGATCCGCTACCCGCGCTTCACCGAACACGGCCGCGAAACCTTCGATGCGGCGATCGAACTGGCGCACCATTTGGCGGTGAACAAGTTCCTGCCGCACAACCGCAAGAGCGATCTCAACGAGCCGCGCATGGTCGACGGCCGGGTCGAACTGATTGCGGAAATCGGCGAAGGCCTGCAGGCGTTCAACGAGGCCGGCTTCATGGCGGTGCTGGCCGACTTCGAGGACGGCGGCATGCAGCTGCCGTTCGTGATCGGCGCGGTCTGCGATTGCATGTTCTCCGCGGCCAATCCCTCCACCGTGGCTTATCCGGCGCTGGCGCGCGGCGTGGCCAATCTGCTCGAAGCCTACGGCAGCGACGAGCAGAAGCGCACGTACATGAAACCCATCGTCGAGGGCCGCTACTACGGCACGATGTGCCTGTCCGAGCCGCAGGCCGGCTCCTCGCTCGCCGACATCAAGACCGTCGCCGAAGCGCAAGCCGAGGGCAGCTATCGTCTCAGTGGCGCCAAGATGTGGATCTCCGCGGGCGATCACGAACTCGGCGAGAACATCGTGCACTTGGTGCTGGCGAAGATTCCCGGCGGCCCGCCCGGCGTGCGCGGCATCAGTCTGTTCATCGTGCCGCGTTGGCGGATCAACGACGACGGCAGCCGCGGCCCGCGCAACGATGTGCGCCTGGCCGGTTTGAATCACAAGATGGGCCAGCGCGGCAGCGTCAACACTTTCCTGAAGTTCGGCGAGGCCGGCGATTGCCATGGCTATCTGGTCGGCCAGCCGCATCAGGGCTTGGCCTACATGTTCCATATGATGAACGAGGAACGCATCGGCGTCGGCCTGGGCGCGGTGCAGCAAGGCAGTGCGGCGTATCTGTACTCGTTGCAGTACGCGCGCGAACGCCATCAGGGCCGCCATCCCGATCAGAAGGATCCGGCCACGCCGCCGCTGGCGCTGATCGAACACGCCGACGTGCGGCGCATGCTGCTGTTGCAAAAGTGCTGGGTCGAAGGCGCACAGGCGCTGGGCTTCTACACCGCACTGCTGGTCGATCAGGCGCGCGATCCCGACGAAGCGGTGCGCCGCGACAGCGCGCTGCTGCTGGACCTGCTCACTCCGATCATCAAGGCCTGGGGTTCGGATTACTCGCTCAAGGCCAACGAACTGGCGATCCAGATTCTCGGCGGCTACGGCTACACCCGCGAGTATCCGGTCGAGCAGTGTTACCGCGACAATCGCATCAACCCGATCCACGAAGGCACCAACGGCATCCAGGCGCTGGACCTGCTCGGGCGCAAGGCGATGATGCACGATGGCGCGGCGCTGAAACTGTTGCTGCAGCACGTCGGCGAAACCTGCGCCGAGGCGGCCGCACAGGACGAGCTGCGCGATCTGGCGCGGCAGTTGCAGGCCATCGCGCAACAAGCCGGCGCGGCCACGCTCGCGGCCGGCCAGCGCATGGCCGGCGGCGAAGTGCGGCTGGGCCTGGCCAATGCCGGCCACTACATGCTGTTGCTCGGCCACCTCACGATCGGTTGGCTGTGGCTGCGTCAGGCCGCGATCGCGCAGCGCGCGCTGACGGGCGCGAGCGAGGTCGATACCGCGTTCTATCGCGGCAAGCTGCAGGCCTGCCGGTTCTTCTTCGCCCACGAACTGCCGCAGGCCGAACTCGCGGCGAAGCTGGTGCGCGAAGGCGACGACAGCGCCTATCGCATGCAGACCGACTGGTTCTGAGGCCGCGCGGCGCGCCCGCCGCTCAGCGGCCGGCGATGCCGATACTGCCCGGCGCGCCGTTGTCGAACACGATCGGCGCGCCGGCGCGCTGCAGCGTGTCGTTCTCGACCTTGAACAGATGCAGCGCGCGATCGTCCATGCTCTGCGCCAACACGGTGGTCGAATCGGCGCCGAACACCACGCCCTGACTCCAGGCGCCGATCGGCGCCTGCGATACGCGCCGCAAGCGGCCGTCTTCGATCTTCAACAGCACCAGCAGGCTGTTGGGCGAATAGAACGGATGATCCTTGGGCCGGTTGCTCATGTTCTGCACGCCCGCGACCGCGTAACGCCCGTCGGGCGAGCAGACCACGTCTTCCGGCGCCGAACCCACCGACACGGTGTCGATCACCCGCGGTTTGGCGCCGTGGGTGTCGATCAGGCTGACCGTGTCGATATCGCCGTTGCCGGCATCGGGAATGCCGAAGTTGGCCACCACCGCCAGCCCGCCGTCGCCGCAATACGAGGGCGTGAACGGAATCACCCCGGCGACCATGTCGCGGATCGCGGGCAGGCGGATACGCTGGTTCTCCACCGCGTACAACGAAACACGATGCGCATCGGCCTGGGTGACCAGCAGCCGCGTGCCATCGGGCGAGAACGCCGCCGACAACGGGCCCTGATCGGCCGCCAGTTTCTGGGTCTCGGCGATGGCGACCTTGCCGTCGCGAATCGACAGCCACACCAGCGCGTTGCCGGGATTGGAGGTCACCAGCGCCATCGTGCCGGAGGGATGGAACTTGACCGCCGACGGACGCACGCCCAGGGCCAGGGTCTGGGTCACCCGCGGCGTCTTGCCCGACAGATCGATCACCGACAAGGTCTGATCGTCGGCGTATCGTTTGGGATCGGCCGGATCCAGCCGCGTCGACGCGGCCACCAGCGCCAGATCGCCGCGCGCCGACACCGCGATGGCCGCCGGCGGGCCCAGATAACTGGTCGGCACCTCGACCTCGCCGAGCTTGCTCAAGCGGCCGTCGGCGAGTTTGAAGAACACCGCCGAATCGCCTGCCGGCGCGGCCGGTATTGCGCCCTTGCCGTCGACCAGGATCACCTTGGAATCCACGGCCACGCCGACCACTTGCGCGGCGGCGACCGGCGGCACGCAGGCCAATGCGAGAGCCAGCGGCAACAGGCGTGCGTTCATGGGGACAGGTCCGTCGGAGAGGAATGCCGATGATCGGCAAGCGCGGCGCCGACGGCCCCTGTCGAATGTCATGTTCGAACGATTCGCGGCGTGCGCGCCGTTGCAGACCGCCGCGCCCCATCCCGCGCCCCATCCATCGAACTCGCTCCATCGAAGCGGGTTCCGCGCCGCCATCGTTCGCCTGATGGGACTGTTCGTGCGGCACGCCCGGCTGGCGCGCCTGGTACCGCGGCCTTATGGTCTGCCTCGCCGGCACCGATGCCGCCCCGCCTCAGGAACTTCGATGACCATCGCCACCGTCCATGCCGCCACTCAAGCCACGCCGTACGTGGTGACCTTCATCGACGATGGCGGCCACACCTGGCAGGCCGACGAACCCGCCGACCTCGGCGGCGGCGACACCGGCCCCACGCCCGAACGCCTGCTGCTGTCCAGCCTGGGCGCCTGCACCGCGATCACCGTGCGCATGTACGCGGCACGCAAGCAATGGCCGCTGGCCGCCGTGGAGGTCGCGTTGCGCTTCAATCCCGAAGGCAAGCCGGCGGCGGGCACCGATATCGAACGCAGGATCACCTTGCACGGCGAACTCGGCGACGAACAACGCGAGCGCCTGCTGCAGATCGCCAACGCTTGCCCGATCCACAAAGTGTTGACCGGCGAGGTGCGCATCGCGACCTCGCTGGATACGGCCGCGGCCCAGGCCTGAGCCGCGCCGGCCGCGCTAATCGCAGCCGGCGATCGCGCTGCCCGGCACCAGAGTCCAGCCGCGCCGGTTGGCGTTGCCCATGTGGTGGGTCTGGGCGAGGTCGATGCACGGGAGCATCGCGACGTCCTGCACCAACAACCAGCGCGACTGTGGCGCGCGCCGCTGCCAGCGCAATCCGCGGCGCATCTGTTCGGCGAACTCGGCCTTGAAGCCGAATTCGGCGACGCGGCGATCGGCCATCAGCAAATTCTGTTCCCGCCACGACACCAGTCCCAGTTCCGCATCGGGGCCGATGTGGCGGCCGACGCCGGTCATCAGCCCGCGCCCGGACGAAGAATCGTTGAGCAGCGGCGCCATCAGCAGCCCGAACGCCACCCACAACCCGGTCAAGGTCGCGATCAGACCGGCCACCGCGCGCCGCCGCCGCGTCCACGACAGGCAGGCCAGGCCCCAACAGCCGATCATGACCACGCTGGCGGCCAGCGCCTGCGACACGTCTTCCAGCGAACGCTCGGCGACGAAGCGGCGTTCGAACCCCGGATCGCCGAACCACATCGTCAGGCCGCCGCCGAGCAAGGCCAGCGAGAACAATGCGGTGAAGCCGAATGCGGTCCACTGCACGGCGCTCTTGCGCAGCAGCCCCGGCAGCAGCGGCGCCAGCGCCAACGCGACCATCGGCAGCGCCGGCAGGATGTACATGTCGCGCTTGCCGCCCGGGATGCTGAAGAAGATCACCACCAATACCCACCACGCCAACGGCAGCAGATAACGCGGATCGCGGCGGCGCAGGCGGCGCCGCCACGCCGGAATCGCCCACGGCAAGGCCAGCATCGTCGGCAACCACATGGTCGCGATCACTTCGAGGAAATACCAAGTCGGCTGGCCGTGATCCCACGAGGCGCCATAACGCTTGGCGGTCTGCCGCAACAGGATGTCGTTGACGTAGTTCGCGTACTCCGGCCCCGGTTGGCCCTGCGCCGCGATCAGCATCGGCACCAGCCATACGCAGGCGGCCGCGACGAACGCCAGCGGTCCGAGCCAGAACTTCGCCCGCGCCGCGTGCACCTTGACCGGCCAGCCGCGCAGCGAGGCGATGCCGGCGGGAATCAGCATCAACAAGGCGATCGCGCCGACGCCCTTGGTGATGGTGCCCAGGCCGGCCGCGGCCCAGCCCAGCATCCACATCGGCCAATCGGGCTTGCGCTCGCGCGCGACACCGAGCAGATGGCGCAGCAATCCGTAATTGGCCAGGGTGATCCAGAACACCACCACCGGATCGATCTGTGCCTTCTTGGATTGCCAGGTGAATTGCAGCGCGAACAGCAAGGCGTAACCGGCGTACAGGCCGACCCGGCGCGTCCACAGCCGCCGGCCCAGATCGACCACGCACCACAGCGTGCCCATCGCCGCCAGGAACGACGGCAGCAGGAACGCCACGCGCCAGTTGCCGAAGACGCTGTAGGCGACCGCCTGCAGCCACATGAACAACGGCGGCTTGTCCGAATACAGCTCCTGGCCGCGGTGCGGGAACAGCCAGTCCCCGCTTTCGATCATCTGTTTGGCGACCAGGGTGAAACGCGGCTCGTCGGCCGGCCACGGGTCGCGCAGGCCCAGGCCCGCGCCGAGCACCAGGGCCGCGAGGGCCCAGAACAGAAGTGTGTCGTTGAGTCGTATCGCCCGGTACCGGCGGTCGTATTCGATCGTCTGCATGGCGGAATGATAGCGACCCGAGCGTCGGATCGGTGTCGGACACCGGTCGGGAATCGTTCCGCGGCGGGCGCTGAGCGCCAGCTTGCGTTGATCCCGCCCGCGACGGCCGTCGCGGGCGGATACGCCCTCAGAACACCCTCAGAATGTGAGCGAGGCGCTGAACAATTCGGCGGCCGCGCCGCGGTCGTCGGCGTCGGTCACCAGCAGCAGTCGGATCAGCGCGCCGTCCTGACGGGCATCGATCCCCTCGATCTTGCGCACCGGCCGCACGAACTCCAGGGTGAGCAGCCGCCCGTCCGGGTCCAGACTGCCTATCGCCGCGCCGACGCAGGGGCCATCGTGATAGGTGTCATCGACGTTCTCCGCGACCGCGCTGAAGATCAGCCGGCCATCGGGCAACGCGGCCGCGTCGGTGAAACCCAGAGCGACGCCGTCGATTCGGCCCAGCTCGACCCGCGACACCGTGGCGGGCAACGCGGGCAGGCGCAGGTCGCCGCCGACGCTCAATGCCTGCAGCGCATCGTCGAGCGGAAACCGGATCAACGCATTGTACGGATGACCGCCGCTGGCCCGTTGCAGCAGCACCAGATCGCGCCCGCGCACCACCGCGCCCTCGATGTTCAGCGCCGGAAAATCGCGCTGCAACGCGGCGTACAGCGCGGACAGATCGACCGCGCGCGGCGCGCCGCTGAGCGCGCCGGCGCCATCGAGCCCCAACAAGACGCCGCCTCGGCGCCCGGGCGTGGATCCCGAACCCAGCGCCAACAAGGCGCCGCTCGGATAAGCGGCGAACGGCGGCAGGCGCAGCAAGGCTTCCAGGTCGGGCTTGCGCGCTTTTCGCAGCGCCGCCGCGTCAGGCAGATCGCCGGGAAAGATCCGCACCCAGCGGCCCGCGCCCTGTCCGCTCAGGCCTTGTCCGCTCAGGCCTTGCCCGCCCAGATCGAACACGCCCAGGTGCAACTCGTCGTCGGCGATCGCGTACATGAACTCGCCGGCGACCACGATGCCGCTCGCGGCGCTGAGGCGATCCGGCGTGGCGGTTTGCGAGGTAGCGAGAGTCAAGCGACGCAGCGGTTGAAGATTCATCGTCCGGCCAATCCATGCTTGCGTCCAGCCTAGCAAGCCTGCGGCTCCGGCAATGGCGCCGATTCGCGCGAATCGCCGATTCATCCTCGCATCGGGCATCGCGACTCAGCTATTCCCGCACTCAAGCCCTCTGAATAAAGCCCGCGAGCGCGAAATCGCTGCGCGTGTTTCGCCCAGCCTTGCAACGCGATTTGTGCGCCAAGTTGCATTCCGGGCCGGAAAACCTCTACGCGCCGGTACGGCCGCTTGCCATGGCGCACTACTATCGGTCCGTCGCGAGTTCGTGATGCAGACGCATTCGCGACGGCGAACATCCGCGCACCGCGGCGGTTCGCCTAATCATCGCCATCACGGAGGAATCTGCAAATGCGCAATCGGAAACTTGTACTGGGATTGGTCCTGGCCGCGGTCAGCACGATCGCTTCTGCCTCGCTGCTGCCGCCGCCGGGCGAGATCCGCAGCTACTATAAAGACGGCGTCGAAGTCGGCACGGCGATTCACGACTGTTATGGCAACCTCAGGGTCACCGGCACCGTGACCAAGGACTATTACATCGGTTACCTACACTGCGGCCACTGATCCATCGCCTTGTGCGACCGGCGGCATCGCGGCGACGGCGGGTCCGTCGCCGCGATGCCGCGCGGCCCGGCTTATTCGCCGATCACACCGATGGCGGCCAACCACGTCTCCACCAAGCGCGGCCACTGCGTCACCGGATGCTTCGAAGGCCTCAGCCCGAAGGCATGTCCGCCCGCCGCGTACAAATGCATCTCCACCGGAACGCCGGCTTTCTCCAGCGCGATGTAGTAGGCGAGCGAATGATTCACGTCGTCGACGTTGTCGTTCGTCGCCTGCAGCAGGAAGGTCGGCGGCGTTCGCGCGCTGACGTGGATGTCCGGCTTGAGCTCGAACGTCTCCGGCGCCTTGAAGGACCGATTGTCGTCCACCGGACAGACAACGGCGTTACACATGACAAGGCCGGCTGGAGCCGGCCTTGTGTGCGATCGCGACGGCGACGGATGCTAGGACTGCTGAGGCCTATTGCCTAGCGCCACGTCCGCGTAAGTCTGCGAGGAACCGTTAACGGCAATCGTATCGAGCTGGTTGATCGTATTGTGGGTGATCAGATTGCGGGGATCGGCCGGAGGATCCACCTGATGGCTCGGCCGGGGGCCGCGCTTTTCCGCCGTCTCCGCGGCGCGACGCGCGGCGAGAGCCGAATAGCCCGCATCCACTGCCACCGAGCGCGCCGCTCTGGCGGCCTCGAGATTGGCCTCGGTCGGATTTCTGCCGGCCGCGTACGTGGCCGCCCTGGCCGCTTTCTCCGCGGCCCTCGCCGCCTCGGTGGCTACGTCGGCCGCGCGGTCGACCGCGGCGGGCATGCGCTGGGCAAAGGCTCGCGTCGCAGCCATTCCGGCGGCGGCCGCCTTCGCTGCTTCGTTTTGGGCCGCCGCGAGATTGTCGGCGACATCCGGGTCGGCGCCGGCGGAAACGCCGCCTTGCGTTGCGCGTGATGAGCTGTCGGCTCCTGAGGGTCCGTTCACGGACATGACTGCACTCCTTGTCGTTGTATGTCGGATCGATCGGTGGCGAATGCGATTTCGCTGATTCAAGCCATTGCAAGTAACCCGATGGTCGAATAGGACGCTACTCCCCACGGATCGAGCAGAACACCCGGGGTTGACCCTAGGCCGCGGCCTGAATACGCGGCGGTCGCATCGATCCGCTGGCCGCGCGGATTTCAGCGCTTCACGGCTAAGAGCGCCTCGCGCGGATACGTTCAGAGGGCATCCGAATGCAGGCAGCCTGCGCAAGCACGGCTCAAGCCGCATCGCCGCCCGCCGGGCCCGCGCTCGCGCCAGGACCCGGCGTCGTTCGGCCTCGCGCAGCACCCGTCCTTTTCAGGTGCAGCGATTCGCGCAGACCCACAAACGGGCAAAGCCGGACATTCGAGCGACCTCGAACCGCCCGGCCGCCCGCGGCTGGATCTGGATACTGGGATCGGGACTCACTTCGCCGCGGTGAGAACCGATATCGTGCTCGAGCACGGCGCGGGGTCCTGGCCTTCCGCGCGGCCCGAGCGTCCGTCCGCGACGCGTGAACGGCCTCTTCACGCCGTTCCCGGTCCCATGGCATCGAAACTTCCCCGGTTACCCGCGACTATGAAAAAACTCCGCAAACTCCTGCTCGTTCTGCTGATCCTGGCGCTGACGGGGATCGTGTTCCTGTACTGGCCCCTGTATCAGCGCTCGGTGCCGCCCGCCGGCAACGACCAGCCCGTGGATGTCGTGCTGATCGGCGGCGGCATCATGAGCGTGACCCTGGCCACGTATCTGCAGGAACTGCAACCGGACTGGAACATCCAGTTGTACGAGCGCCGCGACGGCGTGGCCGAGGAAAGCTCGGACGGCTGGAACAACGCCGGCACCGGCCATTCGGGTTTCGCCGAACTCAACTACACCCCGCAATTGCCCGACGGCAGCGTCGAGACCAAGCGCGCGGTCGAGATCGCCGAGCAGTTCGAGATCTCGCGCCAGTTCTGGGCGCATCAGATCGCCCAAGGCCGTTTGCACCAGCCTTCGGACTTCATCAATCCGACCCCGCACATGAGTTTCGTCTGGGGCGACGAGAACATCGCTTATCTGCGCAAGCGCCGCGACGCCCTGGTCAAGAACCCGCTGTTCTACGGCATGGAATATTCCGAGGACGCCGAACAGATCCGCAAGTGGGCGCCGCTGTTGATGGAAGGCCGCGATCCCAAACAGAAAGTCGCAGCCACCTATATGCCGCTCGGCACCGACGTCAATTTCGGCGTCATCACCCGACAGCTGACCCAAGGCCTGCAGCGCGCGCCGAATTTCAAACTGCATCTGGGCAACGAAGTCACCGCGCTGCGCCGCAGCGACGACAAGACCTGGAACGTCACGGTCAAGGATCTCAAGACCGATACCGAATCGACGGTCAAATCGCGTTTCGTGTTCATCGGCGCCGGCGGCGCGGCCTTGAAGCTGCTGCAGTTGTCGGGCATCGAGGAAGCGCGCGACTACGCCGGTTTCCCGGTCGGCGGCCAGTTCCTCGCGTTCCAGGCGCCGGCCATCGCCGATCGTCACAGCGTCAAGGCCTACGGCATGGCCGAAACCGGTTCGCCGCCGATGTCGGTGCCGCACCTGGATGCGCGCAAGCTCGACGGCAAGCCGGTGGTGTTGTTCGGCCCGTTCGCGTTGTTCAGCACCAAGTTCCTCAAATACGGCTCGTGGTTCGATCTGTACTCCTCGGTGACCCACGACAACGTGATCGAAATGCTCGATGTCGGCGGCGAAAACCTCGACCTGCTCAAGTACCTGATCGGCCAGGCGAGCCTGGACGACGCCGACCGTCACGCCGAATTGCTCAAGTACTTCCCCAACGCCAAGCGCGAGGACTGGAAGCTGGTCACCGCCGGCCAGCGCGTGCAGATCATCAAGCGCGATCCGGTCAAGGGCCCGGTGCTGCAGTTCGGCACCGAGATCGTCACCGACAAGAACCACACCATCGCTGCGTTGCTCGGCGCTTCGCCGGGCGCGTCGACCTCGCCGCCGATCATGCTCGACCTGCTCGCCAAGGCCTTTCCGCAGCAGATGGACGCCGGCTGGCGCACGCGCCTGCAGCAGATCGTGCCGTCGTACGGGCGCCGTCTGAACGACAGCGCGGAGCTGACCAACCAGATCCGCAAGACGACCAGCCAAGCCCTGCGCCTGCCGTATCTGGAGGTGCCGGTGGCCGGCGCGACGGTGCCGCAAGCGCTGCCCGCGCAGCCGCAGCCGGCGGCGCAGAGCAAACCGCGCAACGACAACACCGAACTGCAGTCGCTGTAATCCGCGGCGCGGCGCCGCCGCGTCAGGCCGCTGCGTCGCCCGGCGCGGCCGGCGCGGCCGGCCCGGACAGCCCGCGCACTTGCGCGCGCAACCACTCCAGCGCCGCGCTCACGCTCGGGCTAGTCGCGCGTTCGGGGTCGGTCACCAAATGGTAGGCGTGGCCGGCCAGGACCGGCCCGAACGGCTGCACCAACTGCCCCGCCGCGATCTCATCGCGCACCAGGGCCAAGCTCAACAAGGCCGCGCCCTGCCCCGCGACCGCCGCCTGGATCGCATGGCTTTCGTCGGAGAAACGCAGTTCGCCGCTCGCTGAGCGCCACGCCAGGCCGGCCCGCGCGAACCAGGCTTCCCAGGTCGGATTGAGCGGGTGATGGCGCTTCCATTGGAAGTGGATGATCGGCACCGCATCCAGATCCGAAGGCACCCGCACGCCCAACCGGGGATTGACCACCGGCGCGAAGTCGTCGGCGAACATCGGTTCGGCCAACAATCCCGGATAAGGGCCGCGCCCGTAACGGATGGCGATGTCCACGCCGCCGCCGACCAGGTCGACCGCTTCGTCGGAGGCGTGCAACTGCAGATCGATCTGCGGATGCAGCACCGTGAAACTCGCCACCCGCGGCAGCAGCCATTTCGAGGTGAAGGCGTTGGTCGCCGAGACCGTCACCGCCGCCCGCGTCCTGATTCGCGCCAAGCGCTCCAACGCGCCCTCGAACGCATCGAAGCCGTCGCGCAGCACTGGGTAGAGCTGGCTGCCGGCTTCGGTCAGCGCCACCTTGCGCGCGCGCCGCTCGAACAGCGGCACGCCGAGCGATTCCTCCAGCGAACGGATCTGATGGCTGACCGCGGTGGGCGTGACCGCGAGTTCGCCGGCGGCGCGGCTGAAGCTGCCATGCCGGGCGGCGGATTCGAAGGCTCGCAGGGCGGACAGGGGCAGGCGGCGGCGCATAAGCCTATAGATGAAATTTTCTCATCTTATGCCTGACAATTTCGCGTTTGTCAAAGCGCAGATATGAGACCAATTTACTCGCCAAGCCGGTTCTGACCAGCTGAGTAAAACTTCATTTAATCGCTAGCGAGGACCGCGATCATGCTGCAACGAGTCGTCACCCAACCCGACCCCTACGAGCCCTATCTGCTGTCGCAGGGCATCGCCTTCGGCGATCTGCTGTTCGTCTCCGGACAGGCCGGCGCCGGCGACGACGGCAAGATCGTCGACGGCGGTTTCCGCGCCCAGGGCGAACAGGCCTTCGCCAATCTGCGCCGCGCGCTGGAAGCCGGCGGTTCGAGCCTGAAGGACGTCATCAAGGTGACGATCTTCGTGACCGACATGAGCCACTTCCAGGACGTGGTCGAACTGCGCCGCGCGTTCTTCAGCGCGCCCTATCCTGCCGACACCATCGCCGAGATCAAGGCGCTGTACGACCCGAAGGCGATGATCGAGATCGAGGCGATCGCCGCGATCACCACCTCCGGCGGACATCGCTGAGATGGCCATCGCCGCAGACGCTTCGATCCCCACCTCACCGCTGTTCGCGCCATTGCGCGTGGGTACGCTGACTGTGCGCAACCGGCTGGCGGTGGCGCCGATGACCCGCATCAGCGCCGCGCCCGACGGCCAGCCGACGCGACGCATGGGCAAGTACTACGCCGCCTTCGCCGACGGTGGCTTCGGCCTGGTGATCTCCGAAGGCATCTACACCGACAAGGCCTACGCGCAGGGCTATCAGTTCCAGCCGGGCCTGTCCGACGATGCGCAACGCGACGCATGGCGGCCCATCGTCGAAGGCGTGCACGAGCGCGGCGGCCGCATGATCGCGCAGCTGATGCACGCCGGCGCACTGGCCCAGGCCAATCCGCATCGCGCCGACACGCGCGGCCCTTCGGCGGTCCGCCCCAAGGGCGTGCAGATGGCGTTCTATCGCGGCAGCGGCGAGTACCGGTTGCCGACGCCGATGTCCGAAGCGGAGATCGCCGCGGCGGTGGACGGCTTCGCGCAGGCCGCGACGCGGGCGCGCGAGGCCGGATTCGACGGCGTGGAACTGCACGGCGCGAACGGCTATCTGCTCGATCAGTTCTTGAGCGAGGGCGTCAATCTGCGCGAGGATCGCTACGGCGGCGATCTGCAACGGCGCCTGCGCCTCACCGTGGAGACGGTCGAAGCGGTGCGCGAGGCGGTCGGTCCGGATTTCCCGCTCGGCGTGCGCGTATCGCAAGCCAAGGTCAACGACTTCGTGCACAAATGGAGCGGCGGTGTCGAACAGGCCGCGGCGATCTTCGGCACGCTCGGCAAGTTGCCGATCGACTACCTGCACACCACCGAGTTCGAGGCCTGGCAACCGGCCTTCGGCGACGGCCTCAGTTTGGCCGCGTTGGCCAAGCGTCATGCCCAGGTGCCGGTCTTCGCCAACGGATCGCTGCACCTGCGCGAAGAAGCCGCCGCCTTGCTCGCGCGCGGCGACGCCGATCTGGTCGCCTTGGGACGCGGTGCGTTGACCCACTCCGACTGGCCACGCCGATGCCTGCAGGGCCAGCCGGTCGAAGCCTTCGACCGCGGCTTGATCGATCCGCTCGCCGATCTGGACAACGCCGAGCGGCGACGCGAACGCCTGCGCACGGAACAACGACAAAGCGCGCGCTGATCGGGTCGCGAGCGCGGCCGGCCTTCAGTCGCGACGGCGATCAGAGCGCGTCCTCGCGCGAATCCGCCGACTGCGATGGGTTTGCAACCGCCACCACATGGTCGATGCCGTGGCGGAACATTTTTGCGTAGGGACACACGCGTTCGGCGTTGCGCACCAACTCGGCGGCGAGCACGCGATCCAAACCCGGCAGATGCACGCGGACATCCGCCGACAACGCAAACAATCCGTCCATGGGGTCGCGCGCGAAGGTCACCGCAGCCTCCACCATGAGCTCGCCCACGACGATTCCCGCCCGACCGGCCAGCAAGGTCAACGCGCCATGGAAGCAGGCGGCATAACCGGCGGCGAGCAGTTGCTCCGGGTTGCTGCCGCCGCCCGGGCCGCCCAGTTCGATGGGCAGGCGCAGGTTCACCGCGAGCGCGCCGTCGTCGGACGTCGCCACGCCCGATGCGCGCCCGTGCGCCGCCTCGCCGCCGGTCACCCGCACCCGGCCGGTGTAAAGCGCGAACGCGTCGTCGCCGCGATACTTGTCCAGCAGCTTGGGCGATGGCGGCCGCAACGGACTCATGGCGGGCAACGTCGACGCGTTTTCGCTCGGCGGCGGCCGCGCGATCGACGGTTCAAGCCTGCGGCGCGTAACGTGCGTACTGGGACTGCGCGAGCCAAGCCTCGAAGTTCAACTCGCCCTGCCACGCCGCCTGCTCGGGCACCAAGGACTCGCGCTGCAGTTCGGCGCCGAAATAACGCGACTTCGCATCGCCGATCACTTCGCGCGGATCCTGGACGATGCGCATGAACCGCTGCGCGAGCTCCGACAACGGCTCGCGTTCGGGCCCGGCGATCTCGACGATGCCGTTGATCGGCGGCCGAAGCGCCAGGCGCGCGACCGCTTCGGCGACGTCCTGCGAGGCGATGGGCTGCACCAGCGCGGTCGGCAGGCGCACCGTGCCGCCGTCGGCGCCGGACTGGATGATGCCCGGCAGGAATTCGAAGAACTGGGTGGAATGCACGATGGTGTACGCAAGCCCGGACGCGCGGATCAATTTTTCCTGGGCCAGCTTGGCGCGGAAGTAGCCGCTGTCCTGCAGTTTCTCGGTGCCGACCACCGACAGCGCCAGATGGTGCCCGACGCCCGCCTTGATCTCCGCGCTCAGCACGTTGCGGCTGGCGGTCTGGAAGAAATCCATCACCGCGGCGTCTTCGAAGGACGGTGAGTTGGCCAGATCGACCACCGTGTCGGCACCCGCCATCGCGGCATCGAGCCCTTCGCCGCTGAGGATATCGATACCGGTCGACGGCGCCGCGGCGATCGCCTCATGTCCCTGCTCGCGCAGGCGCGCGACCACCTTGCTTCCGATCAGTCCGGTACCGCCGATGACGACTAATTTCATGATCCACCTCTCCAAGTCCTGACGGGGCAACCGGCGCCGCTGCGGGACAGGAGCGAACCGGCCGGCGCGATGACTGCGACGACGAAGATGCTAGGAGCGCGCCTGCGCCGATAGTAGCCCTGCCGCCGGATTCACGATGTTTCCCGCCACGCACCAATGGCCGCCGTCAACCCGCGACAGCGACCATGCGCGCCGGATCGCCGCGGCCGCGATGCAGTTCCAGCGCGCAGTCCAGGTCCAGGGCGCGGATCCGCGCGGTGGCGAAGTCGATGAAGGCGCGGATGCGCTTGGGCAATTGCCGACGGCTCAGGTAACACAGGTAATGCCCGCCGTCGTCGGGCGCGAACGGGTCCAGGCAGGACACCAGGGCACCGCTGCGCAGGGCGTCGCAGACCTGGAAACCCGGCATCTGCGCCAGTCCTTGGCCGTCCAGCACGGCTTGTAGCGTCAGCTCATCGTCGTTGAACACGATATCGCCCGACGGCAGGAGCCCGCGCGCGCGGCCATCGATCTTGAAATCCCAATCGCGCAGCCGGCCGTTGGGCAGGCGGCGGTGGATACAGGCATGCGCTCGCAGTTCCTCGACCGACCGCGGCACGCCGTGCCGGCGCGCGTACTGCGGCGATGCGCAGACCAGCATCTGCATCGGGATCAGTTGTTTGGCGATCACCTGACTGTCGTCCAGGCGGCCGTCGCGGAATGCCACGTCGACCCGATCGACCGCCAGATCGGCCGGGCGCTCGTCCAACACCAGTTCCAGGCCGATGTCCGGATAGCGCAGGCGGAAGTCGGCCATCAACGGCGCCAGCACCTTGCGACCGAATCCGTGCGTCGACCCGATCCGCAGCTGGCCGCGCGGCGGCCCTTCGCGCAGATCGCGCATTTCCTCCAGCGCCTGCAGGATCCGCTCCACGCCGGGGCGGCAGTTCTCGAAGAACAGTTCGCCCTCGCAGGTCAACGAGGTCGAACGCGTGGTGCGCGAGAACAAGCGCGCGCCCAGTTGCCCCTCGAGTTTCTGCACGCTGCGGCTGACCGCCGAGCGGCCCACGCCCAGGCGGTCGGCCGCGCGCGCGAAACTGCCTTCGGTGGCGACCGCGATGAACGCCACCACCCCGGAATAACTGGCGGAGAAACTGTCGGACAGCGAATCGGAATGATCGGCCGGCATCCGGGTCGTGGCGTTCATCGCGCTACCGCCTTCGCCGGCCGACACAGCGGCAACATCCGGCTCAGCGCGAGCGCGCGCGCCTGGTCGACATGGTCGCGGCACACCTGCGTCGGTTGACCGATCAGCCGGGCGATGTCGTCGTAACCGGCCTCGAACACTTCATGCAGCAAGAACGCCGCGCGCACCTGCGGCGGCAGCGCGTCCAACGTGACCATGAACTCGGACCAGATGCGATCGACGTTCGATCCGGTCTCAGCGGAACTGGCGGAAAGCTCGGAGGTAGTCATGCATCAAGGTCGTCGCAGCGCACCGGCTTGTGACAGCCGCGGGCATTGGTGCGCCGCGCTCAACACCGCGCGCCCTTCCAGCGGCCTACCGGCGCACCGCGGCAGGGCCTAGATTGACGACAAACCGGGCGCGACCGCGCCCGCCCGTACCCTTCCTGGAGCGTCCGTCATGAGTCAACGCATCGATTACCAACAGCAGTCCCCGGAATTGTTCAAGAAGCTCATCGAGTTCAGCATGCAGATCAAGAAGTCGGCGATCGAACCTTCGATCCAGGACTTGGTCTCCCTGCGCGCCTCGCAGATCAACGGCTGCGCGTTCTGCGTGGACATGCACGTAAAGGAAGCCACCATCCATGGCGAGCGCCCGCTGCGCCTGCACCATCTGGCCACCTGGCGCGAATCGACCCTGTTCGCTCCGCGCGAACGCGCGGCGCTTGCGTGGACCGAAGCGCTGACCCAGTTGTCGCCGCAGGGCGTCGCGGACGACATCTACGACCGTGTGCGCACCCAGTTGTCGGAGAAGGAAATTTCCGACCTGACCTTCGCGGTGATGGCGATCAACGCCTGGAATCGCGTCAATGTCGGCTTCCGCGTCGAGCCGGGCACGCAGGACAAGGCCTTCGGTCTGGACAAGGCCCAACTGGCCTGAAGCCGGCCATCGCGCCGCCGACCGTCGCGCGCGCGACCATTTCCCCAAGCCGTCTTTCGCGACGGCGAACCTCGGAGTCCGTCATGCGTATCGTTGCTTCGCTCAGTTTGCTCGCCCTGCTGTGCTCCGGCGCCGCCGCCGCTCACGGCGCTCACGGCTCGCACGCCACCGGCGCGTCGCCTCCCACCGTCAAGACGATCACCACCAAGCCCTTGTCCGACTATCCGGGCAAGGAACTGGTGCTGCTCGAAGTGGAATTCCCGCCGGGCGGCGCCGACTCGGTGCATCGTCACGACGCTCACGCCGTGGTCTATGTGCTGGCAGGTTCGATCGTGATGGGCGTGGCCGGCGGCAAGGAAGTGACGCTGACGCCAGGCCAGAGTTTCCACGAGGGCCCCGACGACGTGCACACCGTCGGGCGCAACGCCAGCAAGGACAAACCCGCCAAGTTCCTGGCGTTTTTGTTGAAGGATATCGACAAGCCCGTGTCGATCCCGGTGCCCTGAGCCGGGCCGCGGCGGCGTCCGGCGGGGGCGGTTTTCGCCGACCGGGCGCCGCATGCCTCACAATCGAGTCTCCGACGGCAAGCTCCCTTACAAGCCAGGCCCGTCACAAACGGGCCCCCTGCTTCGACCTGGGTTCTATGGAAGGCGCGACCGATCTGTTTACCCGACTGCGACCACGCCTGCTGGGCGTGGCCTATCGCATGCTCGGCTCCCTGGCCGAAGCCGAGGACGTGGTCCAGGACGTCTGGTTGGGCTGGAACGAAGCCGCGCCCGGCCATGTCAGCGACGCGGACGCCTGGCTGGTGGTCGCCACGACCCGGCGCTCGATCGATAGGCTGCGGCGCGCGCGCGCCAGCCGCGAACACTATGTCGGCATCTGGTTGCCCGAACCGGTGCTCAGCGATGCGCCGGACACGCCCGAAGCGCTGCAGGAAGCCTCCAGCGATTTGTCGGTCGCGTTCTTGACCGTGCTCGAACGGCTCGCCCCGGAAGCGCGCGCGGCGTTCCTGCTGCGCGAAGTGTTCGACGCCGATTACGCCGACATCGCGCGCACGCTCGACAAGAGCGAGGCCGCGTGCCGGCAGATCGTGCATCGCGCCAAGAGCCAGCTGCGCGAAGAACGCCCGCGCTATGTGGTTTCGGCCCAGGCGCATCAACGCCTGATGCAGCGCTTCGCCCAGGCCTGGACCCGCGGCGATTTCCACGCCATGAAGGCGATGATGGCCGAATCGGCCACCCTCATCGGCGACGGCGGTGGCGTCGTCACCAGTTTCCCCAAGCCGATGGTCGGCGGCCAGCGCATCGCTCAATTGCTGTTCGCCTGCACGCTGCGGCACAAGCACGACTTGCGCATCGAATTGGCCTCGATCAACGGGCGCCTGGGCGTGCTGCGCTACTTCGGCGATGAACTGGAGTCGGCGCAGTCCTACGACACCGACGGCGAGCGCATCGTGCAAATCCAGGTGCAGCGCAATCCCGCCAAACTGCGGCGGATCGCCGCCGACCACGCGCCGTTTCTCGGCTGAGCCGCTCGCGCTCGGCGCGAAATCGGCGCGATATAGCCGCGCCGCCGGCCTGGGCAGATTCGGCCGGCCGGCCCGATCCGCTAACCACCTTGGCCTGTTCGCCGCTCGCGCCCGCGCCGTGCGCATGTGAAGGTCGCGATGCGATCGGCAGGCGCGATCGATCGATACGATCGGCCGGCGATCCCGACGCGATGCAACCGATGCCTTCAGCCGAGGAGGTTCCGTCATGTTCTCGCTCCGTACCCGCCCGCTGCGCGCTTGCCGGCGCAGTCTGTTCCGCCGCGCGGCCACGCTGGCGGCCATCGCGTTGACCATCGCGCCCGCGCTCGCCGCCGCCGAGGTGCCGTTCGCGGCGACACCGGACGCCGATCCGTTCTACGCCCAACCCAAACCGTTTCCGAACCTGCCGGTGGGCACGGTGCTGCAATCGCGTCCGATCCTGTTCCGTCCCAGCCTGGGCATCCCGATGCTCAATCAAGCCTGGCGGATCCAATACGTTTCGCGCGATCACAACGATCGCCCGATCGCCGCGGTCGCCACCGTGGTCAAACCGGTGTCGCAGATCGGCGCGAGCAAGCTGGTGTCGTATCAATACGCCGAAGACAGTCTGGGCCTGGGCTGCGCGCCTTCGCACCAGGTCGCCGGTGAGATCATTCCGGACTTCAGCTTCAGCGCTCAGCTCGAACCGGCGCAGTATCTGATCGGCCTGAAAACCCTGGGCTGGACCGTGGTGATACCCGACCATCAAGGCCCCGACTCGACTTACGCGGTGGGCAAGATCGCAGGACAAATCACCCTGGACGGCATCCGCGCCGCGCTCAATTTCAAACCGCTCAAACTGTCCAGGAGCGCCACGCCGATCGCGATGTGGGGCTATTCCGGCGGCGGACTGGCCACGGCCTGGGCGGCGACACTCAAGCGCAGTTACGCGCCGGAACTCAATATCGTCGGCACCGCGTCGGGCGGCACGCCCGCCGATCTGGGCAGCGCGGTCAACGCCTTCGACAGCGGCCTGGGCAATGCGTTTTTCTTCCTCGGCTACTCGGCGGTGATCGGCGTCAACCGCGCCTATCCGGAGATGATCACGCCGATCTTGAACGCGCGCGGCGTCGCCGCGGCGCAAGCGACCAAGGACAGCTGCCTGGGCATCAGCACGGACATTCTCAACGCGCCTTTCATCGGGCATTTCGCCGACTACACCACCGTCGCCGATCCGCTCAACGCACCCGGCGTACTGGCGACCTTGCCGAAGATCAACCTGCCGCAGCCGGGCAAGTCGCCGGACTTCGACATCTTCGTGTATCACGCCATCTTCGATGAGCTGATCCCGATCGAAGGCACCGACCGGCTGGTGCAAGCCTGGTGCGAGGCCGGCACGCCGGTGCACTACTGGCGCGGCATCGCCGGCGAGCACGTGGCCTTCGTCGCGGCGGCCTTGCCCTCGGCCGTGGCCTATCTCGACAGCCGCCTCAACGGTCGCCGCGCGGCGTTGCCGCTGATCGCGCGCAGTTGCAATTAGTCATGGGGAACCCGTTGCCGCGCATGCGATGGCGCTGCGCGGCAACGGCATGGCTCAGTCGCAGCTCATCAAACGCTGCCGCGCCAGACTCGGCGTGGTCCCGGTCCAGCGGCGGAACGCGCGGGTGAACGAAGGCGGGTCCTGATAGCCCAGCGCGGCGGCGATGGCCTGGATGTCGGTGTCCGGATCGGCCAGCATCCGCATCGCATCGCGTTCGCGCACTTCGTCGAGCAGTTCCTGAAAACCCACGCCGTGTTCGCCGAGCTTGCGCTTGAGCGTGCGGCCGGACATGAACAAATGCGAGGCCACTTGCTCCAACCCCGGGTAGCCGTTGTCGGCACGGCCCAGTTCGCTGCGCACTCGCTCGAGCAGATTCACCTCGGACAGATTCGCGCTCGCCGCTTCGCGCTGGATGTGTTCGGTGGCCTGGCGCGCCGCGGCCTGATCGGCGGTGATCAGACGCCGGTCCAGATACGCGCGCGGCAAGCGCAGTTGATTGGCCGGCATCGAGTAACGCACCGGCGGGATGCGCGAACGGAAGCGTGGGTAATACGCCGGTTCCGGCCAGTCGAACCACAGTTCGAATTCGGGCTGCGCCTCGCCGAGCATGAAACCGCTCATGCGGGTCAGGCCGATCAGAATCGACTCGTGGATCAGCTGCCGCCACGGCCCCAGGTCGTGGGTGTCGCGCGCTTCGAGCACGGCGATTTCGCCCTGCTCGAACAGATGCAGGCTGACGTCGCGCTCGCGCAGGTGGATGTAGTTCATCACAAGGCTCAGCGAATCGCGCAAGGTCATGCAACTCATCGCCGCGTAACCCAGATAGCCGTGCGCGTTGGGAATCGTGCGCAGGCCGAACTCCATGCCCAGCCCTTCATCGCCGCTGAGCTCCACCGTACGCCGCATCACGTACGCCGCGTCGCGCGCCATGACCCGCAGGTTGGGATTGTCGAGCAGCTCCAGGGTCAGCCGGCTGCCGACCAACAACTCGGCCGGATCGACTCCGCGCTCGGCCGCCAGCTCCAGCATCTTGCGCAGGTAGGCCGCCGGCAGCGAATTGCGCAACGGCGCGCGCGGGCGGGAGCGATCCGCGGTGGCATCGGCCGCGCGCGTCGGCGGGGGCGTGGTAGAGCGCATCGGTCTCATCGTGGCCCTTAATGCTAATCATGTTGACATGCTCGGTACTGATTGCAACGGGCGCATCGCGGGGAAACTGAACCGGTTGGCCTGCCCCATCACACTTCGCGGGCCGCGGAGCGTCCATGAGCAATTCCTTGTTGAGCGGCGTGCGCGTGCTGGACTTGACCCGCCTGTTGCCCGGTCCGCTGTGCACGCTGTATCTGGCTCAGCTCGGCGCCGAGGTCATCAAGATCGAGCATCCCGACGGCGGCGACTACGCGCGCCGGCTGTCGCCGGAGTTGTTCGCGCTGGTCAACCGCGGCAAGCGCTCGGTCAGTCTGGATCTGACCCGCCGCGAGGACGTGGAAGCGTTTCATCGCCTGGTCGAAAGCTGCGACGCGGTGATCGAATCCTTCCGCCCCGGGGTGATGGACAAGCTCGGTTGCGGCTATGCGGCCTTGAAGCGGATCAACCCGCGTCTGGTCTATGCGGCGATCACCGGCTACGGCCAGACCGGCCCCTACCGCGACCGCGCCGGCCACGACATGAACTATTGCGCCTACGCCGGCGTGCTCGACCAACTCGGCAACGGCGGCGGGCTGCCGGGTTTGGCCAACGTGCAGATCGCCGACATCGCCGGCGGTTCGCTGACCGCGGCGACCGGCGTGCTCGCCGCGTTGTTGGGCGCGCGCGAATCCGGGCAAGGCTGCATGGTCGACGTGGCGATGCTCGATGGAACCCTGGCCTTGCAGCAGATCGCGCTGTCGACCCTGCGCGAGCGCGGCGAGGTCGAAACCCGCGGCGATGGCATGCTGACCGGCGGACTGCCGAACTATCGGGTCTATCGCTGCCGCGACGGCCGTCATCTGGCGGTCGCCGCGCTGGAGCCCAAGTTCTTCCGCGCCTTGTTGTCGGCGCTGCGCGAGTCCGCGCCGTGGCCGCTGCGCTGGGCATTCGGGCGCGTTGATCGCGAAGCCGAATCTGTCCGCCTCGACAGCGCCGCGCCGGCGCCGCAGCGAGCGCCCTCGCCGCCGCTGGACCCGCAACGGCTCAAGCGCAGACTCGCGCCCTTGCACGGCGTGCTGGCGCTGATCCTGCGTTCGCGCGATCGCGATTACTGGCTGCGCCGCTTGAACGCGGTCGATTGCTGCGTCTCGCCGGTGCTCACGCTCGGCGAAGCCTTACGCGACGAACAAGTGCTGGCGCGCGGCATGGTCGAAGACTTTCGCGGAAAACCGGCGTTCGCCTGCCCCATTCGCTACGAGAACGCGTCGACTCGCAGCGGCGACACGCCCGAACTCGGCGCAGACAACGAGGCCGTGCTGAAACCGCCGCAGGACGTCGCCGCAGCGGGTGCCGCGGTCACCTCCGTCGTCCGCCTTGTCCCGAAAAGCTAAGCGATCTGGCGCGCCGCCGACTCACGGCCGCGCCCGCGTCCGCGCAAGATCGGATCCTCCCATCGCCATCGTCCGCCCAACCATCGAGTAACGCATGCTCCCCAGAACCTTGTTCGACGCCGGCCACGATGCATTCCGCGACAGCGCCAGGCGATTCTTCCGCGAAGACGTGGCGCCGTACCACGAGGCCTGGGAAGAAGCCGGACAGGTCGACCGCAAACTATGGAACCGCGCCGGCGAACTGGGCTTGCTGTGCTGCGCGATCCCCGCCGAATACGGCGGCGCCGGCGGCGACCGCCTGCACAGCATGGTGATGATGGAAGAACAGCTCGCCGTCGGTGCCAGCGGTGTCGGCTTCGTCGTGCATTCCGATATCGTCGCCAATTACCTGCTGCATTACGGCAGCGAAGAACAGAAACGCAGCTGGTTGCCGCGCATGGCCAGCGGCGAGAGCGTCGGCGCGATCGCGATGACCGAACCGGGCACCGGATCGGACCTGCAGAGCATCCGCACGGTGGCGCGCGAGGACGGCGAGGATTACATCGTCGACGGCGCCAAGATGTTCATCAGCAACGGGCTGCAATGCGATCTGGCCATCGTCGCGGTGCGCATGGACGATCAGCTCGACCGCGGCGCCAAGAGCATCAGCCTGATCCTGGTCGAGGCCGACCGCCCGGGCTTCGTCAAGGGCAAGCCGCTCAAGAAAGTCGGACTCAAGGCCCAGGACACCGCGCCGTTGCATTTCGATCAGGTGCGCGTGCCCAAAAGCAACGTGCTCGGCGGCGAGGCCGGCGTGAATCAGGGCTTCATGATGCTGATGCAGGAACTGGCCTGGGAACGGCTGATCATCGCGATCACCTCCATCGCCGGCGCCGAAACCGCGTTCGCCCTGACCAAGGATTACGTCGGGCAGCGTCAAGTCTTCGGCCGACCGGTCGCGGCGTTCCAGAACACCCGGTTCAAGCTCGCCGAGATGAAATCGGAGATCGCGATGGCGCGGGTGTTCGTCGACCGCTGCACCGAACTGGTGTTGCGCGACCAATTGCCCATCGACGCCGCGGCCGCCGCGAAATACTTGTGCTCGGATCTTTTGTGCAAGGTCGTGGACGAATGCGTGCAGCTGCACGGCGGCTACGGCTACATGCTCGAATACCCGATCGCGCGCGCCTACCTCGATGCGCGCGCGCAGCGCATCTATGGCGGCACCAACGAAATCATGAAGGAAATCATCGCCCGTTCGCTGTAAGCGGCGGGCGATCACGGAGAACCCGGCAATGACCGAAACACTTAGATTCGACGGAAAAGTCGCCATCGTCACCGGCGCCGGCGCGGGCCTGGGCCGCTCGCATGCGCTGGCCTTGGCCGCGCGCGGCGCGCGCGTGCTGGTCAACGACCTCGGCGGCGGCGCTCATGGCGGCGGCGCCGGCACGCATGCGGCCGATGCGGTGGTCGCCGAGATCGTCGCCGCCGGCGGGCAGGCCGCGGCCAATTACGATTCGGTCGAAAACGGCGAGGCGATCGCGCAGGCCGCGATCGACGCCTTCGGCACCGTCGACATCCTCATCAACAACGCCGGCATCCTGCGCGACGTTAGTTTCCAAAAAATGAGCGAGCAGGACTGGGACCTGATCTATCGGGTGCACCTGCTCGGCTCGATGCGAGTGACCCAGGCGGTCTGGCCGATCCTGCGCGACAAGCAATACGGCCGCATCGTCATGACCACCTCGGCGGCGGGCTTGTACGGCAACTTCGGCCAGGCCAATTACAGCGCGGCCAAGCTCGCCGTGGTGGGCCTGGCCCAGACCTTGGCCGAGGAAGGCCGCGCGCGCAACATCCACGTCAATGTGATCGCGCCGGTGGCGGCTTCGCGCCTGCTGTCGACCGTGCTGCCGCAAGAGGTGCTGGACCTGCTCAAGCCCGAGTCGGTCACCGCCCTGGTCGCGTGGCTGTGCCATGAGCGCTGCGATCAGACCAAGGGCCTGTTCGAAGTCGGCGCCGGTTACGTCGGCAAACTGCGCTGGCAACGCAGCGGCGGCGTGTTCTTTCCGCAAGGCGGCCTGGGTCCGGAACAGATGCAGGCGCGCTGGGGCGAGATCGCCGATTTCGCCGCGCCCACCTACCCGACCTCCACCACCGAATCGGTCGCGCCGATTCTGGAAGGCGCGGCCAAACCGCGCCTGGGCGGCAACGAGTTCATCGATCTCGATGCGGCCAGCGCCGACACCCTGGAAGCGCAATCGAGTTACGACGAACGCGATCTGGCCTTGTACGCGCTTGGCGTGGGCGCCGCGCGCGACGCGCTGGACCCGCAGGAGCTGCGTTACGTCTACGAACTGGGCGATCAGTTCCAGGCCGTGCCGACGTATGCGGTGATGCCCGCGCTCAATACCTTCCTTAACCTCGCCCGCGACGGTCGCGGCCTGAAGGGCTTGAACTACGGCCTGGACCGGATCCTGCACGGCGAGCAATACACCGAACTGCTGCGTCCGCTGCCGCCGAAAGCGCAGCTGACCCATCGTTTCGCCTTCAAGACCGCCTACGACAAGAATCCACATGCGGTCGTGGTGATCGGCTGCGACAGCTTCGACGAAAGCGGCGAGAAACTCGCCTACAACGAGATCAGCCTGTTCGTGCGCGGCGCCGGCGGTTGGGGCGGCGAACGCGGGCCGAGTTCGGAACGCAATGCCGCGCCGGATCGCGAACCCGACGCGGTGGTCGAGGAACGCACCGATCCCAATCAGGCCCTGCTCTACCGGCTTTCCGGCGATTGGAATCCGATGCACGCCGATCCGGCGTTCGCGCGCGCGTTCGGCTTCGACCGGCCGATCCTGCATGGGCTGTGCACCTACGGCTTCGTCGCGCGCCACGTGCTGCGCAGTTTCGCCGGCAACGACGGCCGCCGTTTCAAGAGCATCCGGGTGCGCTTCGCCGACAGCGTGTTCCCGGGGGAAACGCTGGTGACGCGGATCTGGCGCGACGGCGAGAACCGCTTCGTGTTCGAAACCAAGGTCAAGGAACGCGACAAGCTCGTGGTGAGCCACGCCGCGCTGGAACTGGGCGAACCGGCGCAAGCGGCGGCGGCATCGTCGCCGCCCGCTGCCACCGATACGCCCGAGGCCGCGAACCACCTCACCGCCGTGGAAGCCTTCGAGGTCATCGGCGAACATGTCGCCCGGCATCCGGAGCTGGCATCGCAAGTCGCCACCGTGTTCCAGTTCAAGGTCCATCGCCCCGACTCGGACTGGGTGCTGGATCTGCGCAACGGCGCCGGCGAATGCCGGCCGGGCGTGGCCGAACGCGCCGACTGCACGCTGGAACTCGACGAGGAGCATGTGCAGACCTTGGTCACCCGACCTATCGGCGAAGTGCAGAAGCTTTACTTCGGCGGCCAGCTCAAGATCGCCGGCAACCTCATGGCCTCGCAGAAACTCGCCGCGCTGCACGCGATCGGCACCGAGCCCTTTGCGCGCGTGCAGGCGCGCCGTGCCGGCGCGACAGCGCAGGCCGCCGCGCAAGACCCGGTCGCGGTCGCCGCGCCGCTCGAAGCGACGTCCACGGACTTGTTCGAAACGATCCGCCGCCACATCGCCGACAACCCGGGGCTGGGCGATCAGGTCCGCACGCGTTTCCAGTTCAAACTGCATCGGCCCGAATCGCAATGGTTCCTGGATCTGAAGTCCGGCGACGGCACGGTAGCCGAGGGCGTGGACGAATCGGCCGATGCGACCCTGGAACTGGACGACGCCGATTTCGTCGCGATGAGCACCGGCCACGCCGATGCGCAGAAGCTGTACTTCGGCGGCAAGCTCAAGATCGCCGGCAACATCATGGCCTCGCAGAAACTGATGTTTCTGCAGAAGATCGATCCGGCGCTGTTGCAGGCGGTATTGGCCGAGCGGTCGTCTGCCGCTGTCGCGACCGGGCCAGCCCCCCGCGGGCCAGCCACTCGCGCGCAAACCGACGGCGCGCCGCCGCGCGCCTCGGATCTGCCGCGGCTGTTCGCCGAATTGAGCAGGCACTGGGAAACCGCCGGCGATGCGCCGCCGGACTGGGCCGGCTGCGTCGTGTCGTTCCAGGTCGACGCTCCGGAATCGGGCTGGACCGCGGATCTGCGCGAGCCCAAGCCGTCGATACGCAGCAGCATCAGCCAGGCCGCGACGGCGACGTTCCATATCAACGATCGCGACTTGAGCGCGCTGTTCGCCGGTACCGCTCGCGCCCACGATCTGTTCCAACGCGGCCGTCTGCGGGTCGAGGGCGAACTGCGCCTGGCGCACTCGCTCGATCGCCTCGCCGCCCACCGCGCCGAACCGCGGTCGGCCGCGCCGACCCCGGCCGACCGCCTCCATGAGGACACCCAGGCATGAGCACTCCCGTTTGCGTTCTCGGCGTCGGCATGACCCGCTTCGCCAAGCCAGGCGCCAGCCCCGAGTACTTCGAGATGGCGCGCGCGGCCGGCCTGGCCGCGCTCGAAGACGCCGGCATCGGCTTCGAGCGCATCGAGCAAACCTATGCCGGCTATGTCTACGGCGATTCGACTTGCGGCCAGCGCGCGGTCTATGAACTCGGGCTCAGCGGCATTCCGGTGGTCAACGTCAACAACAACTGTTCGACCGGTTCGACCGCGCTGTGGCTGGCGCGGCAGGCGGTAGAAAGCGGCGCGGCCGAATGCGTGCTCGCGCTGGGCTTCGAGAAAATGGAAAAGGGCGCGCTGGGCTCCAAGTTCGACGATCGCGAAACCCCGCTGGGCCGGCACGCGCAGGTCATGGCCGACGTGCAGGGCATGACCGCCGCGCCGGTGGCGGCGCAGATGTTCGGCGGCGCCGGGCGCGAGTACCGCTGGCGCTACGGCACGCGCAAGGACACCTTCGCCAAGATCGCCGAAAAGGCGCGCCGCCATGCCGCGCGCAACCCCTACGCGCTGTTCAACGAACCCTTGAGCATCGAACAGATCCTCGCCTCCGAGGACGTGTTCGATCCGCTGACCCGCTACCAATGCTGCCCACCGACTTGCGGCGCCGCCGCCGCGGTGCTGTGTTCGCCCGAGTTCGCCCGCCGCCACGGCATCGCCGCGCCGGTGCGGATCGTCGCGCAGAGCATGACCACCGACTACGCCTCCAGCTTCGACGCGGGCAGCATGATCCGCATGGTCGGTTACGACCTCAGTCGCGAGGCCGCGCAACAAGTCTACGAACGCAGCGGCATCGGCCCGGAAGACGTGGACGTGATCGAGCTGCACGACTGCTTCACCGCCAACGAGTTGTTGAGCTACGAAGCGCTGGGCCTGTGCGGCGAAGGCGCGGCCGAATCGTTCATCCTCAACGGCGACAACACCTACGGCGGCAGTTACGTGGTCAATCCGTCCGGAGGCCTGCTGTCCAAGGGACATCCCCTGGGCGCGACCGGGCTGGCGCAATGCGCGGAACTGACCTGGCAATTGCGCGGCACCGCCGGCGAGCGGCAAGTCGAGGGCGCGCGGATCGCGCTGCAGCACAATCTCGGCCTGGGCGGCGCCTGCGTGGTCACCATGTACCGCCGGGATTGACCGATGATCGCGCGCCCGGACTCGCAAGCCTTGCCGGTCGAAGCGCTGCTGCAATGGGTGCGGCTGTGCCCGACGCAGGCGTGGCTGTTCCAGCCCAACCAGGGCAGAACGCGCGTGTGGACCTGGCGCGAAGCGGCCGAGGAAGTCGCATGCATGGCCGCGGCCTTGCGCGCGCAAGGCTGGGAGGCCGGCAGCCGGATCGCGATCAGCGGACTCAACACCGCGCACTGGGTGCTGGCCGACCTTGCGATCCAGATGGCCGGCTATCTTCCGGTCGGGCTGTACCCCAAGCAGTCGGCCAAGGTCACCCGCTACATGCTCGAACACAGCCGGGCCAAGGCGCTGTTTCTCGGGCCGATGAGCGATGGCGAGGATTTCCTCGCCGCGGTGCCCGACGGCCTGCTCAAGATCCGTCTGCCTTATCCCAGTGCGCCGCGCGGCGACGACGACTGGGACCACTTCGCTGCGGGTGTGCAGCCGCTGCGCAGCTATCACCCGCCCGCGCCGGAACGGCCGATGCTGTTGATCTACACCTCCGGCACCACCGGCAATCCCAAGGGCGTGCTGCTGTCGGGGCGCAACCTGCGCTATCTGCGCGGCGCGTTCGACAAGGTCACACCGCCGCCGCTCGAGGATGAGCGCCTGTTCTCGTACCTGCCGCTGGCCCATTTCCTGGAACGCCTGGCGGTGGAAATGGCCAGCCTGCTGTGGGGCGCGCAGGTGCATTTTCTGGAATCGTTCGACAAGCTCGCCGAGCAGTTGCCGCAGGTCGCGCCGACACGGTTCATGGGCGTGCCGCTGGTGTGGTCGCGCTTGCAGGCGGGAATCTTGCACAAACTGCCGCAGCGCCGGCTCGATATGTTGCTGTCGCTGCCGCTGGTGGGCCGCGTGCTCAGGCGCAAGCTGCGGCGCGCGATCGGCCTGGATCGCGCGCGCTTCTGCCTCACCGGCGCCGCGCCGATTCCGCCCTCGACCTTGGCCTGGTTCCGCGACAAGCTCGGCGTGACCATCCAGGAAGGCTACGGGCCGACCGAGTCCGGCGCCTACTGCTCGCTCAATATCGCAGGCGAAGTGCGCTTCGGTTCGGTCGGCCGGCCGATGCCCGATGCGGGTTTCCGGCTGTCGCAGGAAGGCGAAATCCAGCTGCGCCATCCCGGCGTCATGCTCGGCTATTACGAAGATCCCGAACAGACCCGCGCCAGTTTCACCGACGACGGTTGGCTGAAAACCGGCGACAAGGGCCGCCTGGACGCGGACGGCTATCTCTACATCACCGGCCGGCTCAAGGACATCTTCAAGACCCAGAAGGGCAAGTACGTGGCGCCCGCGCCGATCGAAGGCGCGCTGGCGCGCAATACCGACATCGACCAGATGTGCTTGATCGGCGCCGGCCTGACCCAGCCGGTGATGCTGATGACCCTCGCCGCTCACGCCAAATCCAAACCGCGCGAACAACTGCGCAACGAACTGCGCGAGGACATGGAACAGGTCAACGCCGGTTTGGAAAGCCACGAGAAAATCGCCCGCCTGTGCATCGTGCGCGAGGCATGGACGATCGACAACGGAATCATGACTCCGGCGATGAAGGTGCGGCGCGACGAGGTCGAGCAGCGCTTCGGCGCGTGGGTCGCCGGCGGCATGGGCGAGCGCGACGAAACCATCGTCTGGGAGGAACCGTCGCGCTGAGCGACGGATCACGCCCGACCAAGCAGCCCGAAGGCGGAACCCCTCCGCCCAACCATGCAGAGGACGTCATGCGACAACCATGCTCGATGACTTCACCGACACCGCGTGCCCGGCGGATCAAGGCGATCGCATTGCTGCTAGCGGCCGCTTGCCCGATGACGACTTTCGGGACCGCATCGGCCAGCGGCAAGCTGCTCCATGTCGGTGCCGACGCAGCGGAAAGTGCGGTCGCCGACGGCAGCCGCGCGCGGCCTTATCGTTCGCTGCGCGCGGTCGAACAGGCATCGGCACCCGGCGACACCATCGTGGTCCTGGCCGCGCCGCTCGCCCGGGCGCCGCTCGACGGCGGCATCGCGCTGAAACCCGGACAGGTCTTGCTGGGCGAAGCGGCCGGCGCCGATCGCGCGGCGCGTATCACCAATACCGGCAGCGGTTTAGACGGCGATGCGGTCGTTCTGGCGCCGGGCGCGGAAGTCGCCGGCCTGCTGATCGAGAACCCGCGGCGCGGCGGCATCTACGGCCGCAACGCGCCGGGCGTGCGCGTTCACGACAATGAGATCGTCGGCCACAACCGCGGCTGCGCGCTCGGGCTGATCATCCCGCCGATCAGCATTCCCAGTTCCATTCCCGGCATCGTGATTCCGCAGCCGCTGCCGTTGCCCAACGGTTGGGCGGCGATCATGATCGATGCCGACCACGGCGACGGCCACGTGGCGGTGCACGACAACATCGTCCGCCATTCCGAATGCGGCGACGGCATCGACCTGCGTCTGTCCGGCGACGCCGACTACACCGCTCGCATCGACGGCAACACCGTGTACGGCATCAAGCAGGGGCCGCTGCTGCGCGGCATCTTGTCGGTGCTGGCGATCGGCATGCAGACGCTGGACCGCGCCCGGCTCGACGCCGCGCTAGATCGCAACACGCAATACGACATCGGCGATGCCGGCAGCCCGAGTTCGGATTCCGAAGGCGTGTTCGCCACGCTTGCCGGCGATTCGCAGCTGATCGCCGATATCAACCGCAACACCTTCTACCGCAGCCTGGGCGGGTGGTCGGCCAACGGCCTGGAAATAGTCATCAACAGCGGCGCCGCACGCGCCGCGGTGCAAGTGCGCAACAGTTCGTTCGTCGACGTACCGGGCGATGTCATCGAAGGCCTCAACCTCGGCATCGGCTCGTACCTGGAACTCAAACTCGACAACGTGATCGCCAAGGACTCGACCGGCGCGCCGTTCCAGAACCTCGCTCGTCCCTTTACCTACGCCGGAAATCTGGGCGACTGCCTGGTGATGACCAGCGCCGGCGCGGGCAATACCTTGTGGCTGGAAGTGCGCAACAGCCGGCTCGAGAACTGCGTCAACAACGGCGTGACGATCAGCTCCAACGCGATGACCAGCCTCAGCGGCGCTGGCGCGGTCGAACGGATCCATTTCGACATCGACAACAGCCGCATCGTCGGCCACCGTTTCCACAACCTCAAACTCGCCATTCTCGCGCCGGTGAGCCGGCTCAGCGGCCGGATACAGAACAGCGACCTCGGCGCGGGCCGCGGCGACAACCTCAACCTCGAACGCAGTCTGCTGACAGCCGCGCCGACCCAGGCGACGCTGGATTTCGGCGGCGGCGCGCTGGGCAGCGTGGGCAACAACTGCTTCGACGGCGGCGGCAAACACGATCTGCAGATCAAAGGGCTGCACGCGGCTCTCGAGCGCAACTGGTGGGGACAAGCCAACGCGCCGCCGTGGTGGCGCGCGCCGATCGTCATGGGCGACGCGCGGTTCACGCCGGTCGCGACCGCCGCGCCCGCGCACTGCCGGCGCTGAAGCCGGCGCGTCTGAATCACCAAGCTCCGCGCCGCGGCGACGCTGGCCGTTCGATCCACCCCACGGGAGAACATCACGATGAAAGCGAAGACTCTGGTTCTGGCGCTGCTGGCCGCCTGCGGCCTGATAGCGGGTACAACCGCGCAGGCGGCGATCTCGTTCGAAGCGGCCAAGATTTATCCCACCGGCGACTTCATCGGCCCGGGTCCGTCGGCCGATTCGATGGACACCGCGGATTTTAATAACGACGGCAACGCGCACCTGGTCATCGCCTCGCCCTACCTTCCTTTCAGCACCCCGGTGGTGATGCTCGGCAAGGGCGACGGCAGCTTCGGTCCGCCGATCCGGATCGCGGTGAAGCTCAAGGATCCGGCGACCGGCTTGTTCGACATGCCCTACCTCTACGCCACCCAATCGGTCGGCGTGGGCGATATCGATCGCGACGGCAATGCGGATATCTCGGTACAGACCGGCCCGTTCGTGGCGGTGTTGCTGGGTCGCGGCGACGGCAGCTTCCGCGCCGGCGACACCAAGTTCGTCGCGCTCGGCGGGCAACTGTTCAGTCCATTGCTCGACACCAACAGCGACGGCAGGCTCGATCTGGTGACCGGCACGGTGCTGGGCATCACCACCTTCCTCGGCGACGGCCGCGGCGAACTGCGCGGCAGCTATCCGTTCACCCTCAACAGCCCGTTGCTCGGCGTCAGCGCCGCGCTGAGGCAGACCCGGTTGAACGGCGACCGCTACCCCGATATCGCCGTGCTCGACGGCGCACTGCAGGGCGTGGTGCTGATGAAGGGAAACGGCAACGGCACCTTCAGCAAGGTCCGCAACCTGCGCGCCGGCGTGATTCCGGAAGACGTCGCCGTGGCCGATCTAGACGGCGACGGCGTCGACGATTACGTCACCGCGAACTCCTTCAGCTTCGACATTTCCGTGTTCCTATCCGGCGTATTCCTGTCCGACGCCGGCCGCGAACCGTTCGCCAGGACCGACTACGCCGACATCGGACGCGAGGGACCGGACGACGACATCGTCCGCCAGCGCGTGGCGCAGGAACGCGAACGCATCGACCGCAGCCTGACCACGCAAGCACCGGCCGGCCTGGCCGATCTGCTCAAGAATTCGACCTTCGTGCCCGGCCCTGTGGCCGTGCGCATCGCCGACCTGGACAACGACGGCGACCCGGACATCGTGGTCTCTTCCGTCGTCGGCATCTGGCAGACCGTGTTCGAGAACGACGGCACCGGCAAGCTCGTCAATCGCCAAGACCTGCCGTCCGCGCTGTTGCCGCAGACCCCGGTGCTCGCCGACTTCGACAAGGACGGCAAGATCGATATCGCAGTGGCCGGCGCCGGCGGATTGGCGGTGTTGATCAACAACAGTCGATAGCCGCAGGCGGACAGCGCCGTCGCGGCCATCGCGAGCCATCGGCGATAGCCGCGCCGCGGATACGATAAGGGCCGCATCTGCGGCCCTTATCGTCAATCGGTTGGATCATGCATCATCGAACGGTCGGTCGACCGATTTCATTACGCCGCTTTCATAGCGTGCTTACGGTTGCTCATGATCTTGTGGCACTCGCGAACGCGCGGCAGCAGACGTTCGACTTCGGTGCGCGCGGCGGCAGGCGTATCGGCATCGTTCAGCGTATCGTTGAACGCCTTCAACAGGCGGTCTTCCGATTCTTCGAGCTCGGCGACATAACCGTATTTATTGTCGCCGAGCGTCGCGCGGACCTTGCCGTAGAACTGCTGCATCGTGCCGACGAAGGTCCCGTGATCGGCCGGCTTGCCGCCCGCGGCGACCACGGCCGAGCCCAGCGAAGTGACGAGTTCGTCCTTGACGCCGGCGATGCGGATGAACAACGCCGACAGTTCTGTGTCTTCGACCTTCTTAGCCGCCTCGGCATAGAAGTCCTTGCCGTCGCGCGCAATTTCGATCAAATCGTTAAGGCTGTGGGTGATCTTGGTGTCGATATTCATTGAAACTCCTGGCGCAAAGTGTTCGGGAAGCCGGCGCTCGGCGCCGGACTGTGAAGGCCTCAGGCCGCAGCCTGATCGCCCGCGATCCACGTTCTATGTCTACGACGACGTTCGATTCGCGCTCGAACGCGGCGCGGTAGCTGCTTCGTCGAGCCCATCGCTCAGCCGTTGGACCGCTCGCTTACTTGTGGGCCGCCTCGTCGGTGACCAGCGCGCTCGTATCGACGTTCTTGACGCCCTTGACGCCTTCGGCGATCGCGATCGCACGTTTCGCCTGCGCCTTGGTGACGTGACCGGACAACGTCACTGTGCCGTTGACGGTTTCGACGTTGATGTCGGTGCCAGGAACGCCCTTCTTGGCGACCAGTTCGGTCTTGACCTTGGTCGTGATCCAGGTGTCGCCTACCGGCTGAGTGGATTCGTCGGTAGTCGTGGCCGCCGTCGCCTGAGCATTCCCACCTGCGGTCTGAGGAGACGCGATGGCTACGCTCGACAGCGCAACGGTAAACAGGGTGCCGAGAACAAGAGTGGATGATTTCATTGGGTAGCTCCGTTGTTGCGGATCGCTGCGTCTGCCAATGCACGCGGCGATCGCGGGTGATGTGGCCGTTTTGTCGCTTGCGACGAAACTAGGCCGCGCTTCGTTAACAACGGGGGACGAAGGCGTGAGCGGAAACCGTCCGGTTCAGACTCACCGACGCGAGCCGGGCGCGCATGGTCGCACCGCCGATGCGATGACGAGCCATGGCATTGCGTTGAATCGACGAACGATCGCGTTAGTGAAGTGAATGAAGACCGATCCGATGAGAACGGATTGAGTGAGAACGCATGCTCGAGCGCCAACGGGCCGGGCGTTTAACGTGGCTACACGTTGTGTGTGGCGCGCGGTTTACGCCGGCGCTTATCGGTGGATCGCACCGATCGCGCCAAGCGGGAAAAACACGATACCGATGAGCGTGGGTGATCTGCCGCTTATTACGCGCCCGCACGGCCGAACGCGAAACTAGATCGTGCACTCGTCCCGGCGATCGTCTGGGTAAGGCAAGCCGCCGCTGCAGCGGACTCAGTCCTTGCCGATCACGTCGTCCAGCTTGTCGATGGCGGCCAACGTCGTCGCTTCGAGACTGGCTTGTTGCACTTCGCGAACGGTCCAGGTCGCACCGCAGCTGACGCAGGTGATGATGTCGTCGGGATGGGGATTGCTCGGCTGCACGAGTTGCTCGCTTCCGCAATCGCCGCAACGATAATGAGTGATCGTGGTTTCCATCGCGGGACCTCCTGCTGGTGATCGGCCATATCGCCCGGCGCCTCCGACGGCCGCCGATCCGAACCGTCGCGTCATCGTTGCCGGCGCACGTCCTCTATCCGCCACGCGCTTTCCCATGCCTCCCTCAGCACGCGGGATTTTTCGTTCGCGCCGCGCTCCGGCACGGCGGTGATGGGCCGTCCGGCTTGGCGCGCAGCCACGCCGCGCGCCATGGCCAGATTCCACTCTCGTTGGTTGGGCCTGCTCATGTGCGTGTTCTCTGGTCGGCCATGGCTCATCTCGAACCGAAGTAGCGCTTGCGCTGTATTCGCCCTTGAAGACGTCTCGTCCAGCTTCGCACCGGCACCGCGGCGCATTCTCGGGCTTACCGAATGCCGGCGCAGTATGCGCTCATTGATGGAAACGGCTTGTGACTGCTTGGATGCAAGGCCAAGACAGCGCCCTGCCGGCCCTCGGGCCGGACACTGTCTCCCGAATCCCGGATACGACAAGGGCCGCATCGGCGGCCCTTGTCGTGGGGATCGGATAACTGAAAACCCAGCCCCTCCGAACTGCAGGGCCGCCACTGCGACCCCGCTGATTGAAGATGACGCTCTTCAAGTAGCGAGCCGAAGCCGATTCGCAGCCCCGAAACTGCTCCAAGCGGACGGTACCGTCCCGGTTATGGCCATTCCTGTTCGCGTACCGAACAAGAGTGGGGCGGGACTCCTGCCGTTACCTGGGTGACCACGGCAGACGGCTGCGTCGAGCCACCAGCGCGTGCACCGTGCCGTCGTCGGTGAGTGCGAATAGCCAATCGCCACTGACCGACAACGCCGAGGCCACGCCGGCGCCCAGGTTGTACTGGGTGATCTGTTTACCGCTTTTTCGGTCGAGCACGATCAGGCGACCGTCCCAGGTGCCAACATAGACCACGCTGGAGGTGACCAGCGCATGCATGGCGGGCGCGCCGACTTCGATGTTGGCGCAACCGGGTTCGACGCGGGTGACATCGTCCACCGGACTTCTGCCGGCCGCGTAGCCCAGTTCGGTCGTCCACACCGGCGTGGCCGGATTACTGCTTTGCGTATCGTACGCACGCACCACACCGTCGCGGCTGGCGACGTAGACCATGTCGCCCCACGTCGCGGGGCTGGTCACGGGCGGCGGGCCGGCGGGGCAGGCACCGGTGCTGGTGCCCGCGCCGAGGTTCGCATACCACTTCACCGCATTGGTGTTCAGATCGTGTCCGCGAACGCCGCTCCAGGTCGCGGTGACTACCTGCGGCACGCCGTTGGCGGGCTGGGTGAAGGTCGGCGAGGAGTGCGAGAAAAGATCGCCGCCGGTGTCCGCCTTCGCGACCTGGCTGCAAGTCGACAGATCCATCTGGATCAACGTTTGACTGGAGCCGGAGTGCAGGTACGCGTAAGTCGAACCAGGCAAACGCACCGCGGTGCTGTGAAATTCGCCCCAGCCGGTGGGTGCCTTGAAGCCGCCCGGCAGGCGTTCGCCGGTATCGGCATCGCGACAGATGATCTGTTCCCAGTTCTGATACACGCCCACGTTGCGTGCGCGCGACGACGAGTTTCCGGACGGCAAGCGGAACACGCTCAGCGGGCCGCCGGTTTGCGCGTAGCGGCGCACGGTCGGGCCGAAGCGATACTCGTCGTCGATGGTTTCCCAGGCCACGCGTCCGCTGGCGACATCGAGCGCATAGGTCCGGCCGACGCCGGTCGTCAGGTAGGCGCGACCGGCATGCACGGTCGGAAAGGATTCGGCGTCGCCGTCGAGATAGGTCCGCCACAGTTCGCGACCGTTGCGCAGGTCGTAAGCCAGCATCATGTTGTAGGGCGAGTCGAAGGCCTGCGAGGCCACGATCAAGCGGCCGCGGCTGACCGCGGCGCCGTTGAGATGGAATTGCTCGCCGGTGTGCGCGGTCCAGCGCAGATCCAACCACGCGCCGGGATCGTCCTGGCTGGCCGAACGGCCGGCTTCGTCGCCGCCTTGTCGCGCCCATTCCTGGCCCGCTCTGGGTTCGGCGATGGCGAAGCGCGGCAATACCTCGAAACGAGTGCGCTGCGTGGGCCATGCCCGTCCCTGGGTGTCGACCGCCACCATCTCGGCGCTGTAACGGCCGGCAGGCAAGCCCGCGATCTGATCGCTCACGCGCGTCCAGGCGTGGCGCGCGCGCGGGCAGGGCTCGGCTTTCGCGCCCGCTTCGGGCGCGATGTAGCAATTCTCAACGCCGGTCGGCGCGGACTTCCGGCCGAACGGCATCGATCGATTGCGCCAGACCACCCAGCCGAACGCGTTGCGAATCGTCAGCGAAGCGCTCGACGGCGTTCTGCCGCCGTCTTCGGCATACAGTTCGATCGGAACAGTACCGAAAGCGCCGTAGCGGCCGTTCTGCGCCGGGCTCACCAGCGCGGTAACGTCGTACACCTCGAACTGACGATGGACGCCGGTGACATAGCCCACGTCTTCATTGCGCCGGGTGCGGGGGTCGTCGCTGATCTGGCTGAAATCCAGGACCTTGAAGTCAGGACGCGCGCCATCGAGGCCGTATACGCCCATGTTGTTGACCTCGACCGAGCGCTTGAACGCGCCGCGTCGGAATCCCGCCTGTTGGTTGTGGCCGGCGGCGAACATGCGCACGTTGTACTTGGCGAGCTCGTCGACGATGGGCTGGATGCTCGCACCGCCGCTCCACACGGAGAACAGCGAGCGGTGAGCGAACACGAACACCTGCTTGCCTGCCGCATGACGGCGCAGGTCTTCCCTGAGCCATTCCAACTGCGGAGCGATGTTGGACGTATCGTAGTTGTTCTCCAACACGACGATATGCCGGCCGTTACGGTCGAAGCTGTACCACTCCGGGCCGAGATTGCGACGCCAATATTCCATCGAACTGCTGTAGTCGGCCGCGCCGGTGGCATCGTGGTTGCCCATCACCGGATAGAACGGATGGCCGAGCCGGCCATCGGTCAGACCGCGACGCAGGACATCGTAGGAACCTTGTCGCCGCGCCTCGGGCGTGTAGTCGGTGACGGTGATGTCGCCGGTGGTGATGGTCAGGCCGGCGTCGTCGACCGCGGACAGGGTTTTGACGTGGCGGGTCCAGTTCGCAAGCGTGCGCACTGCCCGGACCTCGCCGTCGACGATCCGGTTGTCGGTTTCCATGTCCGACACCATCAACCATCGTTCGTTCGGATTCTTCGCACCGGCATCGGGGACCATCGCGAAATCGACGCCCGACACCGGTCCGGCGCTCTCCGCGATCGGACGGAAGAATTGCGGCACGTAGTCGGCGCGCAATGTCGGGGTGTATCCGTTGGGCGACACGACGAAGACCATATCGGTTTTGCGCCGCTTCGGATCGATGTCGATCCGGTACCTTCCGTCGGCGTCGGTGGTCGCCCAGAGCTTTCCGTCGGTGACCGATATTCCGGACAGACCTCTTTCGCCCGCGTCGCGTTGTCCGTCTGCGTCGGTATCGGCAAATACCGTGCCGGTGACCGCGACGGTGACGACGGGATTCGGTGCAACGTCCGAGGCCGCCGCATACGCGATACCTGCGTTGTCGGCGGGTGCCGCGGCCGTTGCGCCTGACGGAGCGGAGATGCCGACACCGACGCCGGGTGCGGCAGCCGATTCGCCGTATCGATACGCAGCAAATGCCGCTGCCGCAAGCGTGGGAACGAACAGAACCGCCAGGCCAATGTGAACGCGCTTTTTCATCGTACAGGCTCCGGGAACCGAGTAGTTCGGTAGGCGGCCATCGTGCGGAGCGAAGGGTGACAAAGCGGCGGCGCGGCGTAGACAGTCAGCCCAAATTGGCGCTTTCTGTCGCCGTTCCTGTTCGAGTCGCGCGAACAAGAGTGATGGCCATCCCATGCCGACCTGCACATCGGATGGGCGGCTGCAGAGGAAATGTCTGGCGAACTCGCCGGCAGACCATGCGCGCCACGACTGAGCTGCGGCATGAAGCGGCTTCGGCGCAAAGAATCGCCAGTGCCAGAAGATTTCTGGCGGCGACCATGGATGTAGCGATTGCGCTGTATTCGTCCGTGCGCGCTGCTTGCCGATACGGCCGTCCCGATACGGCTATCGGACGATACTCAACCTTCCTTGACGTCATCCAGGTCGTAGCGACGGATCTCGTTCAGTCCACCCTCGCCGTCGTACTTTTCAGCGCCTTCTTCGGTGGCGACGAAAATTTCGCCGTCGACGATCTGGATACCCTCGTTGTAGTCCGGAACGTCGTATTCGCGGCGATCGCCGCTCAGTTCATAGTTCGACCGGTCGGACCAGTCCTGCCAGATCAGATCGCTCGGTGCCGGGCCGAAGTCGCCGAAGCTTGCGCTGAACGCGATGCCGTCGTCGTCGACTGCAATGCCCTGGACGTTGTACGGCGTCTGGATCGTGGCGAGCGGTGCGGCGGAAGTCCGGCGCGGATCTTCCACGTTGTAGGTATAGCCACCGCCCTCGTTGACGAAGCGTCCCGTTTCGGGATCGATCTGGTACACGTGGACTTCCGGGTCGCCGTCTGCGGCGCTCTGCCACGGATGGTTCTCGACCCAGCGCCCCACATACGCCTTCCCGTCGTGGATGTTGATGTAGCTGGCCGAACCCTCTTCGACTTCGTTCACCCGCACGGCCTCGACGATCTGCCCGGGCCTGGCGTTGTAAATGTCATCGCGTCGATAGACATAGACCTGGGACGAATCGGCCACATAGACGTATTCGCCGGCAACCGCGACGCCGCCGCCCTTGCTCAGCTCCTGGCGGCCGTCGGGGCCGGCAAGGTAGACATCCGGGAGTTCAGCGCCGGTGACGCGATCCTGCACCGACAACCGCACGTTCGGAAGATCGGCCTGAGGACTAGGATTGGCCGTCTCGATCTGCGTGCCGTTGTTGCCTGGATCGATGGTGATCGTGTCGGGCGGATCGTCCCGATAGTAGGTGGTGAAGAAGGTCCGTTCGGCTTCGTCGTAACCAAGCCCTTGCGCGGTCCAGGGAGAGCCCTCCCCCTGGTGGATATGCTCGATTTCCTCCGCGGCCGCCACGGGGCCGGGGCTCGGAGATGCGGCATCGCGAGTCGCGGTCGACGCGTAGTTCGAAGCGGCGGGCTGCGTGTTGACCTGAGGCAGATAACCGCCGGACCCGGAGATGACGCTCATATCGAAATCGCAATCTTGGCAAGTTGCCGCACGCTAACAGCGAAGCCGATCTCGTCACAACCTGCTGGAGTCCCCACCTGGGGGAAGCCCTAGTCGACTGGAACCTGAAGTTCCGTGTGGGTTCGCCCATATGGCGCCAGATGCGGCCAGACTCGTGAGCGGCGCCTCTATTTTTTACGACAAATTTACGCGCAGCTGCTCGAAACTGCGCTTTGCGATCAAAAAGAGCATTGCCAGTGACCTCCAGCCACCGCCCCCTCCCAGACGCGGCAGCGCCGACCGACGAATCCGCGGGCACCAAGGCGCTTCCCGTGCTGGCGGTCGCAGCGCTGGGCATCGTGTTCGGCGACATCGCCACCAGTCCGCTGTATGCGCTGCAGGAAGCCTTCGGTGCGCATGGCGTGCGGCCTACGCGCGACAACGTGACGGGCATCTTGTCTTTGACGTTCTGGTCGCTCATCGGAATCGTATCGCTGAAATACGTGCTGTTCATCATGCGCGCGCACAACAAGGGCGAAGGCGGGATCATGGCCCTGCTCGCCCTGGCTCAACGTGCGTTGAAGGAACACCCGCGGCTGCGCTGGTGGGCGGTGATGGCCGGACTGGCCGGCGCATCGTTGTTCTTCGGCGACAGCGTGATCACCCCAGCCATCTCCGTGCTGTCGGCGGTGGAAGGTCTGAAGATCGCCGCACCCGGACTGGACGCGTGGATCGTTCCGTTGAGCGTGGTCATTCTGCTCGTCCTGTTCTCGGTGCAACGTTTCGGTACCGCACGGGTCGGCGGCTTGTTCGGTCCGGTGATGCTGATATGGCTGCTCACCATCGGCGTGCTGGGTTTGCTTTCGCTGCTGCGCGCTCCGCAGGTGCTGGCGGCGCTGAGCCCGCATCACGCGGTGAATTTCTTCCTGCGCAACGGCTTCGCCGGCTTCACTACGCTGGGCGCCACGGTGCTGGTGCTGACCGGTGCGGAGGCGCTGTACGCCGACATGGGTCACTTCGGGGCCAAACCGATCCGTCTGGCCTGGAGCACGGTCGCTCTGCCTTGCTTGCTGCTGAGCTATTTCGGGCAGGGCGCCTTGCTGTGGAACGATCCCGCCGCATCCGTCGGCCCGTTCTATCGCATGGTCCCGCAGGCGCTGTTGTATCCGATGATCGCATTGGCCACCTGCGCCACAGTGATCGCATCGCAGGCGGTGATTTCGGGCGCGTATTCCATGATGCGCGAAGGCATGCAGTTGGGCTATCTGCCGCGCATGCGCGTACTTCAGACCTCGCCGGAGCTGCGCGGGCAAGTCTATCTGCCGGCGGTCAATTCGATCCTGCTGGTCCTGGTGCTGGCTGCGACGCTGGGCTTCCGTTCGTCCAGCGCGCTGGCGGCTTCGTTCGGCATCGCCGTCAGCGGCACCATGCTGATGACCACCTGCCTGGCCCTGTTGGTCGCGCGTCGGCTGTGGCATTGGCCGTGGCTGGCGGTGCTGCCGCTGGCGGTGGTGTTGTTGACGATAGACCTGGCCTTCGTCGGCGCCAATCTGATGAAGATCGGCAGCGGCGGCTGGTTCCCGTTGGTACTGGGCGTCGTCGCGTTCACGCTCATGATCACCTGGCGTCGCGGGCGCGAACTGCTGACCCAACATATCCGCGGCCAGGGCATTCCACTCGGACCGTGCGCGGCCTCGTTGACCGCGCATCCGCCGGTACGGGTGCCCGGCACCGCGATCTTCCTGACCACCGAACCCGAGCTGGCGCCGCAGGCGCTGCTGCATAACCTCAAGCACAACAAGGTCCTGCACGAGCGCAATGTGATCTTCACCGTCGAGGTGCTCGACGAGCCCTATGCCGAACCCGGGCAACGAGTCGTCGTGGAGAGGCTGGACGAGAACTTCTACCGCATCCGCGCCAGTTTCGGCTTCGCCGAAGATCCGGATGTCATGGCCGCGCTGGACGCCTGCGCGGTGCGCGGACTGGGATTCGACACGATGGAGACGACCTTCTTCACCAGCCGCGAAAATATCATCGCCGGCGATCGCACCGGCATGATGGCCTGGCGCGACAAGCTGTTCGCTTATCTGGCGCGAAACGCGATGCCGGCGACGGCGTTCTTCCGCATTCCGGACAACCGGCTCATAGAGATCGGCCGTCGCGTCGCGATCTAGCGCCCTCCCGTCTCAGCCGCCCCGTCAGGACGCCATCGCGTCGCGCGGCACAAGTCCTGCATCGCGGGTGAGATGCTCCAGGGCGATGGACAGCGCCAGAACATAGGCCTGCGACTGCACGCCGCGCACCAGAGCGATGCGGTTCTCGATGCCTTCCGGCTCGCACAAACGCGCATCGGTCAAATGGCTGGGGCGAATCTCCACGTAAGGCAGACGACAGGCCTGCAGAGCTTGCAGGATACGGCGGTCGCGCACGCAGGCACCGGTATCGAGCAGAATCGCCTCGACTTGCGGCACTTGCTGTTCCTCGATCGCAGCGATCATCGCCTTGTCGCTGGCCAGATTGCGGACGGCGATGCGCCGGCCCGCGCGACGGGCGCGAATGATGAGCTGCACCAGCAGCAGACGATCGATTTCGCACTGATCGCGGTACATGCCATTAGGCCGCTTCGGGCCACGCAACAGAACGATCGACATGATTGCCTCCGGGGGAATACCGGGCAGCGTGCAGACCCGCAGCGGGCGACGCGGTTGCGGGCAACGCCTGCGCATGCGCGCAGGCCCGGGCGACGACGAATGCCTCGGCGCATGGCGCGCCGCGGCATCGGATCTCAGGGGCGTCGGTCCAGATCGTCGGCGCCGCCGGATTTGCGGACCATATCCTGCGAACGCAAGCCCAGGAAACGGTCGGTCAACAGCGGACAGGCGACGAAGATCGACGACAGCGTCGCCACGACCACGCCGGTCATCAGCACCGACGACATGCCGCGCAGACTCTCTCCGCCGTAGAAGAACAGCGCGAGAACCGACAGAAACACAACGAGAGAAGTGATCATAGTGCGAGACAGGGTCTGATTTATGGAGCTGTTCATGATGTTGGCCGTGGTGTCGCGACTTCGTCGCAGGTTCTCGCGAACGCGATCGAACACCACGATCTTGTCGTTGATCGAAACGCCCATCACCGACAGCAGGCCGGCGATGACCGTCAGATCGATCGACCACTCGAGCAGCGATGCGGTGCCAGCGACCACGGACAAGTCGAACATCAAGGTCGCGCTGGCGGCCACCGCGAACTTCCATTCGAAACGCACGGTGAGAAACAGCAGGAATCCGGTCAGCACGAACAGCAGCGCCGTCACCCCGTTGGTCGCGAGTTCGCGCCCCATCTGGGGACCGATGAGTTCGTTGCGCACGATCGTCCCGCCTCCGGCCTGATCGAGTGCGCGCTCGATGGCCTGTTGCGCCTGCGCGTGCTCGGCCTGCCCGGCTTCGGCGCGGATCAGGATGTGGCCACCGCCGAAGGTCTGCACTTGCAGCGATTGCAGGCCTTGCTCGGCCGCGCGTTCGCGGATCTTGTCGATCGTGACACCGGCATTGGGCCTGACCTCGGTGGCGACGCCACCGGTGAATTCGAGCGCCAGATCGTAACCCTTGATCGCGATGATCGCGATCGACGCGAGCAGCATCAACACCGCCACGCTCAGCGTCACGTGCTTGACGCCGAGGAAATTTATCCGCGTTTCGTGCGGGACCAATCGAAGCGGGAAGAACACCGAGTACGCTCACAGGACGAATCGCAGGCAGTGTCCTGGCAGATGGCGTAAACACTCCATTCCATAATTGCGGCTCGGGCGTATATCCCGCGTAAACAGGCTCAGTCGCGCCGCGACGGCTCAGGCCTGCGCGAATGGCGGAACCATGGGAGCGCATTGGGAGCAGGCGCCACGCCCGCCCACCCCGTCATGCGATGGGTGGGTGGACGCGCGGTTTGTCCGACCCACCCTCAGGCGATCTTGCGCCTGTAGACCGTCATGGCGAGGACGTAAGCCAGAACGAAGGTTCCCAGGCACCATGCGAGAGCGAGTCATATGTCGCTGCCGATCGGCCGTTGCTCGAACAGTTAAAGCTCCACGGGCATCACTACGCACGCCGGATGAAGCTTAGGATTGCTGTCCAAGACGATGAATGATCGACGCGACCGACCATGAGACGGTTCGCTGATCTATCGCGTCGTGGACCGCGGCATCTTTCAGTTCGATCATGAGTCGCCGGGCAGCGTCCTCGGCCTGCCGCGGGCGCTCCCAGATCACCAGATCCATGATGCCGCCGCCAGCCTGTTCGATCATGATCCGCGATATGAAGCCGGGCTGGCGCTGCAACCAGGGATCGACCTGTGCATTGGCCGCGATGAAGTCTGCCGCCGATCGACCTTTGGTCAACTTGAATGTGGTGATTTCGATAGCTTGGTTCATTGGGTCGCCCATCAAGACACGCCATATAGGCGCATAGAACAGCTGAGTATCAGATGCAGTAGCCGCCGCCTACTTCGATCGACTGCGCATTGATCCAGCTACTGTCGCCGCTCAGCAACGTTGCGATCACGCGGCCGACATCCTCCGGCTCGCCGACACGCCCCAGAGCGGTCTGCGAGGCGAGAAGCTCGGCGAACTCGGGATGATTGTCGAGCGGATTGCCGCCCAGATCGGTCCGGGTCGCGCCGGGCGACACGGCATTGGCGCGAATACGGCGTAGTCCGAATTCCTTGGCCATGTAACGCGTCAATACCTCCAGCCCGCCCTTGAAGGCGGCATACGGCGCCACCCCGGCCGTCGCCACGCGCGTCGTCGCGCTGGTCACGTTCACTATGGCGCCGCCGTCGGCCATCATCGGCAGCAACCTTTGGGTGAGGAAGAACGGCCCCTTCAAGTGCACGTTGAATAAACCGTCGAACTCGGCTTCGCTGACGGATTCGATCGGATTGAATCCGCCGATGCCGGCGTTGTTGACTAGACCGTCGAACGACGTCCGACCCCAGGTTTCGCCGAGCACCTGCGTCAGTTGTTCGGCGAAAATATCGAAACTGGAAGTGTCGGCCACATTCAGTGCCAACACCGCGGCCTGGCGTCCCACCGCCTGGACCTCGCGAACCACGGCATCCGCACCGGGCTTATGCGTGTTGTAAGTGACGATCACGTCCAGCCCGCGCTGCGCGCAAGCGATCGCGGCCGCTCGACCGATGCCGCGACTGCCACCGGTGATGATGACGATTTGCATCTGCTGTTCCAACCGTTCTGAAGGGCCTCAGGCTAGGTCCGAAGACTGCGGTGTGTTCCCGCAAATCCTGCTGGGTTCTTGCCTATTCCTGCTCGCTGTCTGGCCGTGGCGCGAGCGATGGCGCAGAATCGCTGTATGTACACCGCAATAGAAGAACTTCGCCTTTTGACAGCGACGGCTGGGAATCGCCGGACCGAAACCGGGATTCCCGGCGTGGCCATGGTCAAGGGAGAGATACCGGAACATCAGCTCGCGGGTGTCTACGAGCCGATGATCAATCTGATTGTGCAGGGCGGTAAAACCCTGACGATTGGGAATCGTGTACTCCACTTCGACGCCGCAAGCTACTTCGTCATGACGATCGATGTTCCCGCTACGGGCGTGGTCCATCAAGCCGGCCCGGAACGGCCCTATCTGGCAGTCAGCCTGACCCTCGCTGCGGACAAGATCGCCGCGCTATTGGCCGATCTTCCTGCGCCAGCGCAGGTCGCCGATGAGGCCAGCGGCTTTTGTGTCTGCCCGGTTACGCCGGAACTGATCGACGCCTGGGTCAGGATGCTGCGTTTGATGAGTCGTCCCGACGAGATTTCCGCGCTGGCACCGGCCTATGAGCGAGAGATCCTCTACCGCGTACTGCAAGGGCCGCAGGGTTGGATGCTGCGCGACATTGCGATGCCGCACAGCGCGCTCTCCAGGGTGCGAAGTTCGATCGAATGGATCAGAAAGCACTATGCCGAACCGGTCGATGTCGAAACCCTGGCCAAGACGGCGGTGATGAGTCCTTCGGCGTTTCATCGCCGCTTCAAGGCCGTCACCTCCATGAGTCCGATCCAGTTTCAGAAACAGATTCGGTTGTTGCACGCGCGGCAGTTGCTGATCGCCAATGCACACAACGCCTCTTCGGTCGCATTCGAGGTCGGCTACGAAAGCGCGTCGCAATTCACCCGGGACTATTCGCGTTTCTTCGGGCGTCCGCCAGCCAAGGATGCCTCGCTGATTCGGGCGACATTGAGGGCAACCAGGCGCTAAGAGTGGCAGAGCTTTCGATCGAGTGTCTTCCGTTGATCGCCGATCCTCAACGCGCTCCGCCCGATGCGAGAAAAAACGTCTTCTAATTACTAAGCACTAGAGCGGACCAGTTGCTTTACCAGTGTGGACGCGCCGCGATCACTAAGGCCATTGCTGTAAAAGGAATCCCAGACGCTTTCCGCCCAGGGCTGGTGCCCGAAGTAGTGAACCGGGTCTGGCAGCAGCGCCCCGAGTCGAGTAACGGCGTCTCTGATTTTAGCCGCATTGTCGCTGTAGATCGGCTCACGTATTGCAATAGTGAGCGCTTGCCGGATAGGAGACGAATCAAATCGCTCCAACATCGCAAACACGTCCGGCGCGCGCTCTTTCTTCGCGGCGGCGTTCCAGTCCGGCGCCCATATCTCAGTGCTCGTGAAATTTGGCTCCTGGCCGATGTGTTCACCGGACCAATATTTATCCGCCCATTTCTCGTTATTTTTTTTGTTCCATGTCATCCGGCCGAACGGGAGCCACTTCGAGTCGCCTTTCAGCAATTGGAAGCTGCGAATGGCGGTAGTCTCGGCAGTCAAGCCCACGAGATCGTCTAGTATTGGAACGGCTCTTTGCCAATGGCTCCAACGATAAAGCGCTGGCTCCGCTGCGGCAGAAGTGATGAGGTGAACCCCATAAATTGTCGACGGCCATCGCATCATCTTCTACCTTACGCTCGAGCCAGGTCGAGCCACGAAACGTGATTTTATCGAATGACCATAGCGCGTCCTGAAGAACAAGCGTGTGTAGAACTTTGTGTGGCCTTACTCTAGTCCCGCACAGTGCTGCACAGCCTCGGCCCACGCATTAGGCAGATGGAGAATAGTAGAGAGAACAACGCAACCGGTCACGCGTCCGAGGATATCTGATGATTTATCCAAACCGAAACCGGTCCGCGGCCAGGCTAGTTCAAGCTTGTGACGGGTAATGAGGCGTCTGCGTCCAGCCAAGCGTGGCGGGTCATATCACTCATGGCCTTTGACAGCAATCGCCGCCGGAAAGAGATGGGTACTTCGATGAAACTGGCGACGCGGTAAACGGGCGCTTTTCGCCGACAGGCAGGGCTATTGTCTTTCTTCAACGCGCTCCGCCCGATGCGAGAATATGGTTGCCCGTCACCCAGCCGCCATCGTCGGAGGCGAGAAACACGACCACAGGCGCGACGTCTTCGGTCTGGCCCATGCGCCCCATCGGCGTAGTCGAGACCACGTAATCGACGATGGCCGAACCGACCCCCAGCTTCCGCAGACCTTCGGTGTCGGTAGGGCCCGGTGCGACGGAGTTGACGCGGATCTTGCGCGCCCCCAACTCAGCGGCAAGCACCCTGGTTATCGCCGCGACCGCGGTTTTCGATGCGACCGGAAGAGCGCTGTTGGGCCCGGCGTTCTCGACGCTCGAAGAAGTGATGTTGATGACGCTGCCGCCGTTTTCCCCGCTCTGCCTGGCGAATTCCTGCGTGGCCAGAAGCGTTCCCAAAACGTTGATGTCGAAATGCCGATGAAAGCCCTCTTCCGTGATCGTCTCCAGCGGGCCGGGCGCAAACACGCCTGCGTTATTGACCAGGACGTTCACCGTGCCGAAGGCGTCGTTGGCTTGCTTGAACAGGCGAAGTACGTCTTCTCTCTTCGATACGTCGGCTTGGATCGCCCGGGCCTTCCCGCCGCCTTCGATGATCTGCGCGACGACTTGATCGGCGCCGGCCCTGTCGCTTGCGTAATTGACCACGACGGCCGCGCCGTTCTCGGCCAGGCCTTTGGCTATGGCGGCACCGATGCCTTTCGAAGCGCCAGTGACGATGGAGACTTTGTTCGCCAGATTGTTCATGTGCGTTTTCATCCAATAATGATTCAATGCGTGAGATCTCTGCACTGTCCGGCCATGCCGGCAGAGCGGAGAAACGAATGGCTTTAGGTTTGCTTGGACACCAATGCGTATCGGTGGTCGCTCACGCCGAAACGATGGTTTTGGCTTCGAGGAAGGCCTCCAAGCCAGCGGTGCCGTACTCCCGGCCCAGACCGGATTGTTTGAATCCACCGAACGGTGCGGTGAGTTCGTGCTTGAGCGCGTTGATCATCACGCCGCCGGCTTCCAACCGGGATGCGATCCGGCGCGCGCGTTCGACATCGGAGGAAAACACATAGGCCTGCAATCCGTAGGCCGAATCATTGGCAATGCGCACGGCCTCGTCTTCATTTTCGTAGGTCAGCAAGCACAGCACCGGCCCGAAGATTTCCTCCCGCGCGATTTCCATATCGTTACGCACGTCGACGAACACCGTCGGTTTGACGAAATATCCGCGCGTGAACCGCTCCGGGCGGCCTTCGCCGCCGGCAATGAGGGTGGCGCCTTCCTCCAATCCAGCACGAATGAAATGCTGGATGCGGTCGTACTGGGCCTGGCTGACCAAGGGCCCGATCACCGTCGTCGGAGCGCGCGGATCGCCTACTTGCAGGCTGGCGACCGTGGATTTTACGAGCCCGACGGCCTCGGCAAGTCGAGCACGCGGCACCAGAATGCGGGTGCCCGCGATGCAGGCTTGGCCGTTGTTGAGAAAGCCCGCGCTCAATGCCTTCGGGATGGCATCGTTGAAATCCGCGTCATCCAGGATGACGGTCGCGGATTTTCCGGTGAGCGCCAGACTCACGCGCTTCATCGTCTCTGCCCCGGCGCGCAGGATCGCCTTGCCGGTAGGCGTGGAGCCGGTGAAGGAAATCTTGGCGATGCCCGGGTTGGTACTGATTTCAGCGCCGACATCCGCGCCGCGACCGATCACGATATTGACCACGCCGGGCGGCAAGCCTGCTTCGTGAATCGCCTGCGCGATGACGTGGGTCTGGATCGGGCTCAACTCGCTGGGCTTGATCACACTCGCGCAGCCGGCGGCGACCGCGCTGGCCAGTTTGCTGCAGATCGAACCGGCGGTGCTGTTCCAGGGCGTCATCAGCGCGGCGACACCGACCGGCTCCATGACCACGGTGGCGTCGCCCACTTGGCGAGTGAATTCATAGGACTCGAGTGTCTTCACTGCAGTGGCGAAGCATTGCGAGGCGTACTCGCTGACCCACTGGGAGCGCGACAGCGGGCCGCCGTACTCGTCGATGGTCGCTTCGCGGATGTCGTCCGTGCGCGCCAGGACCGCCGCCTGCAGCCGGCGGAGCATGTCGATGCGTTCTTGCTTGGTCGTACGTCCGAAAGCGGACTGGGCGCGCTGAGCGGCGGCGATCGCCCGGCGCACGTCGTCCCGGTTACCCAGAGTGACGGTGCCGATCACTTGCTCGGTGGCCGGGTTGATGATGTCGACGACCTCGGTGCCTTGCACCGGCACGAAGGCGCCGTCGATATAAGCCTGAGAGAGGTGGTACATGGGACTGCTCCGATCGGGTCCGGAATTCCCGGGGTCGCAGGCAGTCTATGGGCACGCTATTATCTTGATAAGACGCATAAACAAGAATGCGTCATCCTGGAATGATGGACAATGTACAAGACGGGCCTGATTGAGTTCGAGGCGGTGCTCGCGGTGGCGCGGCGGCATAGTTTTCGCGCCGCGGCCGTGGAGCTGGATATGTCCACCTCCGCGCTCAGCAACGCCGTGGCCGGGCTGGAAGCGCGTCTGGGCGTGCGTCTGTTTCATCGAACCACCCGCAGCGTGTCGCTGACCGAAGCCGGCCATGAATTCCTGGCCCAGGTCGGGCCGGCGTTCGCGCAGATTCAAAGCGCGATGAGCGCGATCAACGACCATCGCTCCACGCCCAGCGGCAGCATCCGGATCAATAGCTCACTCGGCGCGGCATGCATGATCTTCCAGCCGATCGTGCTCGAATTCCTGCGCCGCTATCCGACGATGACGATCGATATCGTCACCGAGGGGCGCATGGTCGATATCGTCGCGGAAGGATTCGACGTCGGTATTCGCGTCGGCGAACTCGTACCCCGCGACATGATTCGCGTGCCGATAGGATCGGACCTGCGCATGGCGGTGGTCGGGGCGCCTGATTACTTCGTCCAGCATCGGCCGCCGCGTTCGCTCGCCGATCTGTCCGCGCACCAATGCATCCGCGCCCGGCTCCCCAGCGGTGCGCCATCGCCATGGGAGTTCATGGTGCAAGGCGACCTGCAGACCATCGACGTGCCCGGCAATTTGATCCTGGATGCGCCGATTCTGATGCTGGAAGCGGCGCGACAGGGACTCGGCTTGGCGCAGGTCGCCGAGTGGTATATCGAGGCAGATGTCGCGAGCGGGCGACTCGTGCGGGTCCTGGACGAGTGCATGATTTCGTTCGCCGGATTGTGTCTCTACTACTCGGGACGCAGACACATTCCCGCCGGACTGCGCGCTTTCATCGATCTCATCCATGAGTTCAACGCTGCGACAAGCGACGGGATCGGCATCGGCCGCCGAAAGCCGCTCAGGGCATCCAAACCGAAGAAGTGATCCAAGCCTGACCTGACCGATCAGGCGTCAGGCTCGTCAGCCTGCACCAGCAACCGCACCGCTCTGCCGATGTTCTTGCGCAAGGTCTCAGGATCGGTGCTCGCCTGCGGATCGAACGACGGTCCGAACGGATTGGCCGCCGACCAGGCGGTGGCCAGGGTCATCACCGTGGTCAGCAGAAAGCCGGCCGGGAACGCGTTACCCGCCCGGCCTTCGAGTTGCTCTTGCTCCAGCGCAGCCACCTTTCCGTCCCGCGACGCGCCACGCTCGGGCATGCCTTCGGGCGGCTGCTCCAGGCCAGACCAGGCCATCAGCCGCATCAGATCGGGATTGGCTAACGCGAAGTCGAATACTCGTTCCGCATAACCCGGCAGATCATCGGGCGCGAACGCGAGCTCCTCGTAAACCCGGGTCAGGTGCTTGCGCAGAATCGTGGTGAACAGCGCTTCCTTGCTCTCGAAATAGATGTAAATCAGGTTCTTGTTGCACCCAGCCGTCTTGGCGATCCGATCGACCCGAGCCCCGGCGATGCCATAGGCGGAAAACTCCGCCATGGCCGCCTCCAGTATCCGCTCGCGTGAGGCTTCGGCGTTCCGCATTAATCGCTCCCAACCAGTCCGTAATGCCTGCATTCTAGCACTTGACTAACCGGTTAGATAGGCGCAACCTACATCTAACCGTCTAGTTAGTTAGCCGGTCCATTCACTTTCGAGGATCCCGAGATGACACAGCGCACCTGGCTAATCACTGGCGTGAACAGCGGCTTCGGCCGCCATATGACCGAACAACTGCTGGCCCGCGGCGACCGCGTCGCCGGGACCGTCCGCAACTTGGAGTCGATGGACGACTTGCAGGCCCAGTACGGCGACCGGCTGTGGCTGGCACAGCTCGACGTGACTGATACGCCGGCCATCCATCGTGTCGTCAATCAAGCCTTCGCCGACCTGGGCAAGATCGACGTGGTGGTCAACAACGCCGGCTACGGCCTGTTCGGCGCGGCCGAAGAACTGAGCGACGATCAGATCGTCCACCAGATCAACACCAACCTGGTCGGACCGATCCAGGTCGTGCGCGCGGCGCTTCCGCATCTGCGCGCGCAGGGCGGCGGCCGCATCCTCGCGCTGTCGACCTATGGCGGCCAGGCCACCCACGCCGGCGCCTCGCTCTATCACGCCAGCAAGTGGGGCATGGAAGGCTTCTTCGATTCGATGGCGCAGGAACTCGCGCCGTTCGGCATCGGCGTGACCATCGTCGAGCCCGGTGGTGCGCGCACACAGTTCCGCTCCGGCAGCGCCCAAATCGGTTCGGCCCAGAACGATGCCTATGCGGGCACGCCGGCCGGCATGGTGCGCACGATCCTGCAGGACACCACGCGCCTGCCCAACGGCGATCCGGCCAAGATGGCCAGCGCGATGATCGCCAGCGTTGAACAGACGCCCGCGCCCAAGCGCTTGGTGTTGGGCAGCGACTCGTTCGCTGCGATCCACAAGGCGCTGACCGAGCGTTTGAACGAGGTCGAAGCGCAGAAGGACACCGCGTCCTCGACCGATCTTCCGGCCTCGGCCTGAGATCGACAGCCGCGGGGCACTACCGGCACTCAGTAATGCGCCGAGCCCTCGCAGGCTCGGCTCGCCGGCACAACCGCGCACATAGCACTCGTCGACTCGTGCCGCTCTCGCGGCATGAGTGCGCATGCCCGGAGAAACATCTCATGACCGATCTAAAGAACAAAGTCGCGCTCGTCACCGGTTCAGCGCGTGGCCTCGGCAAGGCCATCGCCGAACGCTACGGCGCGTTGGGCGCGAACGTCGTCGTCAACTATCAATCGGATTCTAAAAGCGCGCTGGATACCGTCGCGTCTATCGAACGGCTGGGTGCGAAAGCCATCGCCGTGCAGGCCGACGTATCGAAAGTCGGCGACATCGAGCGCTTGTTCGGCGAAACATTGGAGCGCTTCAGTGCGCTGGACATCGTGGTCGCCAACGCCGGCGTGGAGCTCGTCGGCCAGCCGATCATCGACTTCACCGAAGCCGATTTCGATCGTCTGTTCGGCATCAACACCAAGGGCGCGTTCTTCACCTTGCAGGCCGCCGCACGACTGATCGCCGATCATGGACGCATCATCTACGTGGGGTCGAGCAATACCGCCTACCCGTTGCCCGGACGCGGCCTGTATGGCGGCAGCAAGATCGCGGCGCAGTTCCTGATCGAGGTGTTGGCCAAGGAAATCGGACACCGCGGCGTGACCGCCAATTCGATCCTGCCCACCGCCATCGAAGGCGCGGGCGTCTTCAGCGAAGGCGTCAACGCGGAATTCCGCGATTTCATCAAGTCCTTCCGGCCGATTCAGCGCATGGGCACGATGGAGGATGTGGCCGACGCCGCCGAATATCTGGCTGGACACTTGGCGTCGTTCGTAAGCGGCCAGCACTTGCTCGTCGCCGGAGGAGCGCCAGCGTGAGCTGGCGCTTTCTTCTTACGATCCCCTTCTATTTGGCGACCAGATCGACTTGCTGCATGAACGTCAAATTGTCTTCGAGATGCCAGTTCTCGGCGATGCGCCCGTCGACGATTCGATAGATATCCGTCGCGATGAAATCGATCGGCTGTCCTTTGCCTTGGACACCCTTCAACTGGCCGCTGAAGTGGCCGGTAAAGCGCAGATGAGAAACGACCCGGTCGCCGACCACCATCATCTGCTTGATCTCACAGCGCAGGTCGGGCACGGCCGCATGCATCATTTTGGATGCCGCTAGCGGCCCGGCGATACCTTGCGCACGGCCTGGCGGCAGCGTGGAATCCTTGAAATCAGGCGCAAGCGCGGCGCGAGCGAGCGCTTCAGCTCCATTGTTCCAGAAGGTGCCGTAGCGGCGCGCGGCCAATAGCTGGGCGGCGACCTGCGTCTTGGGCAGGCTATGGTCCACGATCACGGTACCGGGCTGTACCAGTGGATCGGTTGCGGCGAAGGCGGGCGTCGCCATCGCAGCGGCCAGGAAAACAGGCAGCCAGAAACTTCTACGGGCCAGGTGGGCGGGCGACAACGACATGGGGATTCTCCGTTCGATAAGGCAGGGTTGGATGTCCGGTCGAACGCGATTCGCCGGTTGATCGCGATTGTGGCTTTCCCTTTCGGTATGAAATACGCTGCCAAAGCGAAAGAATACTTTCTGAAATATTGAGAATAGGGCCCGCCATGATCGACAACCTGTCGAGTCTCGTGGTCTTTGCGCGCATCGTGTCCGCCGGCAGCTTGTCCGAAGCCGCCCGCGAACTGGATCTGTCGCTAGCGGTGGTCAGTAAACGCTTGTCCCAGTTGGAGACGAGTCTCGGCGTACGCCTGATTCAACGCACGACGCGTCGGCAGACCCTGACCGAAGAAGGGGCGCTGTTCCACGCCCAAGTGTTGCGCATCCTGGCCGAGGTCGAGCAAGCCGAGGCTTTGATGTCGCGGCGGCGCCAGAGCGTGGATGGATTGCTACGGCTCACCGCACCGAACGATCTCGGCCGGCAATGGATCGCGCCGATCGTTGCGGATTTCCAGCAAGAACACCCTCAACTTTCGGTGCAACTGGAACTCACCGATACCGTAGTGAACCTGCTCGATAGCGGTCTCGACATGGCCGTACGCTTCGGCAGCCTGGCCGACTCTTCGTTGGTCGCACGCCCATTGGCGCCGAACTATCGTGTGCTGTGCGCAACGCCCGCGTATCTGGAAAAGCACGGCGACCCCGCTTCCCCAAGCGACTTGCTCAAGCACCATTGCATCCTGATCGGCGATCAGCCACGCGCCGAGTGGCGATTCGAAGGAAACGACAACACCGCGGTGCGCGTGACAGGTTCGCTGATCACCAACGATGGTGGCGCGGCCCATCACTGGGCACTCCAGGGCGCCGGCATCGCGCTGAAATCGATCTGGGACGTAGGCGACGACATCATTGCTGGGCGGTTGCGGCGCGTGTTGCCAACATATTCCATACCGGCCGCGCCGCTGCATGCGATCTATCCGCACAACCGCCATCTAACACCACGCGTGCGGACGTTCATTGACTACCTGATCGAGCGTTTGCGTGAAGCATGGCGTTGGGGATCGCTATAGAAAGGGTCATGCCTACTGGCAATTTTGACCCGCTTCTTCCCACTTATGTCATCCGGTATCTGTTGACTCTTCAAGAGCGGCTGTCCTCGTCAACCAATCGAACCAATGACTACTTGTCGAGGAAGACCAGAGTCTTGTCGCCGCGGCCATGTAGGACTGCGTTTGAGCCAGCGCGCCTGATTGCGCTCGACGACTTTACGTGCTGCACTTATTTTTTACCGCCTGCCCGCGTCGATAAGAATCCGACCTTGAGAAGTCCGATCAGGTAATCCGATTGAGCCGGGGCGCCGGACTTCTGTGGGTTCGCCCGTAAGGCGCTGATCATGAGCCCGTACCAACAGCGTATGACACATGCGCGCTCATCTGATCTTCTAGTACCAGGCCCGCAAAAGGCACTAGTTCCGCATCAACGGTTACGCATAAAGCGCTACTCTCACCTGTTCGCTGGCCAGCGCCTTCTGATTCAACGACTTAGCGGCACGGCAGGGACAGATTGGCCCCCCACATGAGAGCATCGTGATTGCATCATATTTTCTACATAGAGCGGGCGCATGAGTGCCGTGCTGCGAGAAGACTCAACCCGTTTCGCTGAAGGCCTGCGTGAAAGCTCGATCATTTCCGAAGGCCTACGCCGAACGCCTGCGCATCAGTGTGCGACGTCTGGCCGACCTTGCGCACGTGCATCGCACGGCCCTCCTGCGCGCTCCAGAGTCGGAGAAGCTGCAGGACTACATGCGGAACTCGGTCAGCGTGAGTGCCATACTTCTGGATTCAAACGGCGGCGACGCGGAGCGTGCGATCTACTGGTTTCGCAACGTGCTGTTGACTGAGCTCGGTGGCGAGACCACCGGGCATTGCGTGGCGAACGGAAAGACCGAATCGATTCGCCGCTACGTCACTAATCTGGCTACAGGTGCGACGGGTTAACAGGGACTCGCGGCATGCTGCGACGTCCGGTACAGATCCCCACGAATAGTTCATACGCGCCTGCGGCCGGGCTTAGGGAGGGTATGCTGAAGTAGCGTCGCGGATTGTCTTCTTCAAGCACGAGCCCATAGCTCGCTTTTAGGGAGCGTTGGAAGTTTTTAGGACCTTCCCTACAGCAACCCCGCTTCGAGCAAGTTCAACACGCACGCCGCCGCGCGCCGCGCGCACTGGGATATCTCCTCTTCTGTGGGTTTGCGGCCACCTTGTACCGCATCATCGAAGAAGGCTGCTTTCAGCAAGCCGCCAAACGCGGCGGCGGCGCCGTATTTGTCAGCGACCGTCCAACCCATCGACGGCTGCCACCGACCAATATAGGTGGCGAACAACACGGCTTGGTGGCCAACGATTTCCTTACGGTAGCGCTGCCTTAGTTCCGGAAACCGGTGCCCATCGCGCGTGACCACGCGATAGATCGCGAGTTGTTCCTCTGACAGGGCATGCCGCAAATAGTCCTCGCCGGCGAGCACCAGCGCGACCTGGGGACGTTCGGCGTACCAGGCAGGATCAGCCGCGTTGTCCGGGCCCGACTCGGAACCTTCTGCGCCAGGGAGTCGGCGCGAGCAAGCCAATTGCATCACCGCGCTGAAGAGTTCGTCTTTGGTCTCGAAATGGCGGTAGAGCGTCTTGATCGAAACCCCGGCCGCATCGGCGATCTTGTTGACTGAACTTTCCGCGTAGCCGTGGTTGAGGAATGCCTTCAATGCGGCCTCGACGATCTGCGCGCGCTTGCGGGTCATCAAGGCCGCCTTGGGGTCGTCGTTGGCCCACGTCCGCATCTGAAAGCTCCGAGTACTTGACATTACAAACGACAGCGATCACTGTCGCAAGTAACGACAGTGATCGCTGTCGTTAGAAGTAATCATAGGCTCCGCGGCCCATCGCGGCAACACGCCATGCCATTGACCTCGTGGAAGAACGAAGCTCATGAATCTGAAAGGAAAACGCATTCTCCTGACGGGTGCTTCCGGCGGTGTCGGTTGGGCCGCCGCAAAGAAGTTGGCGAAGGCCGGTGCGGTCCTGGCCCTGTCGGCGCGCCGGGAGGAGCGACTTCAAGCCCTGGCGGCGGAGATCGCTCGCGAAGGCGGCACCGTGCCGCACGTGCTGCCGGCCGATCTCGGTCAGCGCGGCGAGGCCGACCGCCTTGCTCAGGAGGCAATGAACGCCTTGGGCGGCGTCGACATCCTGATCAATAACGCCGGCACCACGATGCAAGGACTCACTTGGGTCGTTGGTGACTGTGACGAAGCGCGCGTCCAGTTAGAAACCAATGTCTGGAGTCCGCTTGCGCTTATCGCGGGCCTTGCCCCTGCCATGGTCGAGCGCGGCGAGGGCGTTATCGTCAATATCGGTTCGATGGCTCGTGTGTCCGCTTTTCCGCACCTTGGACACTATTCGTCGTCCCGCGCAGCGCTGGCGGCCCTGTCTACCATGATGTCGCTGGAACTTGGCCCGCGCGGCGTGCGCGTAGTCGAACTCGATTTCGGCGCGATCGACACCGCAGCCTCACGAGAGGTCCGGCAGATCGCGGGCGTCGAGCACTGGCTTGATGGTCCGGCAGGACTCGGTTCGGCAGAGAAGGCAGCCGACGCGATCGTCAGCGCGGTGGAGGCAGGAAAATCGGGCTTTGCCTTTTACCCACGCGCGCTGAAGTGGATTGATCGCTTTCCCGCTTTGGGTCGCAGGTTTTCCAAGCGCGTCTCCAAACACGCCGATCTGACCAGCACGATCATTCGCCGTGGCGGCTCGCAGAGCACGGCGCCTAGCCGATGAGCATTCTGTCCAATCGCTTCGCCAATGCGTTCCAGCCCAGGGCGACATCATGGTGCGTACGTTGGTGGCGGGTGGTAACCGCGCGAAAGCAGGTCTCGCGCCAAAAAAAACTGCCACTTCCCGTACGCATGGGATTCAGAGATCGGCAATGAACGCGCTGACCATCAATGGCCGCGTCGAGACGGTGTCTGACGACCCAGATGCCTTGCTTGTCGATGTGCTGCGCGATGATCTCAAACTTACCGGTACCAAACTCGTTTGCGGCTCTGGCGTTTGCGGCGCCTGCACTGTGCTGCTCGATGGCGTTCCGGTGGTGAGCTGCCTGATGCCGGTCAACGCGGCGGTGGGCAAATCCGTCGTGACCGTCGAGGGCATCGGCGCGCGGAAGTTGCATCCAGTGCAAAAGGCGTTCATGGCCCTCGATGCCCTGCAATGCGGGTTCTGCACGCCGGGATTCATCGTCGAAGCCGCGGCCTTTCACGATAAGTGGCGGCATACGCAGGCTAATGCAACCCCCGCGCGGGATGAGATCGCAGCGGCGCTGTCCGGTCACTTGTGCCGGTGCGGCGCCTACGACAACATCCTGCGCGCGGTCGCGCAGGCCTGCACCGGAGACTTCGACGGGGACGCGATCGCCTCGCCGCGCATCGAGGCACGCGAAAAAGTGACTGGTGCTGCGAAATACACCGCAGACATCGATTGTGAAGGACGACTCGAAGGACTCATCCTTCGCTCGCGCTCGGCGCACGCTCGCATCGATCATCTCGACCTGAAGCCTGCGCTTGCGATTCCGGGCGTGGCGGCGGCTGTCTCGCTGCTTGGCGACGACCGTATCATCAGCTTTGTTGGCGAGCCGATCGCGGCTGTCGCCGCGAAAGATCGCAAGACCGCGCAAGAGGCCCTCGCGGCCATCCGCATTGTCAGCGAGAGCTTGCCTGCGGTTGTGGGGTTCGATGCGGAGCGCAAGCCGGATGCGAGGATCGTGTTTGCCGGATCGCACAAGACGCCGGGCAATGTGTCGGAAGGTGCGGACGTTCCGGCGGCTTGGCAAATGAAGATGCGACGGCGCGCGGCTGCGCGGGGAGCTAAGGAAGTCGCTGGCGCAATTCAGACTGCACGCGACGCGCAAGACCCGCTGCTCGTCGAGACTATCTTCCGCACCGCTACGCAATCACATACTTGCCTGGAGCCTCATGCGACCGTCGCACACTTCGACGGCGATCAGCTCACAGTTCACGCCTCCACCCAAGCCGTGTTCGAGTTGAAGGATCGCATCGCCAAGCGGTTTAAGCTCAAAACGGAGAACGTGCGCATCATCGCTGAGCATGTCGGCGGAGGGTTCGGGTCGAAATCGACCGTCGGCATGGAGACCATCGCGGCCGTAGCGCTGTCCCGCGAAGCCAGTGCGCCGGTTCGGGTCGTCTATGACCGACACGAAGAGCTCACCGTCACCGGCTACCGACCCGCCTCGCAGATCGCGATCGCGCTGCTGCCATCGCAGGACGGCAAGCTGAAAGCGCTCTCGATGGCGGCTTATGCCGATACCGGAACGTCGGTGAATTCAACGGTCGCCATGCTGGCTCGCTTCATCTACCCGAGCAGACTCAAGCATCTTGTCGACCATGACGTCATCAGTCATCTGCCGCCTGGCGCGCCGTTTCGTGCGCCAGGTGGACCGCAGATGGCCTTCGCGCTCGAGCAGGCGGTCGATGAGGCGGCGCTACGTTTGAACGTCGATCCAATCGCGCTGCGTAAGCGTTGGGATCCCGATCCCAACCGCCAGCGTCTCTATGATTGGGCGGCGAGTCTCGACCTGTGGCGCAACGCTTCCAAGACGCCGAAGACTGGCCGCTATCGACGCGGCGTGGGAGTCGCCACCGGCTCCTGGCTCTATATCTGGCAGCCTGGCTCCAAGGTGCAACTTGGGATTAAGAGCGGCCGTATCGTCGCCAGTACCGCCGTGCAAGACATGGGTCAAGGCATTCGCACGGTGATCGCCAATACGGTTGCGCGCGAGTTTGGGCTCGATCCCGCCGAGATCGAAGTCCGCATCGGAGACTCACGACTTCCCGAGGGACCGGGGTCTGGCGGCAGCAGGACAACAGCCTCAATTGTTCCATCGATACTGCTGGCGGTTAAGAAGCTTAAAGCCGCGATCGAGCAGAAGACAAGGCATACGCCAGTCACAAGCTCGAATGTACTTTGGCGAGAATTGATTGCTGCTTCGTCTGACATGCGCGTTTCAGCCGAGCGTCCGGAAGACAGCACGCAGACGGCACCTGGTGTTCGCTCTCCGTTGCGAGGCGTCATGGGTTCAGTGTTCGGCTGGATGCTGCGCCATGCTTCGCATCGCGTGATCGGAGCCGGGGTGCCGAGTTCAGTACAAATGGTTGAGGTCGAGGTCGATACCTGGCTCGGCCATGTCCGTGTACTCGATGTCCGGGTCGGCATCGCAGTCGGAAGGATCATTGCGCCCGTACTCGCGCGTAGTCAGGTCGCCGGCGCCGTGATCCAGGGCATTGGTTACGCGCTCTATGAAGGTCGCGAGATCGACGACAAGACAGGAGATATCCTGACGACCAATCTTGAGGAGTATCGCATTCCCGGAATCTCGGACACGCCGATGATCGAGGTCCACTTCGATGAGGGCGGCTTCGAACATGTTCCTGGTGGGGGCATCGGATTGGGCGAAGTGGGCACCGTGCCAACATCCGCCGCGATCGCCAATGCGATCCGCCATGCGATTGGCGTCAGACCGCAGCAAGCGCCCATTCGGCCCGATCGACTTGTCGCAATGTTGAGGACAGCGGCATGAATGCGCGGGCGCGGGCGATAACCGCCGAACAACCGGCGGAACTTCGGGCCGCCGGCACAGATCTTTCTGAGCGTCGGCGAAGCGGGGTCTCGCGCGGCCGGTTGATCGATGTGCAGTCGTCGCCGGACATGAAGGGAGTTGCTTGGGACGACAGTGGCGCTGCACGCATCGGCGCTCTCACAAGTATCGCCGAAGTAGCGAACGATCCGAGGGTTGCAGACGCCTATCCGGGCCTTGCAGGCGCCGCCAAGGGTCTTGCGACTCCGCAAATCCGGCACGTGGCGACCGTTGGCGGCAACCTCGCCCAGCGCTCCCGCTGTTGGTATTACCGCAATCCGCAGACGATGTGCCTCAAGAAAGGCGACCCGATTTGCCCCGCGCGCGCGGGCAATCATCTGTATGGCGTCGCGTTCGACCTTGGGCCCTGCGTGGCGCCACATCCTTCGACACTGGCGGCGGCGCTGCTGGCCTACGACGCAACGGTCATGACCAATCTAAGAGCGATGCTCGCCATAACCGACCTATTGGGCGACGGCTCCAACGGCCTCGTCGACAATCTGCTTCAGCCCGGGGAGATCATCAAAAGCGTACACCTGCCTCCTCCGCTCGCGAACGAACGTGCACTCTACAAGCGTGCGATCAGCCGCAGCCGCGCGGAATGGCCGTTGGTCGAGATCGTGGCGCGCGCGACAATCTCCGACGGGTCGTTTGAACTGCTTCGCCTTGTAGCAGGCGGCGTAGCGCCAGTGCCGCTTCGCTTGTTCGCTGCAGAAGCTGCCGCACAGGGCGCGCCGGTTAACCAGTCAACCATCGCAGAGATGGCCAACCAGGCGCTTTCCGGAGCAATGCCCTTACCTATGACCCGTTACAAATTAGCGCTGATGAAGGGATTGGTTCGGGACGTGTTCGAGCGGCTGCTACTGGCCGAATGCGGACATGAATAGTCGAACGGCCGCTTGAGTCGGCGACTAGGTCGCGTGGAGGCTGGCAACAACTTTGCGGTCCATCGCTCACCTAAGCCCTGCCTCAACCGCACTTGGAATACCCGCAGTTCAAGCAGGTCGCGCAGCCGTCCATCAACACCAGCGCCTTGGTGCTGCACTTGTGGCAGACCGTGGCCGAGGGCGGGAACGAGGCGCCATCGCCGGTGACCGTGACGTCTTCGTTGCGCGGCCCGACCACGGTGATCGTGGCCGACGAGGTCACTTCAGAGTTTTTTTTTGCGCCGCGCTGCTCGTAGGCGGCGCGCTTCTCGGCGATCAGCGCGCGCTGCGCGTCGCTGATTTCCGGGTCGTGGATCATGCCGATCGACTTGAGGTGGTCTTCGACGATGGCGCCCATCTCGGCGACCAACGAGGGCATGTAAACCCCACCCGCTTTGAAGTACCCGCCGCGCGGGTCGAACACGGCTTTCATCTCGTCGACCAGGAAGGTCACGTCGCCGCCCTTGCGGAACACCGCCGACATGATGCGCGTGAGCGCAACGATCCACTGGAAGTGGTCCATGTTCTTGGAGTTTATGAATATCTCGAACGGACGGCGCAATTCGTGTTCGGTGCCGGCGTTGAGCACGATGTCGTTGATGGTCACGTACAACGCGTGCTCGAACAGCGGCGATTTGATCTTGTAGGTCGAGCCGATCAGGATCTCGGGACGCTCGATGCGTTCGTGCATCTGGATGACGTTGTCGACCGCAAGTTCTTCTGCTTTCACGGCCGACACGCTGGCTGCGGCTGCTTTTGCGGCCTCCTTGGCCTTGTCTTCCGGGGTGACGACGCTGTAGCCCTTGATTTTCTTTTCGATCTTGACGGCCATGGGCCCGACTCCTGCTGCGGTGCTTGTTCTTGTGTGGGGTGAGACTGGAGCTTGCTAAGGGGTGCGGCGCGCCTGCAGCGGACCTCACCCTAACCCTCTCCCGCGAACGGGAGAGGGAACAGGTCGGTCGCGGTCAGGCTTTCTTCTTCGCGGCCTTCTTTGCAGCTTTCTTCGCCGGTGCCTTCTTGGTCGCCTTCTTGGCGGCGGCCTTCTTCACGGCTTTCTTGGCGGCCTTCTTCGCCGGCGCCTTCTTGGCCGCTACTTTCTTGGCGGCTTTCTTGGCGGTCTTCTTCACCGCCTTGACTGCTTTCTTGGCCGACTTCACCGCTTTCTTGGCGGCTTTCTTCGGCGCGGCTTTCTTGGCGGCCTTCTTCGCGGCCTTCTTGGCCGGCTTCTTGCCGGTGGCCCTGGCCTTCAGCGCCGAAGCTTCCTTCTTGGCCTTGGCGCTGGCGGCGGCGAGCTTCTTCTTCGCCGTGCCGACCGCCTTCTTGGCGGCCTTGCGCGCCTTGGTCGCGGTCTTCTTGACCGAGGCCACGGCTTCTTCGGCGCGGGTCGCAATTGCGCCGCCGATGTTGGACGCGGTTTCTTTCACGTTCTCGGCGGCCTGGGTCAAGGTTGCCGTCACTCCATTACCGTTGCTCATGATGCCCTCCTGGTGGGCGATTTCTAATGGCGGTACGCGTGGCTACGTGCAGCAATCGGGGTGTTGCCGGAGTGATGCTATACCCGCGGCGCGCGAGAAAAACAGTGGCCGCTCATACCGGTTCGCATCCGGGAGATTCGTCGCGGTTGTCAGCGCGTCGGGACTGGCCCGATCGCCGGGTTCCGCGCGCGGAACCGGCCCGGATTCCGACGGCGGCGAAGACGGTCGCCGGGCCGTGACGCTGAATGCGGCGGGTCGGGCCGCGTCGGCCCCGGAGTCGATCCGACGTCCGGGGCGAGGCGGCTCGCGCGCCGTCAGAACTTGCCGTAATACCCTTCTTTCAGGGCGTCGAACAGGTTGGCGGCGGTATGCATCTCGCCGTCGTATTCGATCTGCTCGTTGCCCTTGACCTCCAGCACGCTGCCGTCTTCGAGCTCGAAGCGGTAGGTGGTGTTCTCCAGATCCGCTTCCTTGACCAGCACGCCCTGGAAGGCGGCCGGATTGAAGCGGAAGGTGGTGCAGCCCTTCAGGCCTTGCTCGTGGGCGTAGCGGTAGATGTCCTTGAAGTCCTCGTACGGGTAGTCCGTGGGGACGTTCGCGGTCTTGGAAATCGAGCTGTCGACCCACTTCTGCGCGGCGGCTTGGACGTCGACGTGTTCCTTCGGGGAAATATCGTCGGCGGAGATGAAGTAGTCCGGCAGCTTGGACTCGGCCTCCTCGCTGAACGGCATGGCCTTGGCGTTGATCAGCTCGCGGTAGGCCAGCAGCTCGAAGGAATAGACGTCGACCTTTTCCTTGGACTTCTTGCCTTCGCGGATCACGTTGCGGCTGTAGTGATGGGCGAAGGACGGCTCGATGCCGTTGGAAGCGTTGTTGGCCAGCGACAGCGAAATGGTGCCGGTCGGCGCGATCGAGCTGTGGTGGGTGAAGCGCGCGCCGATGTCGGCCAGTTCCTCGACCAGCTCGGGGGCGACTTCGGCCACCCGCTGCATATAGCGCGAGTACTTGGCGTGCAACACCTTGCCCGGGATGTCCTGGCCGATCTTCCAGCCATCGGCCTTCATTTCCGGACGCTTGCGCAGCATCTCGGCGGTGACCTCGAAGCGCTCTTCCATGATCGGGGCCGCGCCCTTCTCCTTGGACAGCGCCAGGCCCATTTCCCAGCCGGCCACGGCCATCTCGCGAGCGATGCGCTCGGTGAACTCGCAGGATTCGGCCGAGCCGTACTTCATCCGCAGCATGGTCACCGTGCTGCCCAGGCCGAGGAAGCCCATGCCGTGGCGGCGCTTGCGCACGATCTCGTCGCGCTGCCGCTGCAGCGGCAGGCCGTTGACCTCGACCACGTTGTCGAGCATGCGGGTGAACACGCGCACGACTTCCTTGTATTCCTCCCAGTCGAACTCGGCCCGGTCGGTGAAGGCGTTGCGCACGAACTTGGTCAGGTTGACCGAACCCAGCAGGCAGGCGCCGTACGGGGGCAGCGGCTGCTCGCCGCAGGGGTTGGTCGCGCGGATGGTCTCGCACCACCAGTTGTTGTTCATCTCGTTGACGCGGTCGATCAGGATGAATCCGGGCTCGGCGTAGTCGTACGTCGAGACCATGATCATGTCCCACAGGTGCCGCGCGCGGATGTGGCCGTAGATCTTGCAGGCGACCAGGCCGTCTTCGCGCGCGATGTAGTTGCGCGCGGTCGGCCATTCGCGCCAGATCACTTGCTCGGCGTTGTCCAGATCGACGTCGCCGCGTTCCTTGGTGTTGACCGGGAACACCAGCGGCCAGTCGGCGTCTGACTTGACCGCTTCCATGAAGCCGTCGGTGATCAGCAGCGACAGGTTGAACTGGCGCAGGCGGCCGTCTTCGCGCTTGGCGCGGATGAAGTCCTTCACGTCGGGGTGGCTGACGTCGAAGGTGCCCATCTGGGCACCGCGACGGCCGCCGGCCGAGGACACGGTGAAGCACATCTTGTCGTAGATATCCATGAAGGACATCGGACCGGAGGTATACGCGCCCGCGCCGGCGACGAAGGCGCCGCGGGGCCGCAGGGTGCTGAATTCGTAACCGATGCCGCAACCCGCCTTGAGGGTCAGGCCAGCTTCGTGGACCTTCTCGAGGATGCCGTCCATCGAGTCTTCGATGGTGCCCGAGACGGTGCAGTTGATCGTCGAGGTCGCCGGCTTGTGCTCGAGCGCGCCCGCGTTGGAGGTGATGCGGCCGGCCGGGATCGCGCCGCGGCGCAGCGCCCAGGCGAAGCGCTCGTACCAGTACTGCTGCTTCTCGGCGTTGGGCTCGGCGTCGGCCAGAGCGCGGGCGACTCGCAGATAGGTGCCGTCGATATCGGCGTCTACCGCTTCGCCGCTCTTGGTCTTGAGGCGGTACTTCTTGTCCCAGATGTCCTGGGACGCGGGCTGCAGGGCGATCTCTTGCTCTGCCGCCGGATTCTTGACCGCCTCGAGGCGCACGGTGCTCATGCCTGTTTCGTCTCCGTTCTATTGGCGGCGGGCCGTTGGGTTGCGCCCGCCGCCGGTGGTTTCTTTTTTGTACGAGGTAATCGGGGTGTATCTGGGTGTCGCGGTACAGCGGGTGGATCGGTGGAACCGGTAATCGGGACGATCTATTTGTGTCCCGCTTCGGACTTCCTTACCTACATGTTGTGTATCGAGTCATGTGTGTAGGAACCGTCGCGGGTCTTGCAGCCTGCGCCAGGCCGGGGCCCGGTGCGGGGATTTCCAGCCGCCGTCAGCCCCCCACCGACGACGATGCACACGGTCGCGTTGGAGACGCGCCGCGTGCGGCCGAATTGGATGATTTGAGGTTCGCGTCCGCTCTCGTCATGAGCCCGCTCACTTCTAAGGAGACGCTGAGACCGTCCCAAGCTGAACCCCTACGCTTGGGCTCCCTCCACAGAACCAACCACTAGATGTTGTGGCCCCGCAGGGAACTCAAGCTACGCCCGGCTTTCCTGGAAGTCAACGGCTTGTTGATGACTATCACGCTTTTTGCGTCGTAGTCCTGTCACAGATCGTCGATCCGGTGTGCGGTTGCGTCAGCGCCCGATATGAGCGATCGCGACCTCGCCGGTGCCACGACCGCGGACCCTGCGCGCAGTCACTTCATCGCTTATTTATCGACCGTCTCCGACACTGCCCACCCGCGTCGCTGAACCTGTCTCGGCGGCCGCGGTCGAAGACCGTCGTCTGCGATGCTTGATCGCAGCGGCCGCCGCCACGATCTGGAATAAAGGCGAAGCGGACCCGGGCACCCGCCCGATGCCCGCCCGCTTCATCGCCCGCCAGGAACATTCGCTCCGCCCCCATCCACGCAACCCGGAACCGCAACGCGATGCGCCCCTTGCCGACCTTGCTGACTCTTGCCCTGGCCGCTGCCTTCGGCGGCTTCGCCGCCACCGCGATCCGCGAAGGATTGCAGGCCCCGGCGCAGGCCTCGCCGGCCGCCGCCGCGGTGTTGCCGCTGCCGACCACCGCCGCGCTGCCGGCTTCGGTGGGCGGACAGACCCTGCCCTCGCTGGCACCGATGCTGGAGAAGGTGACCCCGGCGGTGGTCAGCGTGCACACCAAGCAGACCGTGCGCATCCGCAATCCTTTCGCCAACGATCCGTTCTTCCGCCGCATGTTCCCCAACATCCCGCAGGAGCGGATCAACGAGTCGCTGGGCTCGGGGGTCATCATCGACGCCAAGAACGGCTACGTGCTGACCAACCACCACGTCATCGAAGGCGCCGACGAGGTCTCGGTGACCTTGGCCGACGGGCGCACGGTCAAGGCCGACTTCATCGGCTCGGACCCCGACACCGACGTGGCGCTGATGCGGATCCCGGCGCAGAACCTCAGCGCGATCGCCCTGTCCGATTCCGACGGGCTCAAGGTCGGCGATTTCGTGGTCGCCGTCGGCAATCCGTTCGGCATCGGCCAGACGGTCACCTCAGGGATAGTCTCGGCGGTCGGCCGCAGCGGTCTGCGCGGGCTGGGCTATCAGAACTTCATCCAGACCGACGCCTCGATCAACCCGGGCAACTCCGGCGGCGCGCTGGTCAATCTCAACGGCGAGTTGATCGGCATCAACACCGCCAGCTTCAACCCGCAGGGCAGCATGGCCGGCAATATCGGCCTGGGCTTCGCGATTCCGGTCAATCTGGCGCGCAACATCAAGGATCAGCTGATCGCCAACAACGGCGTCGTACGCCGCGGCACCCTGGGTCTGGAGACGCAGGACGTGACCCCGCAACTGGCCGCCGCGCTCAAGCTCGGCGAACCGCGCGGCGCGCTGGTCTCGCGCGTGTTCGCCGGCAGCGCCGCGGCGGCCGCCGGGCTGCGTCCGGGCGACGTGATCCTCGGCGCCAACGGCCAGCGCCTGGACGGGCGCGATGCCTTGCGCAATTTCGAAGGCCTGCAATCGATCGGCAGCAAGATCGCGCTGGACGTGCGACGCGACGGCCAGCCGCTGCAACTGAATGCGAGTTTGCGCGAACAACCCAAGTCGATCGCCGGTACCGAACTGGATCCGCGCCTGACCGGCGCGACCTTCGGCGAGCTGCCCGAACGCCTGCGCCAATCCGGCCTGTCGGGCGTGGTGGTGGAAAGCGTGACACGCGGAAGTCGCGCAGAAGCCAACAATTTACGCAAGGACGACATCATTCTTGCTGCCAGCAGCGGCGAATTCGACGATCTTCCCGGCTTCCGCGCGAGCTTCACACGCACTCCGGCACAGTTGATCCTGCGCATTCGCCGCGGCAACGGCGGTGGCGATGTGCGAATGCAGTAACCGCAGCGGCGCGGCAGGCCGGTAAGATCGGCCCGGCAGTAATCGGTTTGCAGTGGGCATGAAATCCGACCTGCAACCGATCGCCGCGAATCGTTCCACTTCAGCGCCCTACCCGGCGCGTTCGGCTCACCCCCGTCCAAGGCCGGCAACGTCCGGCCCTTCGACGACCCGCTAGGACCCTGGACTCGTTCAGCGGTTCACTCATGCAGCACGGAGGAACACCCGATGACCCCTACCTCGACTGACGCCATCAAGAGCAACCTCGGCGAAGCCGGCAGCCACCTCAAGCAAGCCGCCAGCGATGCCGGCGAAGCGATCCGCAACGCCGCCGGCGTGGCCGGCGAAGAACTCAAGATCGGCAAGGCCAACGTCAAGTCCGGCCTGGCCGACAGTGCGCTGGCCGGCATCGCCGCAGCCGAGAACGCCGGCGGTGCCGCGCGCGAACAGGTCGATGTGCTGATGGATAAAGGCCGCGATCTGATCGAAAGCGCCGCCGAACTGGTGCGCGAGCGTCCGCTGGCCTCCTTCGGCGTGGCCTTCGCCGCCGGCTTCATCATCGCCAAGCTCGCGCGCAGCGGCGACAAGTAAGCGTGAGCGACACGCCAGGCATGGACCGCGACGCGGAAGAAGGTTCGCGCGCTGGCCGCGAGCCCCGTCAGGGGCCGCCGCCGTTCGACGACGCCTTCCGCGAGATCCACGATGCCGGGCGCGAAGGCCTCTCGGCCGCGCTCGATACAGGCCGCGCCCTGCGCGGCCTGTTGATCGCCGACCTCGCCCTGGCGCGCAGCGCGCTGGGGCGGGCGTTGATGTGGGTCAGCGTGGCGATCATCTTCGGCGCCTCCTCGTGGTTGCTGTTGATGGCCGCATTGATCGCGCTGCTGCAGGGCGTGCTGGGCTGGTCGTGGCTGGCCTCGATGTCCGCCGCGGCCGGGCTGAGCCTGATCGTGACCGGCATCGGCGCCTGGCAGGCATTGCGTTACTTCGAATACACCCGCTTGTCGGCCACACGCCGGCAACTGCGCCGGCTGGGCCTGGGGCACGACGACGACGACGATCGCGAGATCGAAACGCACAAGACGGAGGCGCGATGAGCCGGTTCGATCGTCTGCAACGGCGGGTGGACAAGCGCGAGCAGTTGCTGGAAGGGCGGTATCAGCAGGCGGTGGAGCGCAAGGACATCTTGAAGAAAACCTGGCGCGAGGCTTGGACGCCCGCTCGGATCATCATCGCCGGCGTGGTCAGCGGCTTCGTCATGGGCCGCGCCGAGCCGGTCAAGATCGCGGTCAAGAGCGGCACCTTGATGCAGATGGTGACGATGCTGTCGGGTCTGTTCGCCGGCAGCGGCGCTCAGGAAGCGGCCGAACAGGCCGACAAGGCCGCAAGCCAGGCCGGCCACGCCGCGCGCGAGGCCGGGCATGCGGCCGACAGCGCGCAAGTCGCGGCCGGCGCATCCGGGCCGGCGCCTCGGCGCGATGCGGCTTGAGTTTGCGCGCGGATATCGCATCACAGGCCGCCGCCTTGTGTTGATCGAAAAGTCTTGATCGAAAAGCGTCGGGCCTGAAGGCCCTCCCACAAAAAACTTCACAGCCTTGACCGCAGCCGCGGCAAAACCCGCGCGCCGCGCGCACGACGCACCGGACACGACGCATCGACGAGGTCTTTTGTGGGAGGGAGCTTCAGCCCCGACGCTTTTGCTTCATACCCCACTCCGGATCGAAAAGCGTCGGGCCTGAAGGCCCTCCCGCGACCGACCTCGAAGCCTCGATCGCGGCCGCGGCATTGCGGCCGAACGCCCCATGTTCCCGTTCATGCGCCGGCGCAATTCGTAGTGGCGCGCTCCCGCACGACGGCGCACAGTGCGCGTCTGCCGAACGCACGATCCCGCCGCCTTGAATCCGTCCACGCCGCCATCGCCCGATCCTGCCGCGCCGCAAGCGCCGACGCCGTCCGCGACGACCGCGCCACCGCCGTCGGCCGACGCAGACGACGGCGCAGCGCACACCGCCGCACCGCAAGCCGCCCCGCCGCGTCCGCGCGGGCCGATCTCGCTGCTGGTCCTGGCCACCCTGGCGGTCGGTTACACCCTGTGGGCGGCGCAGGAACTGATCCTGCCGATCCTGCTGGCCGCGTTCTTCGCCCTGGTCGGCAATCCGATCCTGCGCCTGCTCGGCAAACTGCGCCTGCCGCGTTTCATCGCCGCGCTGATCGTGCTGATCGGCGGGCTGGCGGTGGCCGGCGCGCTGAGCCTGCAACTGGCCGAGCCGGCCAGCGAATGGGTGCGCCAGGTGCCGCGCGAACTCAAGCAGGTCGGCCCCAAGCTGCGGCAGATGACCAAGCCGCTGCAGGACGCCAACCGCGCGGCGCAGAACTTCGCCCGCGCCGCCGGCGGCGAAAGCACCGCCAAGCCGGTGCAGGTGGTCAAGACCGAACTCAACGATCCCTACCGCTCGCTGACTTCCACGCCCAAGTACGTGGCCCAGGTGTTGGCGGTGGTGCTGCTGACGTTCTTCTTCATGGTGTTCGGCGAATCGCTGCAACGCAACGCGATCGCGCTGCTGCCGAGCCAACAGAAGAAGAAACTCACCATCGACATCCTGCATTCGATCGAGCGCGAAATCTCGCGCTACGTGCTCACCATCACCCTGATCAACACCGGCCTGGGTCTGGCCTTGGCCGGCGCGCTGTATGCGTTGGGCGTGCCGCTGCCCGAATCGCTGCTGTGGGGCACGATGGCGGCGATCCTGAATTTCGCCCCGTTCGTGGGCCCGTTGATCGGCATGGGGGTGATGCTGCTGATGGGCTTCGTCGCCTTCGACGATCCCGGCGCGTCGCTGCTGCCGGCGGGCTTGTATCTGCTGCTGCACGCCATCGAATCGCAGGCGGTGACGCCGATCGTGCTCGGCCGGCGCATGCGCCTGTCGCCGCTGGTGCTGATCCTGGCGCTGATGTTCTTCGGCTGGATGTGGGGCATCGTCGGCCTGTTGCTGGCGGTGCCGATGCTGGTGTGCGTGAAGCTGGTGCTGGCGCGGATCGAAGGCATGGACGGTTGGGCGCGGTTGCTGGAGTGATGCGCGCTCATGCGAGCGCGCTCGGACGCTGAGGCGGCCGCACTGCGTCCGCTGCATTCCACCGCGAAGAAAACTTCACGCGCATGATCCTCGCCGTCGACGTCCACTACCGCCCCACCGATGCGACCGTGGCCGGTGTGCTGTTCGCGCACTGGGACGATGCGCGGCCGGCCTCGCGCCACGCGTTGATCTGCGAAGACGTCGCCGACTACGTGCCCGGCGAGTTCTACTGGCGCGAATTGCCCTGCATCACCCATTCAGCGGCGCGGCACGGGCTAAAATGGGCGGATGAACTTTCCCGTCCGCGCCATCACCCTGGACCTCGACGACACCATCTGGCCGATCGCGCCGGTCATGGAACGCGCCGAGGGCGTTCTCGCCGACTGGCTGCGCCAACACGCGCCGCGCACCTCGCAGCGCTTCACGGTCGAGGCGATGCGCCTGTTGCGCGATGAAATCTCGGCGCAGCGCCCCGATCTGGCCCACGACTTCACCGCGCAGCGCCGCTTGACCCTGGAACGCATGCTGGGCGAAGCCGGCGACGACACCGCGCTGGCCGCGGCGGCCTTCGACGTGTTCTTCGATGCGCGCTGCCAGGTCGAGCACTACGCCGACAGCGAAGCCGCATTGAACCGCCTCGCCGCGCGCGTGCCGTTGGCGGCGCTGACCAACGGCAACGCCGACCTGGTGCGGATCGGGTTGATGCCGCTGTTCCGCTTCCAGCTCGGCGCTCGCGAACACGGCCGCGCCAAGCCCGACGCAAGCATTTTCCATGCCGCCTGCGCGCGCCTGGAGCTCGAGCCCGCGCAGGTGCTGCACGTGGGCGACGACATCGAACTCGACGTCGTCGGCGGCCTGCGCGCCGGCCTGCGCACTTGCTGGATCAATCGCGAAGACCGCACCTGGCCGCACGATCACCTGCGCCCCGATCTGGAATTCACCACCCTCGCCGAACTGGCCGACTGGCTGGACACGGCGCATCGCACGGACACCGCTGCCGCATGACTCTGCCCCTGGGCTTCACTTCCTCCGACGCCGGCGCACTGCCGCTGGCCCTGGTCGACCGCGCCGGCTTCAAGGCCTGGCACGACGCGCTCACGCCCGCGGCCGCCGCCTGGGCGCAGACGCAAGGCTTCGACGGTTCGGCCGGCAGCGTGCTGGTCTTGCCCGGCGCGCACGGCGAACTGGCCGGCGCCGCGCTCGGCATCGGCGATGCGCTGGATCCGTATTCCTACGGCCACGCGCCGTTCGCGCTGCCCGCGGGCAGCTGGCGCCTGCACGGCGAGTACGACGATGCCGCCCGCGATGCGGCGCGGCTGGGCTGGGGCCTGGGCAGCTATCGCTTCAGCCGCTACAAGACGCCTTCGCGCGCACCGGCGCTGTTGCTCACCGATGCCGCGGCCGACGACGAAGTCTTCGCCGTGCTCGCCGCCAGCCTGCGCGTGCGCGACCTGGTCAACACGCCCACCGAACACATGGGCCCGGACGAACTCGAAGCGATCGCGCGCGAGATCGCCCAGCGCCACGGCGCCAAGATCGAGGTGGTGGCCGGCGATGAACTGATCGCGCAGAACTTCCCCGCGATCCATGCGGTCGGCCGCGCCTCGCATCGCGCGCCGCGTCTGATCGCGCTGCGCTGGGGCGATGAAGCGCATCCGCACGTGGCCATCGTCGGCAAGGGCGTGTGCTTCGATACCGGCGGCCTGGACCTCAAGCCGGCCGACGGTATGCGCTGGATGAAGAAGGACATGGGCGGCGCGGCGCACGCGATCGCGCTGGCCGAGCTGATCATGGCGCGCAAGCTGCCGCTGCGGATCACGATGCTGGTGCCGGCGGTGGAGAACGCGGTCGGTCCGGATGCGTTCCGTCCCGGCGAGGTGATCGCCACGCGCCAAGGCATCAGCGTGGAGATCGACAACACCGACGCCGAGGGCCGGGTGATCCTGTGCGACGCGCTGACCTACGCCGGCGAACAAAAGCCCGGATTGCTGCTCGACTTCGCCACTCTGACCGGCGCGGCGCGGATCGCGCTGGGCCCGGATCTGCCGGCGCTGTATTCCAATCAGGATGCGCTGGCCAATCAGTGGCTGGAAGCGGGCACGCAACAACGCGATCCGGTCTGGCGCATGCCGTTGTGGCGTCCGTACCTGCGTTACCTGACCAGCCACATCGCCGACATCGCCAATGGCGGGCCCTCGAAGATGGCCGGTTCGGTGACCGCCGCGCTGTACCTGGAGCGCTTCGTTCCGGCCGATTTGGCCTGGGCGCATCTGGACGTGTACAGCTGGAACGACGCCGACCGCGCCGGCCGCCCGGCCGGCGGCGAAGCGCAGGGGCTGCGCGCGGTGTACGCGATGCTCAAGGCGCGCGCGGCGGCGTGATCGCCGCGGCGGCCGCGCGCGCGCGGTTCGCTCCCTGGTTTCAGCTTTCGAGTTCCCACCGATGAAGGCACTGCTGATGCTCGCGACCCTGACGATGACCGTGGCGATGACGACGACGCCCGCGCTCGGCGCCGAACCCGCCACAAAGGCCTCGGAGGTGGTGCGCTCGCCGCAAGCCTTGCCCCAGGACGGACGGCTCAGCGTGTTCCTGGCCGGCAGCATCGACATGGGCGGATCCAGCGACTGGCAGGCGCAAGTCGCGCGCGAACTCGCCGACGAAGGCGCAGTGCTGCTCAATCCGCGCCGCGAAGACTGGAACCCGGCCTGGAAACCGGTGGCGAGCGAACCGGAGTTCCGCCGTCAGGTCGAATGGGAACTGGCCGCGCTGCAACGCGCGGACGTGATCTTTATGTACCTGCAGCCGGGCTCGCAAAGCCCGATCAGCCTGCTGGAACTCGGCCTGCATGCCGGCTCGGGCAAGGTGTTGCTGGCCTGCCCGGACGGGTTCTGGCGCAAAGGCAATGTCGACATCACCGCAGATCGCTACGGCGTGCCGCGCTACGAGTCGCTGCCGGCTTTGATCGACGCGGTGCGCGCACGTCTGGCCGAACTGCGCCGCAAGCGCGCCGGCTGAGGCCGCCTCGGCCGGCGCAGCCGAGCCGCGCGCAAGTTCCGGCTTCCGCTACTCACGGCCCGATCGGGCCCGGATGCGGCCGGGTTCGGCCGCTGCCCCCTGAAAAGCCGACGTCCCCGCCTCGGCGCCAGCCTTCCGCCATTGCCGGCCGAGCACCCCCGACGCCTCGGCGCGAGACGCCCCAGATTCAGCCGTTTCAAACATACCCCGCGGCCAGACTTGGCATTCGCCCCGCCTTTCCTACAAAATGTGATTTGCGGCACATTTGTTTAGCGCCGATCATCACTAAACGGCGACCCTGGCATCGGCCAGGAAGCCGGGGCAGCCAGGCAGCGTCAGCGCGCCCGAACCTTCGCAGCAAGGCTCGTACAAGGGGATTTTCATGGATCGTTTGATCGGAATCGGCCGACGGGCCGGCTTGGCGCTGGGTTTTGCCGGACTGTTGTGGGCTGGCGCGGTCGTCGCCAGCGGCGCCAACAGCCAGCGCGCGGTGGGCACCGGCACCTCGGCCGACGGCTCCGACGGCCTGCTCGTGACCTGGGGCAGCAACAGCCAGTTCCAGGCCCGTCTGGCCAACTCCGATCAGGTCTACAACACCGGCGCCACGCCGCAGTCGGGTTCGCTGTTCAACAGCGTGGTATTGCGCGTAGACCGCGGCACGAGCGCCGCCCGCGTTTATCACAGCTCGAACAGCAACTCGGGCGGGGTCTTCGGCACCTTCACCCAGGGCACGCAATCGAGCACCAGCGGCACGGGCACCGCGGCCGATCCGTGGGTCGTCACCAGCACGCTGCGGCCCTCATTGGCCGTCGACAACGGCATCCAGATCGAAATCCGCGACCAGTACATCAAGCCGCAGGCGTGGTTCACCCGCCGCATCACCCTGACCGGAATGCCGGCCACCGGCGCTTCGATCAAGTTCTATCAGTTCATCGACACCTTGTTGAACGGCGGCGACGCCGGCCCCGGCTTCTCGCGCACCAGTCCCGGCAACACCAGCGGGCGCCCCGACATCGTCGGCGTGATCAAGAGCCCGCAGTTCGAAGCGCTGTGGTGGGAGCCCTCTTCGGGCACCCCGAACTGGGACCGCTATTTCTCCGGTACCTTCAACTTTCCCTACGGGCTGGCCTGCACCGGTACCGCCACCGGTTCGCCCGGCACCTGCACCACCAACAGCGGCAACCTCAACAACGTCGTCGACAGCAACGCCGGTACCGACAACGGTCTGGCCGCGCAGTGGGATATCCCTTCCGGATCGAGCACCTACACGGTCGAGTACCGGGTCACCTTCGCCATCGCCGCGGTCGATCTGACCAAGCAGTTCAACCCGACCACGATCAACACCGGCGGGGTCTCCACGTTGACCTTCGACCTCAGCAACAAGAGCGTCAACTCAGTCGCCTCGATCAACTTCACCGACGCGCTGCCCAGCGGCGTGGTGGTGGCGCCGACGCCGAACGTGCGCACCAGTTGCCCGGCCGGCGGCGCCCTGGGCACGTCCCTGCCGGCAGGCATGACGGTGAACGCGACGGCGGGCGGCGGCACCCTCCAGGTCAGCGGCGCGCGCGTCAACGGCGCCGCCACGACCGGCGGCCAGCTCGCCTGCCAGATCGCCGTGGACGTCACCTCCAACACGGTCGGCGTCTACCACAACACCAACGCCAGCATCAGCGGCACCAGCAATCTGGTGAACCTGGTCGGCGATGAAGTGCTGACCGTGGTGCAGCCGCAACTCACCGCCAGCAAGACCGTCAACGGCGCGCTCGCCGCCGGTCAGACCGGCGCGGCGTCGGACGGCTATTTCTCGATCGGCCTGCAGAACACCGGCAGCGGTCCGACCGCCGGCGCGATCACGATCCGCGACACGCTGCCGGCCGGTTTCAGCCTGGTCTCTGCGTCCAGCGCGCAGGGCACGGTCAACTGCGGCACGCTGCCGGCGACCGGCAACGTCACCTGCACCTTCACGCCGGCCTCGCCGATCGCGGTCGGCGCCAGCGCCAGCGTGCGCTTGAACGTGGCGATCGCCGCGGCCACTAGCGGCTCGCCGACCAACCACGTCGCCGTCGCCGGCGGCGGCGATCCCGATCCGCTGCCGACCTGTCCGGCCTCGGGCAATCCGCAATGCGCGCAAGTCACCGTGCCGGTCGCGGTCAACATCGCCCTGAGCCTGGCCAAGCGTGAGGTCGGCGATCCCACCTCGTACACCCCGGGCAGCACCAGCACCTACACCTTGCAGGCCTGCAACAACACCGGCCCGGCGGTGGCCAACGGCGCCACCGTCAGCGACCCGCTGCCCAACGGCGTGACCCTGACCGGCCCATGGACATGCGCCGGCACCACCACCGGCAGCGGCACCGCGACCTGCCCGGCCAGCGGCGGCGTGGCCGGCGGCAACAGCGTGCAGATCACCGGCGTGGTGTTGCCGGTCGGCACCTGCATCAACGTGCAAGTGCCGGTGCGCTTCAACTCCGACCCGGCGGCATACACGCCCTGAGTACTGAGACCCGCCGCGGACGTCTTTGCGTCCGCGGCGGGCGCTGGCCACAAAACAATGCACCGGCCACCCGGGACAGGGCATGGCGCCGATTGCAATCCCACCGGGCGCCCCGCCCGGCGTCGACGCCGCCGTCGTTACGGCCACGACAGCCCCTGCGCTTACCACGCAAGGCCCTGCACCGGTCCGCACCCCGACCGATTCCAGCGCCGCCGACGGCCATCGGTACAGCCGCCCCGGCCGGTCGCCCCGAGCCCCGCTGCCGGGATGCGAACGGGTTGCGAATTCACAGCTGATCGACAGCGACCAACCAGCGAATCGACAGCGGAAATTTCGCGCAAACCGCTCACAGCAGCGCCGTTGCGCGCCCCGAACAGCCGGTTATTTCTCCGAAACTGAATCCATAACGGCTCTGTATCACGCTAGATGGCCGCACTAAGGCACAAATTACGTGTTGAGTCTTAAGGCTTGAATCCGTATTGGATGTGCCAGCCGTAGAGTGCGCCTGTACAGCATCGCATCAGGGGCTCCCCGCCGGAGGCGGGGCTTGCAATGCGTCATTCGGGGAACAGCGATGGCAATCTCGACACCTTTTTCGCGGCTGGCTTGCGGCGTCGCCGGCTTGGCCTTGGCCGCGGCCGGCGCGGCGTGGAGTCCCTCGGTTCACGCGGCCCAGCTGAACAACCCGGGCGCGACCGGTACTAGTGGCTTCAACAGCTCCTCGACCAGGACCTATTCGAGCGGGCTGACCGCGACCTATGCGGTCACCGGCTCCAATCTGCAGATCATCAACAACAACGCGGCGTTGAGCACGATCGGCCAACCGGCGCCGACGATGTTCACGCCGAACATCCCCGCCAGCACCGGCACCACCGACACCGGCATCCAGCTGCAAACCGTCGGCGCATCGTGCAACTTCCCCACCAATGCGGCGACCGTGGTCACCTGCGCCAACATCGGCACGCTGACCATCAGCTTCAGCCGTCCGGTGACCAATCCCATCGTTCATTTCATGGGATTGGGCAGCGTGAGCACCGTCGCCACCACCCCGCCCACCATCACCGCCGCCCGCGTCACCCACACCATCGCCAGTTCGCTTCCGGCCGGTGCCACCATGACCTTGCTCGCGGGCGCGGTGAACCTGCAGACCGTAGGCGGAGGCAGCGGCGAAGATCTGGTCAATACGGTCTACAACGGCACCAGTTGCCAGACCGTGATCGCCCCGTCGACACAATTGGCCGGTTGCGGCAGCCTGCGCATCAACGGCACGATCACCTCGGTCACCCTCACCGTCGGCATGGCGGGCACGCGCAACGCGTTCATCACGCAAAACGGCAACGCGCTCGGCAACGACGGCTACATGATCACCACCACCGTCGATGAAGATTTCGGCGATGCGCCGGCCAGCTACGACGCAAGCGCCGCGGCCAGCCACATCCTCGACGGCCTGCGCCTGGGCGCGACGGTCGACGCCGACAACACCAACGTGTTCAACCCGCAGGCAGCGGCGATCACGCCGAGCCCCAACGCGGTCGCCGCCGGCGCCGACAACAACGGCGCGGCCGGCGACGGCGCCGACGAAAACGGCCTGACCACGCCCTTGGCGACACTGCACACCGGCCTGATCGGAACGGCCTATACGCTCACCCCGACCTTGAGCGGCGGCACCGCCGCCGGCAGGGTATGCGGCTGGATCGACTTCAACCGCAACGGCGTGTTCGACACCGCCGAAGGCATATGCAGCAATGTCCTCGCCGGCGCGACCAGCACCAACCTGACCTGGACCGTGCCCATCGCCACCACCGCCGGACGCAGCTATGTGCGATTGCGCGCGACCCAAGGTACCCAGCTGAGCGAGTCCACCCCGACCGGCCGCTTCGACAGCGGCGAGGTCGAGGACTACATGATCGAAATCAAGCCGACGGTGCGGGTGATCAAGAACCTCAACCCGACCAGCGCCACCGGCCGCTTCGATCTGCGGATCGGCGGCACCGCCTTCGCTTTGGCCCAGGGCCATACCGGCACCACCGGCTTCCGCACGCTGTACCACAACAGCGCGTCCGGGGCCCCCGACCTCACCGTCGCCCAGGACATCACTACCACCGCGATCAACACCACGGCCTCTGAAGTGCCGACACCGGCGACCACCGCGCTGTACGTCAGCACTTATGCCTGCGTGGACGGCTCCGGTGCCTCCGTCCAAACCGGCACCGGCACCGGCACCAGCGTCAACCTGACTCTGCCGTTCTCGGAGACCGGCGCGGCCGCCAACGGCCGCGCTCAGGCGATCACTTGCACCTTCACCAACCGGGTCGCGGCTTCGGCGCTGTCGATCACCAAGGCCGACAACCCGGCGACGAGGACGAGCTATACACCCGGCGGGTCAACGACATACACGATTTCGGCCTGCAACGCGGCCGGCGCCGATCCGGCCAATGGCGCGACCATCACCGACACCCTGCCGCCGGGTGCGACCTTGTCCGCACCGTGGACCTGCACCGCCAGCGGCGGCGCAGCCTGTTCGGCCGGCTCCGGCGGCGCCGTGGGCGGCAACCTGATCTCGCTCAGCGCCACCGCCCTGCCGGCCGGGCAGTGCCTCACCATCAGCGTGCCCGTAGCCTTCAGCAGCAATCCTGCGGATTACTGACAACAGCCATCGCGCGCCACGCCTGCGCCGCTCCCCGCGAATCGCCCAGACGATTCGCGGGACGCGGGCGAGGGCCCGCGCGGCAAGTTCGCGTGTCGGCGTCCGCGCCGACGCATCCACGCGTATCTCCGCTCTCACGTGTGGTCTGGGCTCGTGTGGTCTGAGCCGTGTTCTCTGAGTCCGTGTCGTCTGAACCGGCGCCCTGGCTCCGGCGCCCATGCGGGCCGATGGGCGACCGCGCCCCGGGCGAAAACGCCCGCGCACGCCAATCCGCAACCCGTGCATACGTGCGACTGCGAAACTGCCGCCAGCGGCGACACTCGCCATTCATGACAGTTGTCACATCAAACCGGCGACGGTCCAGCTGACAAAACCTGACTTTCCGCAGGTTGGCGCGTGCCTGCGCCGCAGTCACACTAGGCCTTACCTCGCGTCTTGGTTGGAACCATGAGTGCATCTGCCGATCTGCTGAAGGAACTTCGCATCGACCGCAACCGGCCGGCACAGTCCGCCGGCCCGGGTCGGGGCGCCATCATCGGCATCGCCATCGCCCTGGTCGTCGTGCTCGCCGTCGCCGGCTGGTTCGTGTTCGGCCGCAACAGCGCGCCGCAGGTGAAGACCGCCGGCGTCACCGCGATCGGCGGCGGCAACGGCGCCGGCTCGTCGGTGCTCGACGCCACCGGCTACATCGTCGCCCGGCGCATCGCCACGGTTTCGGCCAAGATCACCGGCAAGGTGCGCGAGGTCATGATCGAGGAAGGCCAGCGGGTCGAAGCGGGCCAGATCATGGCCACGCTGGATCCCATCGATGCCGACGCGCAGCGCTCGCTCAGCGCCGCCCAGCTCTCGGCCGCGCAAAGCGACACTGCGCGCGTGCAGGCCCAGCTCAAGGAGGCCGAAGCCAACGCCACGCGTCTGTCGTCGCTGGTCAAGCAGCAACTGGTGTCCAAATCGCAGTACGACCAGGCGGTGGCCTCGCGCGATTCGCTGCGCGCGCAGCTGCTGACGGCCCAGCGCAACGTGAAGGTTTCGCAAGACAGCCTGCACATCTCCGACCTGGGCGTGGACAACACCATCGTGCGCGCACCGTTTTCCGGCGTGGTCACAGCCAAGGCCGCGCAACCGGGCGAAATCGTTTCGCCTTTGTCGGCCGGCGGCGGTTTCACCCGCACCGGCATCGGCACCATCGTCGATATGGATTCGCTGGAGATCGAAGTCGATGTCGGCGAGGCCTTCATCGGCCGCGTGCAGCCCAAGATGCCGGTCGAGGCGGTGCTCAACGCTTACCCGGACTGGAAGATTCCGGCCGAGGTGATCGCGATCATTCCTACCGCCGACCGCGGCAAGGCCACGGTCAAGGTACGCATCGCGCTCAAGAGCCGCGATCCGCGCATCGTCCCGGAAATGGGCGTGCGGGTGAGCTTCCTGGAAGCCGCGAAACCGGCCAATGCCGCCCAGGCCAAGCCCAGCGCGATGGCGCCGAACGCCGCGCTGACCCAGCGCGAGGGCAAGGACGTGGTATTCGTGGTCGCCGACGAGAAGGTCGCGCAGACCGCGGTGACCCTGGGCCGCAAGCTCGGCGAGGATCGCGAAGTCACCGCTGGACTGGTCGGCGGCGAGACCGTGGTGCTCGACCCGCCCGAGTCCCTGCGCGACGGCGCCAAGGTGCGTGTCGAAAACGCCGACGCTGATTCGTCGGGTAAGAGCGATTAGAAGCAAGCGTGACCAGAAGCAGGCGCGATCGAAGGCGCGCGTAATCGAAAACACGCGCGGCTGATCCACGCGCCGTCGGACACCCGGCGGCGACGGCACGACCCAACACCGCCGCGCACCCACGCGCGGCGGCACTACCGATCTGCGACCGGCGCGCGGCGCGCCCCTCGCCCATTCACCGCAATCAACACGCTCGAGGACGTCGAAGATGGAAACTCTGGTTTCGATCCATAACCTCACCAAGACCTATCAGCGCGGCCCGGAAAAGGTCGAAGTGCTGCACGGCATCAACCTGGAGATCGCCAAGGGCGATTTCGTCGCCCTGATGGGCCCGTCGGGTTCGGGCAAGACTACTTTGTTGAACTTGATCGGCGGACTGGACAATCCCAGCGGCGGCGAGATCGCGATCGAAGGCGAGCGCATCGACCGCATGAGCGCCGGGCAGTTGTCGCAGTGGCGCAGCCGCCACGTCGGCTTCGTGTTCCAGTTCTACAACCTGATGCCGGCGTTGACCGCGCAGAAGAACGTCGAACTGCCGCTGCTGCTGTCGCCTTTGAACGGCGCGCAGCGCAAGCGCAACGCCGAGATCGCGCTGACCCTGGTCGGCCTGTCCGAACGCGGCAAGCACCGCCCCAACGAACTGTCCGGCGGCCAGCAGCAGCGCGTGGCGATCGCGCGCGCGATCGTCTCCGACCCGACCTTGCTGATCTGCGACGAACCCACCGGCGACCTGGATCGCCAGTCGGCCGAGGAGATCCTCAATCTGCTGCGGCTGCTCAATCGCGAGCACGGCAAGACCATCGTCATGGTGACCCACGATCCCAAGGCCGCCGAGTACGCCACCCACACGCTGCACCTCGACAAGGGCACCCTGGTCGAGCAGCAGTCGCACGCGGCCTGAGCCGGAGCGGCCATCATGAAATATTTCCATCTGATCTGGGCCGAGCTGATGCGTCGCAAGACGCGCACGCTGCTGACCCTGCTGTCGATCGTCGCCGCGTTCTTGCTGTTCGGCCTGCTCGACGGCGTACGCGAGAGCTTCGAGCAGGCCGGCAACAGCGCCAACGGCGCCAAGCGTCTGCAGACCGGCTCGCGCCTGTCGTTCATCCAACAACTGCCGATGTCGCTCAACGACCGTATCGGCCAAGTGCCCGGCGTCAGCCGGGTGACTTACGCCAACTGGTTCGGCGGCGCCTATCAGGATCCGCACAACCAGATTTTCAGCTTCGGGGTGGCCGAGAACTATCTGGATCTGTATCCGGAAATGGCGGTGTCCGCCGCGCAACGCAAGGCCTTCGCCGCTACCCGCACCGGCGTGCTGGTCGGCGAAAACCTGATGAAGCGCTTCGGTTGGAAGGTCGGACAGAAACTGCCGCTACAGTCGACGATCTTTACCAGCAGCGACGGCACCAAGAACTGGAGCTTCGACATCGTCGGCACGATCGCCGCCGCCGACAAGAAATCCGGCGGTTGGTTCGACCAGATGATCCTGCTGCATTGGAAGTACTTCGACGATTCCACGCCCTACAACCGCGGACAGGTCGGCTGGTACGTCACCGAGATCAAGGACGTGAGCCAGGCCGATCGCGTGGCCAAGGCCATCGACGCGATCTCGGCCAATTCCGATCACGAGACCAAGACCCAGACCGAAGCGGCGGCGACCGCCAGTTGGATGAAGCAGATGGCCGATATCGGCCTGATCGTCAGCTCGATCATGGGCGCGGTGTTCTTCACCCTGGTGCTGCTGACCGGCAACACCATGGCCCAGGCGGTGCGCGAACGTACCTCCGAACTGGCGGTGCTCAAGACCATCGGCTTCCCCGACCGCAGCGTGCTGTTGCTGGTGTTGGCCGAAGCGATGCTGTTGATGTTGATCGGCGGGGTGATCGGCGTGCTGTTCGCCGGCGGGCTCGGTCCGGTCGTCGGCGCCATCAGCGGCGGCGCGATCAACGTTCCGCCGATCGGCTTGAACAGTTGGCTGTTGGCGCTGGGATTGATGGTCGCCATCGGCGTGTTGGTCGGCTTGCTGCCGGCGATCCGGGCGATGCGCCTGAACATCGTCGACGCATTGGCCGGACGTTAACGGAGATCGCACATGAAAAAGTTCATTTCGTTCCTGCGCGGCCTCGGAACCTTCCTGGCCCTGATCGCCGGATTGGTGGTGTGGGCCATCGCGCCGTGGCCGGTCCTGTTGGGACTGGCCGTGCTGCTCGCGCTGTGGATGCTGCTGACCCGCAGCGGCCACCAGGCCGCTTCGGTGGCCGGCGTGGGCATCAGCACGCTCAAGCAGCGCCTGGGCTCGTCCTCGGTGGTGGTGATCGGCATCGCCGGCGTGGTCGCGGTATTGGTGGCGATGCTGTCGATGGCCGAGGGCTATCAGGAAACCTTGCGCCGCACCGGCAGCGAAGACAGCGTCATGGTGTTGCGCGGCGCATCGGCGGCCGAGGTGATGTCGACGCTCGATCTGGCCAGCATCAACGTGATCGAACAGGCGCCGGGCATCGCGCGTGGCCCGGACGGACGTCCGCTGGCTTCGCCTGAAACCGTGGTCGCGGCCAATCTGCCGATCAAGGGCGGCAAGCCCGACGAAGACGGCAGCGTGCAATTGCGCGGCATCGGCGATCGCGCCTGGCAGGTGCGTCCGCAGGTCAAGATCGTGGAAGGCCGCAAGTTCGAAACCGGCAAGCGCGAAGTGGTGGTCGGCAGCGGCGCGCGGCGTCAGTTCAACGGCATGGACGTCGGCAAGCAGATTCGCCTGGGCAATGAGCACTGGACCGTGGTCGGCATCTTCAAGTCCGGCGACGCGATGGACTCGGAGCTGTGGGCCGATGCGGAAATGGTCGCCTCGACTTACCGCCGCGGCGCTTCGCGCAATTCGGTCATCGCCAAGCTCACCGACGCCAAGCAGTTCAAGGCGTTCAAGGCGGCGCTGGCCGGCGACCCGCGCCTGCAGGTCGACACCACCACCACGGCCGAGTACTTCGCCAAGCAGTCCGAGGGCATGACCAAGGTGATCCGGATCATCGGCATCGTGGTCGGTTCGATCATGGCCATCGGCGCGGTGTTCGGCGCGCTCAACACCATGTTCGCCACCGTCGCCACCCGCGCGCGCGAGATCGCGACCCTGCGCGCGATCGGCTTCCGCGGCTTGCCGGTGGTGGTTGCGGTGATGCTGGAAACCATGCTGCTGGCGCTGCTCGGCGGCTTGATCGGCGGATTGCTGGCCTTCTTGATATTCAACGGCCATACCGCCTCGACCATCGCCGGCGGCGTCGGCCAGTTGACCTTCGACTTCCGCGTCTCCGGCGAACTGCTGTGGAACGGCTTGAAGTGGGCGCTGGCGATCGGCTTCGTCGGCGGCCTGTTCCCGGCGCTGCGCGCGGCGACTTTGCCGGTGACTTCGGCGTTGCGGGCTTTGTAAGCCGCGACGGCGCGATGCGGTACGAACAAACCCCTGCGTGAGCGGGGGTTTGTTCTTGTGGGCGATCGGTTTGTGTGGGGAAAGCAAATCCCCCTGCCCCCTTTTCAAAGGGGGAGGCTTCGGGGAGCGTGGCGTACGGTGAACGCTGCGAAGCTTCAGGCGCCAGCTCAGCGAATGGCTGTGGCTGTGGGCTCTAGCTGTAGCTATTAGCTGTGGCTCTAGCTGTAGCGAAGCCTCGATTCCCACTGCGATTCCCACAAGACGAGTCCCCCCTTTGAAAAAGGGGGGCCAGGGGGGATTCGCTTTTTGCTCCAGCCACCACGTTCAACCAGCAATCGCCACCCGCCGCCGTCACCCCAGATCGGCCACGCGCGGCTCGCCGTGACCCAGCGCACCCAAGGCGGTGACGGCGATTCGTCACCGGCAACTTGCCGATACAGCGGCTGTCGCCACCCCCGATATCAAGCCACCGCCGCCGCCATCCGCCGCGACCGCAGCGCGCCTTCGCTGGCGAACACGATCAGGCCGATCCAGATGATGACGAAGCCGATCGCGCGCTCGCCGTCGAAGGGCTCACGCAGGATCAGCACGCCGATCAGGAACTGCAACGTCGGCGCGACGTACTGCAGCAGGCCGATCGCGGTCAGCGACACCCGCCGCACCGCATAGGCGAAACCGATCAACGGCAGCGCGGTCAACGCGCCGGCGATGATCAGCAGCACGTCGATGCCCAGGCCCCAGCCGCCGAGGAAACCGCCCATGCCGTGGTTTTCGCCCCACAGCATCAGTCCCAGCGCAGGTGCGAACAGATAGACGTTCTCCACGCCCAACCCGGTCACCGCCTCGACCGCGACCAGCTTGCGCACCAGCCCGTACACGGCGAAGGACACCGCAAGGCCCAGCGCGATCAGCGGCGGCCGGCCGTATTGCACGGTCAACCACAACACACCGGCGAAGGCCAGCGCGATCGCGACCCACTGCACCGCGCGCAAACGCTCGCCCAGGAACAGCACGCCGAGCATCACGCTGACCAGCGGGCCGATGAAGTAACCCAGGCTGGTTTCGATCACGTGCCCGGCATTGACCGCCCAGATGTACAAGCCCCAGTTGAACGCGATCAACACGCCGCTGAGCGCCAGCATCGCGGCCTTGCGCGGCTCGCGCAGGATGTCGCGCAGCCAGTGGCGGCCGAACTTCCAGCACAGCCACGCGGTGACCAGCAGGGTGCTCCAGATGATGCGGTGGGCGACGATCTGCAGCGACGGCACCGAGTTGAGCAGATGCCAGTACAGCGGCATCAGTCCCCACAGGACGAACGACGCGACCGCGATCCACAATCCGCGGCGGTCGGTGGCGACGGCATTCATGCCTGTTTCTCCAGTTCCGATCCGCCGGCCGCAGCGACCGGCGCGGCGACGGGTGCGGCCGCGGGCGCGGCCTTGGCGGCGCGCGCCTTGGCCAGGGTGATGATGACCACGCCGACCAGGATCACCGCCATGGCGCCCAGATCGTGCGAGCTGAAACGTTCGCCCGCCAACAGCGCGCCGAACAGTACCGCGATGGGCGGATTGACGTAGGCGTAGCTGGTCGCCAGCGCCGGGCGCACGTGATGCAGCAGCCAGATGTAGGCGGTGAAGCCGAAGATCGAACCGGCCACGACCAGGTACAGCAGCGCCGCGGTGGCGCTGAAAGTCGGCATCGTGGTGATGCGCTCGCCCATCACTCCGGCCGCGCCGAGCATCCACACGCTGCCGGTCAGCATCTGCGCGCTGGCGGTCATGAACGGCGACGGCAGGTCGAGATCGCGGCTCCAGATCGAACCCCAGGCCCAGGCGATCGGCGCCACGATCAGGCACACCAGACCCAAGGTGGACGCCGACAGCTTGCCGCCGGCATTGAGCCAGATCACGCCGAGGAAACCGATCGCCAGACCGACCCATTCGATCTTCGACGGATGCCGGCCACGCAGCATCGCGAACACGCCGGCGAACAACGGCATCGACGCCACCGCGATCGCGGCCAGTCCCGAGTCGACCTGGGTCTCGGCCAGATTCACCAGACCGTTGGACAGCAGCACCATCCAGATCGACAGCACCCACAGCGTGCGCCATTGCTTGCGCGTCGGCGATGCGACGCCGCGCCAACGCAGCACCGCGTACATGATCGCGCCGGCCAGGAACATGCGCGCCGCGCCGAGCAGGAACGGCGGATAGCTTTCCAGGGCGAAGCGGATGCCGAGATACGTCGAGCCCCACAGCACGTAGACCGAAGCCAGAGCGGAGGCGACCGCGAGGGCGCTGGGAGCGTGTCGTTCGATGGTCGTTGGTGCGGCGCTCATGACGCGGTACTCGGACAGTGAATGGGATAGCTTGAGGCGTACGCGGACAAAGCAGGAGCGAGAAAAACTTGAGACTGCATATAGCCAGACATGGGGTCTGCCCGATCGCGCGGTGTTCGACGGCGGCCGAGCGCGGAGACGGCGGTCCGGCCGGACGACGTGCGTCGGCCGGAGGCTGAGATGAGGATCGATCGCGACATGCGCGAATCGCGCACGACGCACCAGCGAACGAGAACGCAACAACGTTGCAACCCGCGGCGCGCGCATCGGCGCGGCGCCACGCAAACCACTAAGGATGCGGCCGGTAGCACGACACCGTGGTGCGGCGACTGCCCAACTGGCGACGGCACGGATCGTCGAAGGTATCGATGACCACGAAACCGGCCTTGCGCATCATCCCCGCCGAGCCCTCGTTCTCCTCGTGGCGCTCGACGTAGATCTCGGTCAATCCCATCTGCAACAGCCGCGACACCGCCGCCTTGAGCAAATGGCTGCCCAAGCCGTGTCCGCGATGCTCGCGATGCACCACCGCCTCGCCGATATGGCCCTGCCATTCGATCCGGCGGCCCTCGGGTTGGTAGCGATGAAACTCATCGCTCGGCTCAAATGTGACGACCGCCACAATTTGATCCTCGCACAACGCCACGACCGCCTGCGTGCGGCCGCGCCGTATCGCCGAAAGATGCGCGGCGAGCTCGACCTCGGGCAGGTAATTCCAGGGATTGGGACCGTGTTCGCGGATCAGCGCGAGAATCTCGCCGATCTGCTCGGGTACTGCGGCGTGCGTCACGTACCGGGACATCCCGGGGGCGTCCGTATCGGAGGGGTCGGGGAAATACGCCCGCATATAAATTCCTAATCTGGCGGGTGCACGAATAGCGTATCGATGTCAGTCAAATTACGGTTGAATATTTGTCCGTGTGAACGCAAAAATCTTGCATGAATGGTGCCCCCCTGATTTTGGACGAGTTCGACCACAAGTTGCTCGAACTGTTGCAACAAGACGCTTCGGCGACCCTGAGCGAGCTCGGCGACGCGGTCGGCCTGTCGCCGAGCGCGGTCCAGCGGCGCATGACCCGCTATCGCCAGGACGGGCTGATGCGCCAGGTCGCGGTGCTCGACCCGCTGTCCCTGGGCAGCACCCTGGCCGCCGTGTGGGTGACCATGGAGCGCGAATCGGCCGAAGGCAACGCCGCCTTCCACGCCCGCGTGCGCGCCGCCCCCGAGGTCCAGCAGTGCTACACGCTGGCCGGGGAATGGGACTACCTGGTGATCCTGGCCACCACCGGCGTCGCTCACTGCCGGCAGGTGGTTGACCGGCTGTTTCTCGACGAAGGCAACGTCAAGCGCTACGACACCCACCTGGTGTTCGACGTGATCAAACACGGATTGGAGCTGCCGACCCGCGATGCGCCGCGCACCACGCGCAAGCGTCGCGGGGGGTGATCGAGGCTACCGCGACCAGATGGCGGCCGTTGCAACCAAACAGGCCCCGTCGTTGCGGGGAGCCCTGCCCGATCCGATCGCAACGCTTCCGCGATCCGCCGCTGTAGGAGCGGCGCGAGCCGCGACTGCGGAGCTTCGTGCTCGCGGCGTAAGCAGGAGTTCGCGGTCGCGGCTTGCGCCGCTCCTACAAGGGCCATGGCCAGGATCGTGGCGAATTGCCGGGACGCTCAAGCCGCCCGCTCGCGCTGCAGCAGCGTCCGGGGCCGCCGTTGTAGGAGCGGCGCGAGCCGCGACTGCGGAGCTTCGTGCTTGCGGCGTAAGCAGGAGTTCGCGGTCGCGGCTTGCGCCGCTCCTACAAGGGGCACGGCCAGGGTCGTGGCGAATCTGCCGGGAGGCTCAAGCCGCCCGCTCGCGCTGCAGCAGCGTCCGGGGCCGCCTTTGTAGGAGCGGCGCGAGCCGCGACTGCGGGGCTTCGTGCTTGCAGCGTAAGCGGGAGTTCGCGGTCGCGGCTTGCGCCGCTCCTACAGGGGCCATGGCCAGGATCGTGGCGCATCTGAGGGCGGGCTCAAGCGGCGCGCTCGCGTTGCAGCAGCTTCTCTTTGAGCGGCAGGCCCCAGCGATAACCGCCCAATGATCCATCGCCGCGCACTACGCGATGGCATGGCACCACGACCGCGACGCGATTGTTGGCGCAGGCCTGGGCGACGGCGCGCGCGCCGCGCGGCGAGCCGATCTCGCGCGCGATCTGCTCGTAGCTGCGGGTCTGGCCGAGCGGAATCTTCATCAGCGCGTCCCATACTTTTTTCTGGAACGCGGTGCCGATCAGATCGACCGGCACCGACTGTTTGTGCCCACCCAAGGTTTCGGCCACCGCCTGCACGCGCGGAGCGAGGAATTCGTCGCGCCCGGCGTCCACGCGCTCCAGTTGCGCGCGCGGAAACTCACTGCGCAGCTTGCCCTCCAGGACGCCCGGATCCTCGCCGAGTTCGATCATGCAAATGCCGCGCGCGGTGGTCGCGATCAAGGCGGTGCCGATCGCGGTGCGGGTCAGGCTCCAGCGGATCTGCTCGCCGGCGCCGCCGGCGCGATAACGCGCCGGGGTCATGCCCAGACGCGCGGCGCCGCTTTCGTACACCCGCGAGGGCGAACCGTAACCGGCGTCGTACAAGGCCGCGCTGACGTCGCTGCCTTCGCGTAACGCCGAACGCAGGCTGCCGAGCTTGCGCTGGGCCAGGTACTCGGCCGGGCTCAAGCCGAAGCGCGCGCTGAAGCGGCGCTGCAGATGCGAGGGACTCAGACCGACCGCCTCGCCCAACTCGGTCAGCGACGGCTCGCCGGCCTCCAGCAGCAGGCGCGCCTGTTCGAGCTTGTCGACGGCAGGCGTGGCGTGGGCGGACCGGTCAACGGCGGGGCCGGCATCGGGCTTGCGCAGTGAGGTTTTAGTGTTCATGGGGCAAGACTAGGCCTCATCGGCCGGGCTCGCTATCCGCATCTTGCGTGGGGTTGCGCCGGATTTCGTACCCGGTTCAGCTCGGAATTTCAGCTGCGACGGATCGCTCATGAAATGCAGTCGTGGCAGATCTTTTGTGGGAGGGGCTTCAGCCCCGACGCTGTTCGGTCCCGTCTGATGGATGCATGGCATCTGATCGAAAAGCGTCGGGGCTGAAGCCCCTCCCACAAAAAACTTCACGCGACACACTTCGCCCAACAGACTTCGCACGAAGCGATCCTGGAGCCATCCCTCCGGAAAAAGAAAACGCGCCCTCGGGCGCGTTTTCTCCTTCGATCCGGAAACATCCGGACTCAGTCGGCCCAATGCCCCGGCCGGGTCGCGGTCGGCAGCACTTGCGCCGACAGCTGACGGTCGTTGTTGAGCAGACGCACCGCATCGGCCAGGATCGCCGCCGACTCGCGCAGCAGCGGATCGGGGCGCTTGTCGGCGAGCTTCTCGCGCGCGGCGTCCTTGACGATGTCGCGCTCCGACGAAGCCAGTCCGTCGTCGTTGGAATCGTCGGCCAGCGGATCGAGCGCCAGACCCAGTTGCTTGCGTTCGGCCTGACGCTGCTTGCGCTTGGCGTCCTCGCGATCGCGTTCGGCGCGGCGCTCGCCTTCGTTGAGCGAGATCCACTTCTTGGCGCGTTCTTCGCGGAACTGCGCCACGTCCTGCGACCACCACTGGAATTCCTTGTCGCTGCCGATGCGGCTGCTGTGCAGCGTTTCCAGCTTGGGCAGCAGCGGCGCGAAGTTGCCGTAACTGGTGTGCGGCACCGAAGCGATCTTGGTCCACGGCAACGCGTTGTCGTAGGTGCTCTCGCCGTACTCGGTCGCGTCCACCGACACCGGGAAGGCGATATCGGGCACCACGCCCTTGTTCTGGGTGGAGCCGCCGCTGACGCGGAAGAACTGCGCGATGGTCAGCTTGACCTGGCCGAAGCGCGCGGTCTCGTTGGCCGGCCAGCGGTCCAGATCGACCAGGTTCTGCACGGTGCCCTTGCCGAAGGTAGTTTCGCCGATGACGAGGCCGCGGCCGTAATCCTGGATCGCGCCGGCGAAGATTTCCGAAGCCGAGGCCGAACCGCGATTGATCAACACCGCCAACGGACCTTCCCAGGCGATGCCGGTGTCGCTGTCGCCTTCCACGCTGACGCGGCCGCCGGATTCGCGCACCTGCACCACCGGACCGCGATCGATGAACAGACCGGTGAGTTCGATGGCTTCGTTGAGCGAGCCACCGCCGTTGTTGCGCAAGTCCAGCACCACACCGTCGACCTTGTCGGCGCGCAGCTTGACCAGCAGCTTGCCGACGTCGCGGGTAGCCGAGGCGTAGTCGTTGGCGTTCTTGCGACGGCCTTCGAAGTCCTGATAGAAGCCCGGCAGCTTGATCACGCCCACGCGCTTGGCCGGCGCGCCTTCGGCGGCGGGAATGTCGATGATTTCCGATTTGGCCGCCTGTTCTTCCAGACGCACCTTGTCGCGCATCAGCACGATGCGGTTGGGCTTGCTGTCCAGGCCGGACTCGGCCGGGATCACGTCCAGGCGCACCTTGGTGCCCTTGGCGCCGCGGATCTTGGCGACGACGTCGTCGATGCGCCAGCCGATCACGTCCTCCATCACCCCGCTGTCGCCCTGGCCCACGCCGACGATGCGGTCGCCGGCCTTGAGCAGGTTGCTGCGCGCGGCCGGACCGCCGGGAATGATCTCGCGGATCGCCACCACGTCGTCCTGCTTCTGCAACTGCGCGCCGATGCCGTCGAGCGACAAGGACATGGTCATGTTGAAGTTGTCGGCCGACTTCGGGGTGAGGTAGTCGGTGTGCGGATCGATCGCGTTGGCGTAGCTGTTGACGAAGGTCTGGAACACGTCCTCGCCCTTGAGCTCGGAAATGCCCTTGGCCATGTTCGTGTAACGCTTGTCCAGGGTCTTGGCGATGTCGTCGTTCTTCTTGCCGGCCAGCTTCAGGCGCAGCCAGTCGTTGCGCACCGACTGCTTCCACAGCGCGTCCAGCGCCGCCGTGTCGGCGACCCAGGGCGCGTCCTTGCGGTCGTAGTCGTAACGGTCGGCGCCGTCGAACTCGAAATTGGCCGGCTGCTTGAGCAGGCCGCGCGCGTAGGCCACGCGTTCGTCCACGCGGTGCTTATAGGTCGAGAAGATGGTGTAGGCCGGCGACAGATCGCCGCTCTTGATCGCATCGTCGAGCTTGTTCTTGTAAGCATCGAAACGGCCGATGTCGACCGCAGTGAAGAACTGCTTGCCGGCGTCGAGCGATTCGAGATAGCGCTTGTACATGTCGGCCGACAGCGCATCGTCGAGCGCGCGCGGCCGGTAGGCGTAGCGGCTGTCGGAGAGCAGGCCGTAGACCAGCTTGGCCGCGGTGGTCTGGTCGGCGGTGGGCGCGCTGGGCAGCGTCGACACGCCGGTGGAGGCCGCCGGAGCGGTTCCGGCATCGGGACGCGCCAGCAACGCCAGCGGGGCGGTCAGCAGGAAGCCTGCGACCAGGGTCAGTGCACGCGTGTTCTTGAGGGTCATCGCGAAGTCTTCCCGGCCGGGGAGAGCCGGACTTTAAGAGGATGCAGCAGGAGGATGATGCGGCTTTCGACAAGGCCACAGTGCCGAAAGTTGCCGGCGCTGTCGACTTGCCTGCTGAAATTGCCCGTTGCGCGCGTGAACGCGGTTCAGTTTGGGCGGGACGGACGTTATCGGGCCGTTATTGCAGCCGGATCCGGCACGAAACGCCGGTCCCGCGCCGACTGGCGCGATCCGGGAAGACGTGGATCGGCGGCCACACCGGCGACCGCCGGGTACCGCGCCGGCCGCGACCGCCGCGGTGCTCAGGCAACCGCGAAACCGGCGTCGATCGCCTGCCGGTCGGCGTGGTAGGACGAACGCACCAGCGGGCCGGAGGCGACGTGGGTGAAGCCCAGCGCCATGCCGTAGGTTTCCAGTTCCTTGAACTCTTCCGGCGTCCAGTAACGCAGCACCGGGTGGTGGTGCGGGGTCGGCTGCAGGTACTGGCCGATGGTGATCATGTCGACGTCGTGCGCGCGCAGGTCGCGCAAAGTCGCCTGCACCTGCTCCATGGTCTCGCCCAGGCCGAGCATGATCCCGGACTTGGTCGCCACCTGCGGATGCTGGGCCTTGAACTTCTGCAACAGGGTCAGCGACCACTGGTAGTCGGCGCCCGGACGCACGTTGGTGTACAGGTCCGGCACGGTTTCGACGTTGTGGTTGAACACGTCCGGCGGACTGGTGTTCAAGATCTCCAGCGCGCGTTCCATGCGGCCCTTGCCGCGGAAGTCGGGGGTCAGGATCTCGATCTTGGTACGTGGGCTTTCATTGCGGACCGCGCTGATGCAGTCGACGAAATGTTGGGCGCCGCCGTCGCGCAGGTCGTCGCGGTCGACGCTGGTGATGACCACGTACTTCAGGCCCATGTCGGCGACGGTGCGGGCCAGGTTGGCCGGTTCGCTCGCATCCGGCGGCTTGGGCCGGCCGTGGGCGACGTCGCAGAACGAGCAGCGGCGGGTGCAGACCTCGCCGAGGATCATGAAGGTCGCGGTGCCGTGGCTGAAGCACTCGTGGATGTTCGGGCAGCTGGCCTCTTCGCACACCGTGACCAGGCGGTTCTCGCGCAGCTTGGCCTTGAGCACAGCGACCGAGTTACCCGAAGGGATGCGCACCCGGATCCACGAGGGCTTGCGCAGCACCGGCACGTCGGCGAACTGGACCGGCGAGCGGCTGATCTTGTCGCCGCCGAGCTGCTTGGCGCCCGGCGTCATCGTGGTCGACTCCAGTACCGCCGGCACCAGAACTTCGGGCGCGCCGCCGCTGACGACCGTGAGCGGGATGGACTTGGAGGCGGGGTTGGTCATGGCGTTGCTGGACTCTTGGCTGTTGGCTCCCTCTCCCGCTGCGCGGGAAAGGGTTGGGGTGAGGGCCTGTGGCGGCTGCGCTGCCGCGCGCCCTCATCCGCCCTTCGGGCACCTTCTCCCGCACAGCGGGAGAAGGAGAATCAGTGCTTCTCCCACAAAGCGGGAGACGATTTTCACAAGCTCAACGGTTCCGCCTTCTCGACCGTCAGTCCAAACTGCCGAGCGAGGTTGGCCACCAGCGCCGGCTTGACCTGCTCCATGCCCGAGGGGCCGCCCAAGTCTAGCACCGAGGTCACCTGCAGCCCTTGAAAACCGCAGGGATTGATCCGTTGATACGGCGACAGGTCCATGGCGATGTTGAAGGCCAGCCCGTGGAAGGTGCAGCCGCGGCGGACCCGGATGCCCAAGGCCATGACCTTGGCTCCGGCCACGTACACACCCGGCGCGCCGTCCTTGCGGGCGCCTTCGATGTTCCACTCGGCCAGGGTGTCGATCACCGCCTGTTCGATCCGGTCCACGTACTCGCGCACCCCGACCTTGAGCCGGCGCAGGTCCAGCAGCGGATACAGCACGATCTGGCCGGGGCCGTGATAGGTCACCTGGCCGCCGCGATCGACGTGGATCACCGGGATATCGCCCGGCATCAGCACGTGTTCTGGCTTGCCGGCCTGACCCAGGGTGAACACCGGATCGTGCTCGACCAGCCACAACTCGTCGGGCGTGCCGGCGTCGCGCGCGTCGGTGAAGGCCTGCATCGCACGCCAGACCGGTTCGTAGGGCTGGCGGCCCAGGTCGCGCAATTGCGCCGACGGCGGCACGGCGACACCGCCGAACACGGCGGCGACGGGGTCGATCACAGTGTCCACTTCACTTCCGGATGGTCGCGCAGCACTTGGTGGGCCAGGTCGTACTGCGCGCGATCGTTGGCGCGGAAGCTGATCCGTACCGACACGTACTTGCCGCTGGAGGACTGCTTCCACTGAATGGTTTCGGTCACCACCTCGATCCCGGCCTGCATCAGCAACTGCGGTAGCACGCGCTCCAGCCCCATCTCGGCCGAACCCATCGCGCTGAGCTCGAAAGTGCCGGGAAACTGGAAGCCGTGATCGGGGTTGTCGGAATGAATGTCCATGGCCGCCATTATGGGTCCGCGCCCGGGGCAACCCAAGCTCGGTACTGGGACGGCGGCATTGCGCTCGTGGAACGCAGGTGCGGCGGGCCGCATCCCGCCACGCCAGCCGGCAGCCGCCAGATTCGGCATGCCGCGGCCGCCGTGCATGGCCGTCTGCCGTAACGGCGCGGCACGCGTTAACGTGGGCGCTTCCGCTCCCGCATTCACGTGACGATGGGCCCGCAAGACCGCCAGCACTCCACCCGCCCCGCCGCCCTCGGCCTGCTCGCGCTGGCCCTGGGCGCCGCCGTGCTGGCGGTAGCCGTGCCGGCCCTGCGCAAGCCCGAGCGCGAAGGCTGGATCGCGCTGCCGCCGCAGCCGATGGATGCGACCGATTACGACATCCGCCAGTTGCTCGACAAATCCGCGCGGATCGCCAATCCGTCCGGGAGCGCGCAAGGCCCGCGTGGACTGGCGTCGCATTGCGGCCGCGAAGACGCCGAGCCGGCGACACCGCCGTTGGGCGCCGGCGCATTCGCGCCGATTCCGATCGGCGCGTCGCAGAGCGATATCGATCCCGATCCGCTGCCGCCTGGCGGCGACCGCTACCTCATGCTGCTCGGCCCCTTCGACGGATCCGCCCTGATGCAGCAGGTGCAGATCGACGTATACGGCGATCGCGCCCGGTTGCGCGTGCGAGACGGCAACGGCTACCGGTTCTCGCTCCACCCCGCCACGCGCCTGGAGGATCCAGCGGCGTCCCGTACCGACCACACCTTCGACCTGAGCCAGCTGAAAGCCTTGCGCGAGGCCTGGAACACGCCGGAGCTATGGACCGCGCCACAACGCAGCGCGGTGTTCTGCGCGCAGGACTACGGCGCGCACGAAGCGTTTTTCGAAGCCTGCGTCGATGGCCGCTACTTCGCCCGCGACCGCGGCTGCGATCGCGCGGCGCAGCCGCAGTTGCAGCGGTTGTGGCAGTCGGTGCGCGCCAGCATCATCGCGCCGCCCCCGGCGCCGCGATGATGCCCGCGGCGGACGCCTCGCCGCTGCTGTTGGTGCTGGACCTGGACGAAACCCTGATCCACGCCAGCGAAGTCGAGCTGGACCGTCCGGCGGATTTCCGCGCGGTCGGTTACCACGTATACCGGCGGCCGCACCTTCAGACCTTCATCGATCATGTACTGGCGCATTTCCAGGTCGGCGTATGGACCTCGTCGGGCCGGACCTATGCCGAGGCGGTGGTGGCCGCGCTGTTTCCGCCGCAGTCGCTGCGCTTCGCCTGGTCCAGCGAGCGTTGTTCGATCAGCCGCGATTGGACTACCGGCGAGTACCTCAACCGCAAGCGCCTGCAGAAACTGAAACGTCACGGTTACCGGCTCGAACGCATGCTGGCGATCGACGACACGCCGTACAAGCATGCCTACAACTACGGCAACCTGGTGTGCGTGCGCGAGTACCTGGGCGAAGACGAGCACGACGACGAACTGCTGCATCTGATTCCGTATCTGGACCGGCTGTCCGGCGAGCCGAACATGCGCGCGATCGAAAAACGTCGCTGGCGCGAACGTAAGTTGCAGACGGTTGGCGAAGACGGGTCGCCGTCGTAATCGACGCGTTTTCGCCCGAACTCAAAGCCTCATCGGCGGGACTTGGGCCTCGAATCGAGCGCTGGAAGATCACCGGCTTCGGGTGTCGGGCCTGAAAGGCCCTCCCACAAAAGACCTCGAAGAGTCCAAGCGATGTCGCTCATGCGCTCGCACCCATGCACGGACGCTCCCGCCCGGAGCGCGCAAGCGCGAGGTCTTTTGTGGGAGGGGCTTCAGCCCCGACGCTTTTCGATCAGAGCGCGACAGATCATCCCAGCCTTATCGAAAAGCATCGGGACGCAAGCCCCTCCACAAAAACTTCGGCCCCAAACCATCGGATAACCGGCACCACTTGGCCTGAATCGGACCGAGTAGACGTTCTCAACCACTGAGCGGCGTTTCTGATATTCAACACGCTGTAGCACGCAGCGGTTAGAAACTGCCGAGATCGCGCAGTGGATGCGCATTCAGGAGATCCCCATGCCCCCCAGTCAATCCGTCGCCCTGCCCCTGCGCGGACAGTTCCGCAGCCTCTACAACCAGCTCAAGCGCGCGCGCCTGCTCGATCGCACGCCGGTGATCTTCTGCGAAGGCGATTCGTGGTTCTCCACGCCGCTGGCGATGAATCTGCTCGATTGGATCGTCTCGCCGGCACCGCAGGACGAGGAGCGCGGCATCCCGCTGCTCGGCAACGGCGGGCTGTTCTTCCGCGCCGAACGCAGCGGCGATCACGCCTCGCGCAATCCCGACGAGCCCAAGCGCTCGATGTTCGTGCGCGACAACATCGACGACATCATCGGCTGGTACGAGCAGTTCGATTTCGACCTGATCCTGCTCAGCGCCGGCGGCAACGATTTCGTCGACAGTTTTCTCAAGCGCACCCTGCGCGGGCAGACCGCGCTGTCGGCCGACGCCGCGTTCCAGTTGGTGCTCGACAGCGGCAAATACGAAACCGTGCGCAAGGCGTATGCGCTGTTCATCCAGGCCGCGCTCGCGGTCAAGCCGAACACGCCGATCCTGGCCCACACCTACGACCATCCGCAGCTGATCGGCCGCCCCGGCGCGCTGACCCCGGGCAACATCGGCGTGGCGGCGCTGCTCAAAAAGAGCGTCGGCCCGTGGATCGGGCCGCATATCAATGCGGTGGTGCACGCCGACCCGAGCAAGACCCCCGACGAACGGCTGCGCTTCGTGCGCCTGCTGATCGACGGTTTCGAGCGGCATGTGCTGCGCGAGCTCAAGAACGATCCGCGCTTCGGCGAGCGTTTCGATTACGTCGACTTGCGCGGCATGCTGACCGACGAGAGCCAGTGGTTCGACGAGATGCATCCCTCCGAAGCCGGTTTCCACGCGATGGCCAGCAAATTCCGCGGGGTCATGATCGGAAAGCTGCCCGCCGCCAAACGCTGACGCGCGGCCTCGAAGCCTCGGCGGGAAACCTTATCGTGGGAGGGCGTTCAGGCCCGACGCTTTTCGGTCGGATCGCGGCGAACCAAGCGAAAGTCCCGAACCTGAAAACCTCTCCCGCAACAGCAACGCGCTGTGGCTTGGAACAAAGAAAAGGCCGGCGAATGCCGGCCTTTTCGTCTGTGCGGTACTCCTGCATCAGGCCCGGATGACAGACTCCTCCGGGCCATCACATTCGGTGACGGCGCAGGTCATCTCCGGCGCCATACCGAATTCACCACGGAACGCGACGCTGCTCGACCAGACGCGGAGTGACTTCCTTCACCCCGGCCTGACCGAGAATGCTGCGACGCGCCTGCATCGCTTTTTCCACCGAGCTGTAACCGATGGTGGCCTTGCCGCCCACCGCCGATGAGTACAGCAACTTGCCGCCGGTCGACTCAACCAAACCGTCGACCACACTGGGGTGGCTGAAGTAGACGTTGAGCTCGGGCGCGACGATCACGGCGCTGCCCGTGTCGGATACGGCAGCGCCGAGGTTGGCGCCCGCGGCCGGCGTATCCAGCGAACGCTTGCTGCGCGAACTGGCGGCCGCTTGCGGGAGTTCGACCACGTAATCGCCGACCACCAGCTCGCGATCGCCATCAGCGACCGCATCGGACGGCCTGACCACGGCCGACGGCGCCAGGCGGAACTGCCTTTCACCGATGCTGAAACTGTCGCCGGTCGCGGCCTGCTTCAACTCGGCCTGACTGGAGACCTGGGCCATCGCCGCCGGCGCCATCGCCACGGCCAACAGGCCCGCGCAGAACGAAAGAGATTGGATTTTCATGCTCAGTGCCCCAGGACGCGAATCTTGAACGAGGAAAGATTGCCCTTGCTGGCCGCGCCGGCCGCGAGGCTGGTATCGGCCACCTCGACAGTCCAGTTGCCAGTGCCGGGTTCGTCGAGATAGGCGTTGACCGCCGCCAGATCGAAGGTCATCACGTCGCCGACCGGAACCGATCCGGCGGGAACGACGATAGCGCGGGTACCGCCGGGCGAAACCAGGGTGACCACCAGCGGCGTGGACTTCAACGGCAGGTTATTGCCCACCGGATAGTCCGACGCCAGGCCGATCTGCACCGCCTCGATGCGGTTGGCGCCGCCGGCGATGTTGACGCTGGCGCGCGCCGGCGCCGCAGCGTTGCCGATCGGTTGCGCAGTTTCGAGCTGGACGCTCTGCCAACCGCTGTCGACCAACGGACCCAGCGATTTGAACGCGCCCGCACGGGTCACCGCCAGCGTGGCGTCGACCAGACCGTAGCCGTACCAGTTGCTGAAAGCGCGGCCGGCGGCGTTGGTGGTCCAGCCCGCGGCCAGCACCGTGCCGTTGGCGTCGGTCACCGCCGCCTGGGTCGGATCGACCTGACGCGCGGTGGTGGCCAGCAGGTACTTGACGTCGCGGTAGCTCAGTTTCGGATTGACCTGCAGTATCAGCGCGACCACGCCCGCCACGGTCGGCGAGGCCGCCGAGGTGCCGTTCATGGTGCCGGCGTAGTTGCAGGTGTTGTCGATGGTGGACTGGTCCGATTCCATCCGATTGACGTTGAAATCCGACCAGAACTGCGTCGGCTGCACGCGGTTGGTGTTGTAGCCGCGGACGCAGCCGGACAGATCGGTGGTCATGATCGCCGGATCGAAGGACACGGCCGGGCGCGTGGCCAATTGCGCCGGCGTCGCCTGGGTCGCCAAGGTCGCGCGCTCCCAACCGTACTCGCCGCCCAGGCCGGACACCCAGATCGAAGCGCCGGGCGTGGAATAGCTCGAACGCTTGCCGGCCGCGTTGACCGCGGCGACGGTGATGACGTTGAAGAAGTTGGATTCCTGGACGAACACCGACTGGCTGCAGCCGACGCGGCCGCTGGACGCGGGGCAGTAGGTGCTTACGCTGTTGAAGCCGTTGCCGGCGGCCTTGACGTAGACCGTACCCAGCCCGCCGCGGGTGGCCGACATCGGGTTCTCCCAGGCGGCCAGTTCGTTCTCGGAGATCGTGGTGAGGAACAGCGGAGTGCTATCGCCCCAGCTGTTGTTGGAGACGGCGACGTCCTTGGACTCGGCGCCGTCCCACCAGGCGTACTGAATCTGCGCGGTGGTGCCGCCGGCATCGAGAAAGTTGAAGCTCTTCAGCCTCGCGCTCGGGGCCACGCCGCGAACGCCGATGCCGTTCCAGCCGACCGCGGCGATGATGCCCGACACCGCGGTGCCGTGCGCGGCGCCGCCGTTGGTCGGGGTCGGATCGTGGCTGTTGTTGTTGAAGTTCCACGAACCGTTGGGGACTACGTTCGCGGCCAGATCGGGATGCGCGATCTCGGCGCCCTGATCGAGCACGCCGACCACCACGCCCTTGCCTCGGATGTTGTAGTCGTGCAGATCGTCGATGCCCAGGTCGACGCCGAACGTGGGCCGGGTATCGCCGAGCACGGCCTGCCCGTAGTTCATCAGGTGCCACTGATAGCGATACAGCGGATCGTTCTGCGCCTGCGCGGCGCCGGCCGACAATGCGGCCAGGGTCGCCACGCTCAAAATCGTTTTCTTGCCGAAAAGCTGTCGCATACCGCCAACTCCTTGGTTTCGTCGGACAGGCCGCACCCGGCGCGGCGGAGCGTCGCTCCGGCCGGCGCGGGCCGCATGCGCGTTGGGTGGGGTGGACTTACTGATAGATCATCGTGAAGGTGACGCTGCTGTTGGCCGCGCCGGCAGTCGCCGCACCCGTGGCCACGTACTGCGCGTAATAGCGCAGGTCAGCGCCGCCGCCGGACACCGCCGCGGCTTGCGAGTTCTGCAGGCCGCTGGGATTGCCGAGCAGGATCTGCGAGTGGTCGGCGTTGAGCAGTTGCAGCTCGACGTTGCCGGCATTGTTGCCGCCTTCCAGGGTCAGATTGTTGGTGCTGGTGTTGACGGTCGGACCCGGCTCGAAATAGGTCTGGATCTGAGCGGTGGTGGAATCGCAATCGGCGATGCGGATCACGAACGGCGTGCGCCCGGCGGTCTGACCGCTCTGGTTCAGCGCCGATACCGCGACCGCCGGCAACTTGACCCGGATGTCGGCCGGGGTCGGGCCGTTGGTGAGCACGCAGGTCGGCGCGATCACCGAACCTTCGATATGGATGGTTCCGTCGACGGCTTGCGCGGCGGCGGGCAGAGCGAGTGCGATAGCGAGTACGGCAATGGATGCGGTCTTCATTTCACTCCTTGAATGTCGAATTGCGGGGCACCGGCATGGCGCAATCCTGAGCAGTCCATCGCCCGTCCCGATCAGGGAACAGCGCGATGAGCCACTCGCGGAAACGTCCGATCTCACACTTGTCGCGCCATACCTCCCTATCTACAACGCAGGTTCTCCACCTCCCCCCTACTCCACCGGGAACATCCACACATATATCGGCGTCGGCGTCGGGCAACGGCGCGGCCAGGGCCGTCGCCGCGGGCCGCAGCCGCTCCGCGAAAGCGCGGCGGCGAACTCGCGGACAAAAAAAGGCCGGCGAGCGCCGGCCTTTTTCGTAGTGAGCGAGCGCGGACCTCAGTCCGACTCCCACCACATCCAGAACTCGTCCCACAGGCGCTTGAAGAAACCGCCCTCCTCGACCGCGGCGATCGCCACCAGCGGGCGCTGGGCGATGACCTTGCCTTCGAGCATGACCTTGACCGTGCCGATGGCCTGGCCTTTCTTGATCGGCGCGACCAGGGTCTTGGGCACGTCGATGCTGGGCTTGAGCTGCGCGTACTTGCCGCGCGGCACGGTCACCAGCATCGGTTCGGCGACGCCGAGCTGCACTTCCGGCGTCTGGCCCTTCCACACCTTCTGCTTGGCCACCGCCTTGCCGGCGTCGTAAAGCTTGTGGGTCTCGAAGAAGCGGAAGCCCCAGTTCAACAGCGCCTGGCTGTCGGTGGCGCGCTGGGCTTCGGAAGTCGAACCCATGACCACCGAGATCAGGCGCTGCTCGCCGCGCTGGGCCGAGGCCATCAGGCAGTAACCGGCCTTGGAGTGGTGACCGGTCTTGATGCCGTCGACCGACGAATCGCGCCACAGCAACAGATTGCGATTGGGCTGGGTGATCGGCCCGACCTTGAGTTCCTTGATCTTGTTGTACGAATACGCGACCGGGAAATCGCGGATCAGCGCGCGGCCCAGCAGGGCCAGATCGTGCGCGGTGGAGTAGTGATTCTCCTGCGACAACCCGTGCGGGTTCATGAAGTGCGAGTTCTTCAGGCCGATGCGCGCGGCGTACTGGTTCATCAGCGCGGCGAAGGCGTCCTCGCTGCCGGCGACGTGTTCGGCCAGGGCGATCGCGGCGTCGTTGCCGGACTGCACCACCATGCCCTTTTCCATCTCCACCAGCGGCGCGGTCTGGTTGACTGCGAAACCGGAGTAGCTGCCGTCGGTGGCTGCGCCGCCCTTGCGCCAGGCGTTCTCGGTCATCATCACCTGATCGGTGTCCTTGACCTTGCCGCCGGCCATTTCGGCGGCGATCACGTAGCTGGTCATGACCTTGGTGATGCTGGCCGGCTCGACCCGCAAGTCGGGATTGAAGCTGGCCAGGATGTTGCCGCTGGCCGCATCGATCAGCACCCACGCGGTGCCCTGGATCTGCGGCGGCGGCGGCACCGGCAGCGCGTCGCTGGCCGGCGGCAGAGCGGCGGCCGCGGGCTTGGCGGCGGGCGCCTGGGCCGAAGCGAAACCGGCCACGGCCGTGGCCAGGAAGGCCGAGGTCAGCGCGGCGAAGGCGGCCGCGCGCGGGGTGAAGCGAACAGTCATCGTTGAACTACTCCGGGGGCCGGTACCGGACCGGCCGAGGGGTTGGGGTGTCGGTTCCGCCGTCCTGGCGGCCGCCGTCGATGTGGCCGGACCGTGCCTTCCTGCTGCGGTCCGCGAGCCGTGCATCCTGCCTCAGATACGCGGCGCTTGCAGCCGCCGGCCCTTGCGGGCGGCGGCGTAGGTTCAGTCGCGCACGCGTTGGGGCTGGCCGAATCCCAGACCGACGATGCGGGCGGCGAGTTCCGGCGCGGCGTCGGCCTGCAGCGGGCCGACCCGCAAACGCCAGATCTTCTGGCCGCTGGACGAGTTGCCGTCGAGCAGCTTGGCCGCGCCGATGCCGGCCCCGCGCAGCATGGTCAGGGCGCGATCGGCATTGCTGCGGGCCGAGAAGCTGGCGACCTGCAAGGTCACATCGCCGGCGTTGGGCGTATTGGCGGCGACCACGGCGGCGGCCTTGGACGGACTCGGCGGCGGCGGCGCCGGTAACGCGGCGGCGCTGGCGGCGGCCACGGCGGTCGTCGCGGGCGTCTTGCCGGCCTTCTTGGCGGCTTTTTCCGCCGCAGCCAGGGCACGCTGCTTTTCCTTCTGCTGCTTGGCCAGGGCGCGTTTCTCGGTGCGGGTCAGCGGCTTGGGCGGCGGCGCATCGATGCCCTTGCCGGTGGCCACGCGCACTTGCCGCGACTTCATCCAGGCGTCGAACTCGTCGGCGGTCATCGACTTGCCGTTCTGCATCATGTCGAAACGGTAGTCGTGAGCGCCGCCGACAGGCTTGGCGGCGCTCGCCACGCTGGCTTCCGGCGCGACGGACGTGGGCTTGCCGGTGGCCACAGTGGTCTTGACCGGTGCGGTCGCGGGCTTGCCGGTGGCGATGGTGGTCTTCACCGCCGAGGCTTCGGCGGCGGTGCCGACAGGGGCGGGCTTGCCGGTGGCGATGCGCACGCCCGGCGGCAATTCGCCGGCGTTGGCGCTGGCGATCGGCATGGCCGCGACCAGGCGGTCGATCGCGCTCGGCGCGGCCGGCTTGGCCTGGGCGGCCGGCTGAGGCGGATTGTTGGCGGCGCGGGCGTACACCGGCGGCGGCGCTTCGCCCGGATGCAGCGCGCGCACCTCGACCCGACCGGTCCCGCGCTGGGTGATGCCCAGCTTGATCGCCGCGGCGTAACTCAGATCGATCACCCGGCCGTCGTGGAACGGGCCGCGGTCGTTGACCCGCACGGTCACGGCCTTGCCGTTGTCCAGGTTGGTGACGCGGGCGAAGCTCGGCAGCGGCAGCGATTTGTGCGCGGCGGTGAAGGCGTACATGTCGTACACCTCCAGATTGGAGGTGCGGCGGCCGTGGAATTTCTGGCCGTAGTACGAGGCGGTGCCGCTCTCGATGTAGTCGTCGTGCGAATCGAGCACTTTGTAGGTCTTGCCCAGCACCTGATACGGCGAGCGGTTGCCGAACTGCGAGCGCGCCTCGGCGACGACTTCGGGCTCGGGGATCGCGTCGACGTCGGGAATGTAATCCGGCGTAGTGTCCTTGACGCCCGGCGCGTACAGGCCGCCGGCCTTGTAGTTGCCGCGCTTGCTGAGGTCTTCCTGCGCGGCCGCGTACGGCGACTTCTTGCCGCGTCCGCCATGCGCAGGCAGGCCACTGGCGTGGACGCGGTCGCGATCGGGCAGCGCGAGCGGCTGCGAGCCGGTTCTCTTCGGGGAACTGGCGCAGGCGGCGAGCGCGAGCGGCAGGGCGGCGACGACCAGCCGCCCGATCGCGGATGCGATCGGCGACCGCTTCGGGCCGGTGCCGCTCATGCCCGCGGCGCCTGGGGTTTGACGGCCGCCGGCGGCGCGGCCGGGACGGAGGTGGGCGAGTCAGTCGGAGTGGCCAAGGGATTCTCCCGTCCGGCGATCGCTTCCGCCAACTGGTACACCGCCATGCCGTAATGCTTGGAGATGTTGTAGCGGGTGATCGCGTAGAAATTGCGGAAACCGAGCCAGTATTCGGGACCGTTCACACCATCGAGGTTCAGCAGCGTCGCGGTTTCCGTCGGCGCCACCGGGCTCAGCGGACGGTAGCCACGCGCGGCCAGGTCGCTGAGCGAGTACACAGGGTCCATGCTCTCGGGTACGAAATCGGCCGCGTTCGCATCGCGATTTGCGCGCACGACCACCGGGCCGCCGCGCACCCAGCCGCCCTTCTTGACGAAGTAATTGGCGACCGAGAAGAACACGTCGTCCAGATCGGTGAACAGATTGCGCTTGCCGTCGTTGTCGCCGTCCATCGCGAACTCGCGGTAGCTCGAAGGCATGAACTGGCCCCAGCCCATCGCGCCGGCGTAGCTGCCGGTGAGGGTGGAGATGTCGATGCCCTCTTCCTTGCCCAGCGCGAACAGCTGGCCGAGCTCGCCGCGGAAGAACGCCTCGCGGCGGTTCTCGCGATCGAGCTTGGCCGGATCGCCGCTGCGCGGATAAGCGAAGGCCAAGGTATACAGCGCGTCGACCACGTTGTACTTCCCAGTGTTCTTGCCGAAGCTGGTTTCCACTCCGACGATCGCCACGATGATCTCGGCCGGCACGCCGGTCTGCGCCTGCACGCGATCGAGCTGGGCGCGGTGTTCGGCCAAGAACGCGCGGCCGCCGTCGATGCGGGCCTGGGTGATGAAGATCGGGCGGTAATCGCGCCACGGCTTGGCCTCGGCCGGCCGCGACATCGCCGCGACGATGCTGTCGCGGATCTGCGCCTTGGCCAGCACCGATTCGATATAGGCCGGGTCGATCGCGTACTTGGCCGCGGTGTCGCGCACGAACTGCGCGCGGGCCTGTTCGATCGGCATCTGCACCACCGGATCGGGCAAGGCTGGCGTGCCGACCACCGGCGTGGCCGGCTTGACCGCGGCGGGCGCCGCCACCGGTACCGGCTTGACGGGCGGAGCGGGAGTGATAGGCGCGGTAGGCGCCTGCGTAGCGCAGGCGGCCAGCACGATCGAGAGCGCGCCGAACAGGGCGCAACGGGCGGTGTGGCGTCGGGTCATCGTCGCGAGGGTAGCACGCGACCGCGGGACAAAAAACCTTGGGTTTGCGGGACTTAACCGATTTTATTCATGTAGGGTTGTCGAAGTCTGAGCCGCATCGGCGGTGCCCGGCGGGCTCTCCCGGCGGCTTCGAAAACTGAATAGAGGTCACCGATTCGTGACCGAGCGACCCGGCGTCCGGTTCGCGCGCCCAACGCGCAGCTGATTGCCCACCGGGCGACTGTAGGAACTGCGACTGCGAATTCCCGGCTGCGACGGACTTTCGACGTATCTGCCATCGCGGGGTCGCGGCTCGCGCCGCTCCTACCTGGGGCGAGTGTAGGAGCTGCGCGAGCTGCGACTGCGAGTTCCCGGCCACGACGGGCTTCGGCGTAGTTGCCACCGCGCGGTCGCGGCTCGCGCCGCTCCTACCTGGGGCGAGTGTAGGAGCTGCACGAGCTGCGACCGCGAATTCCCGGCCACGACGGGCTTCGACGTAGTTGCCACCGCGCAGTCGCGGCTCGCGCCGCTCCTACCTGGGGCGAGTGTAGGAGCTGCGCGAGCTGCGACTGCGAATTCCCGGCCACGACGGGCTTCGGCGTAGTTGCCACCGCGCAGTCGCGGCTCGCGCCGCTCCTACCTGGGGCGAGTGTAGGAGCTGCGCGAGCTGCGACTGCGAATTCTCGGCTGCGGCGGGCTTCGGCGTAGTTGCCACCGCGCAGTCGCGGCTCGCGCCGCTCCTACCTGGGGCGAGTGTAGGAGCTGCGCGAGCTGCGACCGCGAATTCCCGGCCACGACGGGCTTCGGCGTAGTTGCCACCGCACGGTCGCGGCTCTCGCCGCTCCTACCTGGAGCGAGTGTAGGAGCTGCGTGAGCCGCCATCACGAAGCGAAACAAAGTAGTGATAAACGGCACTGTCGGCCGCGATACCCCGATCCGAGGATCGCGCCATGAGCGACCGTCCCTCGTGTTATCCCGAACCTTCGCCCGCGCTGTTGACCAGCGTCGGCCCCGATCGCACGCCGCTCCTCGACGTACTCACCTCGCCGGTGCCGCTGGGCTTGTTCGATTCGCCGGTCGACGGCCGCCATGTGCTGTGCCTGCACGAAGGCGCGCCGGTACCGGTGTCGTATCGCGTCGGCCGGCACGAACGCCAGGGCGTGCGCCTGCACGGACAGTTCTGCGTGGTGCCGGCCGGATCGAGCACGCGCTGGACGGTGTCCAAACCCACCTTCTCGCTGTTGCTGCGGCTGAGCCCGTCGCTGTTGCGCGAAACCTCGCAGACCATGGGATTGAGCCGCGACGCCGGCGATCTGGCGCCGTCGATCCACATCCGCGATCCGCAGATCGAACGCATCGGCTGGATGATGCAGACCGAAGACCGCGACGCGTATCCCGGCGGCCGCTTGTTCGCCGACGGGCTGGCCAGCGCGCTCGCCGCGCGCCTGCTCGCGCTGCAATCGCCTACCTCCGGCGCGACCGCCAAGCCCGGACAGGCACTGCCGCTGTGGCGATTGCGCCACGTGCTCGATTACATCGAAGCGCACCTGGACGAAGATCTGTCGCTGGCCGAACGGCCGCCGTCGCCGGTTTCAGCCTGTCGCACTTCAAGCCCTTGTTCAAACAGGCCGTGGGCATGCCGGCGCACCGGTACGTCCTGGAACGGCGGGTCGAATGCGCGCGCGCGCTGCTGTTGCGGGGCCGTGGAAACATGGGCGAAATCGCGCTGGAAGCGGGGTTTCCCCACGCCAGCCACATGGCCCGCTGCATGCGCCGCGTGCTGGGGATGACGCCCGCGCAGGTCGCGCAATCGCGCCACTGACCGCATCGCGCGCGGTCCGGGCTGGTCGGCGAAACGAAACGGCGCGGGTTCGCACCCGCGCCGTCGCCTGGCCCGCGTTTAGCGCCGCGATCAGCCGAACATGCGATCCAGGATCGCGAACCGTTCCGGCATCAGCGCGCGCATCTGCGCCTCGTCCGGCGTGCCCTTGACCAGGTGGTAGGTCATATAGGCCTCGGCGAAATCTTCGGCCGGGTCGGTGCCCAGGCTGGGATTGATCGTCGAAGATCCCTCGGGCACGTAGTTGTTGTCGGCGTAGTGCGTCGCGAACAATTGATCCTTCTGTACCGCGTGATTCCACTCCATCGGCACGCCGAAGAATCCGCCGGGCTGTTCGACCAGATGCGCGGTTTCGTGCATGAAGGTGAAATCGAAATCCTTCTGCACGCGCGGATTGTCGAGGTCGTGCGGATTGATATAGAACGCGCCGCCGGTGGCGTACATGTCCGCGCCGGAATCGACTACTTTGCCGTTGTCTTCTTCCTTGGGCGTGTACGGATTGACCACCACCTTGTCGGTCGCCGCCAGCGACGCCGACGGTTGCGCGGCCAGTCCCTTTGCGATCTGCTCGAGCGTGGGGTACGACTTGCCGTCGTCGCGCGCGTCGGCGGCCGGCAGGATGACCTCGATCGAGCGTCCGTCAACCTCGACGGTGTACTTCAACGCCGGCTTGGACTCGCTCGCATTGGGCTGGGTGCCCGAGGGGAAGTCGTAGTCGATCGTTTCCGGCCCGCTTATCTCATAGGGCTTGCGCCGGCTGTCGGCCACGCCCGAATCGGGCGCGGCGTTGCGCCACAGATCGGTCGGGCGCGCTTCGGTCAGCATGAATTTGCGCAACGCGGCCGGATCGTTCAGATCGATGCCGCCCAGTTGTCCGCGCACCTGCTGCGAAACCGGCGTATCGCTGCCGAACAACACCAGCGCCTGCTTCTGCTGGTCTTCGTCCAGGCCGCGGAACGCGGGCGAATCGACCAGCTTGCCGATCGAGTCCAGCGCCTGCGCATCGCCGGCGTTGCGATGCATCGCCAGCGCGGTTTGCACCTGGGTCGGCAGCGGCAGGTCGTCGGGCAAGCGGCCCAGCGCATCCTTCAGGCTCTGCGGAATGGCGGCGTCGTTGCGCGCGTCGGCGATGTCGTTGGCGCTGACGTAACCGTCGGCGCGCCCGGCGCCATGGGCGGTGTCGAGCAGGCGCGCGTCGAGTTCGCCCGACTGCACGCTGTTCCAGGCGCCGTCGACGTCGTCGCGGGAAATGGTGCCGTCGACCGTGCCGCGACCGGCGCCCACATCGAGCAGGCTGCGCGCGGCCTTGCTGTCGAGCAGGAACTGCGCGGCTTGGGCTTCCTCGGACGAGAACTTGCCGTCGGCATTGGCCGCGACCGCGCGCAAGTCGTCCTGGCTGACGCGGTTATCGGCAATCGGCAGCCAACTCGGCTTGGCGGTGTCGAAGTCGGCGAAATTGTCGCGGACGATCTGGATGGCACGGGTGGCGTCGATGGTCATGTCTCGTCCTGAATGGGTGCGTTCCTGGGGGCTCCCTGCGCGGCGCAGGATGCCGCCGCAGGACGCGCATGGAAATATAGGACTGGCCCTAGGTCGGGCCGCGATGCGCGTATCCGTTCAGTGTGCGCTGTCGGGCGAAGCGTGCGCCCGCGCAAAGCAGTGACGGAACGCGCCGGCAGCCGATCGCGATCAAACCGCGCGCTTTGCGTTGCCGATGGTCAGATGCAGCGCGGGCTCGGGCTCGCGCGGCAGTCCCAGGGTCTCGCGCAAGTTCAGCAGCGCCTCGCAGCGCACCCGATGCCAGACGTAATCGTCGGTCTCGTGCGCCTGCGGCTGATAAGCGAACTCGATCGTCGCGCCGTCGCCGCGTTTCCATGCATCCATCGCCACCGGCCGCTCGCCGCGGATCGCCGAGATGTGCGGCCCCCACAACGGACTTTGCAGCGCGCGCGTGCGCCGATGGCCGAGCAAGTACAGATGGCGCAGATAGCGGCCCAGTTCAGGATCGCAATCGACGATCAGCCACCACTGGGTGCTGCCGCCGTCGCGACGGGTGTGTCCGCCCTTGCCCAGTTGCGGGCTGTAGCGCAGGGTGCCGGTAGCGGTGATGAAACCTGGGTGCATGGTTCGCCCGGATCTCTTGAGCGACGGCAGCGTCGGGCCCGCAGCTTAGTCAGCGCCGCCGCAGCTCACAAGCCGGCCGCAACCGGCCGTATTTGGCCAGAGGCGGTCAGCCACCGATCTTCGAATCGCGCCGGGCAATATCGCTGGCACAACCCACTCTTGCCCCGTGACGCCGTTCCTTTACTGGAAGGCCAGGGTAAAGACGCGCAATGCATCGCGCGTTCGCCGATCGCTGAGATTGCTATAGAGCATCACGTCCTGCGAGCGAATCGGCGGCAGCGACAGGAGCCCGCTGACGTCGACCGTGCCCGGCGGCGCCGCGCGCCGCGCCAGCACCGCCACCGCGAGGCCGGCGACAGCGGCTGCACCCAGGATCGCGGCGCCCTTGCCGACGAAGACTTCGCGCCATTCGATGCCGGCCCGGTCAAGCGCGCGTACCGCCTCGATGCGGATACGGCACGACTCGCCTTGCGTCGCCAGCGGCAACGGCTGGCCGGCGCGCGGCTGCCAGCCGGCCGCCGCGAACCATGAAAAGGATTCCGCGAACACAATCTTGCCCCGCTTGCCGCGATCCTCGGGGCGCAGCACCAGCACGGCGTCGAGCTCCCCCCGTTCCTGGCCTTGCATGAGTTCGTTGGTGCCGGCGATGCGCATTTCGACCAGCAGGTTCGGATCGTGGTCCCGCATCTGCCGCAACAGAAACGGGAGCTCGCTGCCGACCAATTGCTGGTTGATGCCGATCGCCAACCGGCGTTGTTCGGTCTCGAAGGCGGCGGCCGCGCGGTCGTGCGACGACACCAGTTCGCGCGCCACGCCGAGAAACGCCAGTCCTTCGACCGACAGGCGAACATGCCGCGGCGTGCGTTCCAGCAGGCGGCGGCCGAGTTGCCCTTCCAGGCGCCGCAGCTTGATGCTGATTGCGGACTGGGTAGTGCCCAGCACGTCGGCTGCCCGGGTGAAGCTCTGCAAGTCGGCTGCCAGCAGGAAGGCCCTGACCGCATCCACATCCATAGCCTTCATCTGGATAGATTCGATTTCTAAATGACAGATATCTTTGTAAATGCATTTTTCATATCTATCAAGCGGCTTAGGATGAGCCGATCGATCCCACACCATAAGGACTCACCGCGATGAAACCACTGACCGGCGCATTCGTCGCAGTGCTGGCAGGACTGGCCGTGCATGCCGCGCAAGTGCCGGCACGCGTGTTTCCACTGCAAGGCACCTGGACCCTGGTCGCCGCGGACAAGGTCTTGCCGGATGGCCAGACGAGGCGGGACTACGGCGAGAACCCGAAGGGCAGACTCGTTGTCGATGGCAAGGGGCGGTATTCGCTACAGATCTTCAAGTCCGAACGCCTGCATTTCGCCAGCGACAGCAAGGCCGATGGCAGCGTCGACGAATTCAGGTCCGCGGTCATAGGCAGCAGTACCCACTACGGCTCGGTGACGATCGACCAACGGGCAGGGGTACTGGCGTTCTCGATCGAAGGCTCGTCCTTTCCAAACTGGGAAGGCACGACCCAAAAGCGCCGGTACAAGTTCGACGGCGCCGAGCTGCGTTACGAGGTGCCTCCCCGGGCAGATGGAAGTATCCCGGTGTCCGTGTGGCGCAGGCTCGATTGAACCGTTTCTCATTTCCGTTCGGAGGCGGTCGCGTCCTCCATTCACCCTTCAACCGATGGAGTCATCATGCCGCACTTCGTAGTCGACTGTTCTCAGGAAATACTTCAGATTCACAACGAAGAATCGATCATCACTCGGCTGCATCGAGTGCTGAGTTCAACAGCGCTGTTCGAAGAATCGGACATCAAGATCCGTATACACCCGTTCCTGACCTATGCTGTCGGCGGCGGACGGGAAGATTTCATCCACACATTCGCCTGGATCATGCAGGGGCGCAGTGTCGAGCAACGCGCTGCCTTGTCGAAGGCCATCGTCAGCGAGCTGGCTGAGATGTTTCCGCTACTTCCCCGCATTGCCGTGAACATCGCCGAGTTCGAGCGGGCGACCTATTTCAATCGAGCGATGATGTGACTCCCCTTCCAGTTTCTGGCGTGGTCAGCATGTCGATCAACACCGATTGACGGATATTTCACCGTCGGCAGCAGGAGCAAGCGACGAAACAAAAATCAAGGAAACTGCAGTCAAGGAGCGCATACGTTTTTCCGCAGAGTCTACGCGCGAGGCGAAGCGAATGACCCAATGGGTCGAAAGCGTCCACGGACTGTACTGCAGCCCTGACCGTGAGGGTTGATGAGGGCTCCTGGGGGTCAATAAGGGCAGCTGCCGGTCGAGTCCGCTCCCGGCCGCATCCGGCCGCGGCGCCAAGCAGTTGAACCGCCCGCCGCCCGACCGTACCGGACCGCACGCGTGCCGTTCAGACGCGAAATCCCCGACCGCGCCGCAAAACCGGCGTTTCTCAAACCCGCCCCAGCCACTAAGATGCCGCATACGCCCCATAGCCACTCGAGAGGAATTCACGTTGGTCATCCAGCCCAAGGTCCGCGGCTTCATCTGCACCACCACGCACCCGCTGGGTTGCGAACTCAACGTGCGCGACCAGATTCAGGCCACCCGCGCCCTCGGCCGGCGCGACGACGGCCCCAAGAAGGTGCTGGTGATCGGCGCCTCCAGCGGTTACGGGCTGGCTGCGCGCATCGGCGCCGCGTTCGGCTACGGCGCCGACACCCTCGGCGTGTTCTTCGAAAAACCCGGCACCGACAAGAAGCCGGGCACCGCGGGTTGGTACAACTCGGCCGCGTTCGACAAGTTCGCCAAGGCCGAAGGCCTGTACAGCCGCTCGATCAACGGCGATGCATTCTCCGACGAAGTGCGCGCGCAGGCGATCGAGCTGATCAAGAACGAGATGGGCGGCCAGGTCGATCTGGTGGTCTATTCGCTGGCCTCGCCGGTACGCAAGCTGCCGGGCACGGGCGAGATCAAGCGCTCCGCGCTCAAGACCATCGGCGCGCCCTACACCTCCACCGCGATCGACACCAACAAGGACGCGGTGATCCAGGCCACGGTCGAACCGGCCACCGAGCAGGAGATCGAAGACACCGTCACGGTGATGGGCGGCCAGGACTGGGCGCTGTGGATCGACGCGCTGGAACGCGCCGACGCGCTGGCGCCGGGCGCACGCACGGTCGCCTTCAGCTACATCGGCACCGAAATCACCTGGCCGATCTACTGGCACGGCGCGCTCGGCAAGGCCAAGGTCGACCTGGATCAGACCGCGCACCGCCTCAACGCGCGCTTGGCCAAGATCGACGGCGCCGCCAACGTTGCGGTGCTCAAGTCGGTAGTGACCCAGGCCAGCTCGGCGATCCCGGTGCTGCCGCTGTACATCGCGCTGGTGTTCAAGGTGATGAAGGAAAAAGGCCTGCACGAAGGCCCGATCGAACAGCTCAACCGCATGTACCGCGAACGCATGTACCGCGAAGACGGGCAGCCGACGCCGACCGACGAAGAACAACGCCTGCGCCTGGACGACTGGGAACTGCGCGAGGACGTGCAGGCCGTCTGCAAGGCGCTGTGGCCGCAGGTCACCACCGAGAATCTGTTCCAGATCAGCGACTACGCCGGCTACAAGCACGAGTTCCTCAAGCTGTTCGGCTTCGAGCGCGGCGACGTGGACTACACCGCCGACGTCGATCCGGAAGTGCGCTTCGATTGCATTGAGATGTAAACCACGCCATCGCAGAAGCTTAGCGAGGCACCGGCCGGTATCGGGCACTAAGCCTTCGCCAGCTTAAGCTCCTCATCGCGCATACGCTCGGCGAGTTGCCGCAGAAACGGCCGGGCATCGCGCAAGGCCTCGGCCAACAAGGCCGCCAGACGCGGCGATCTCAGTTGGCGCAGGCACTCCAGCGCCGACATCCGCGACCATTCCTGCTGATCGTCGGCGCGGTGCCATGCCGCCCAGGCCAGTTCTTCGGCCGCGCGCGCGCCGATCGCGGTCAGCGCGCGGATCGCGCGGCGGCGCACGTACTCGTCTTCGTCGGTGGCCAAGGCCAGCAGCAGATGCTCGGACTCCTCGCCCGGCACGTTTTCCAACTCGACCGCCAGTTGCCAGCGCGCCTGCGCTTCGCCCCGCGCCAGGGCGGCGCGGGCCAGAAAGCGCAAGGTGTCGGGCTGCCGAATGCGGATCTCGCGCGCCAGGTATTGCGTGTCGTTGTCGCGGGCGATCGCGTACAGCACCTGCTCGACGTCCTCATTGGACCAGGCCTTGCCCGCATGCTCGTCGATGCAGGTCAACACGGCCCGATGCCACGCCGGCCACGCATCGTAGTCGCACTCCCATTGCCCTTCCTGCGGCTTGGCATCGGCCGCGGCCCAGTCGCGGAAGCGGTCTGTTTCCAGGTTCAAATCATGCATGCCCGTGCGTCCTGACTTACTGACTTGGGGGGCGGCCGTCTGCGCGGACTTGCCTCGTCCGCGCTGCGTCATTCCAGGCCGGCGGCGATCTTGTCCTGCAATCCGTTTTCTTTGAGAAAAGTGAAAACCCAGTCCAGGTGCGGTTGTACGAAACAACGCGAACCGCCGTCCTTGAGCATCAACGTCGTCGGTCCCTGATGCGGCTGGAACAATTCCTCGACCTGCCCGCTCAGCATCAAGCGTTTCGCCTCGTCCAGGCTGACCACGACGCGGACGTCCTGGCGCGGCGGCTCCGCCTTGGGCATCGAACTGCAGGCGGCCGCGAAGGCCATGAGTGCGCACAGGACCAGACGGCGAATCGGGGTGCTCACAAGCCATTCTCCTTTGCCTTGCCGAACGCGCCGCGGCCCGCCATGGCGCCGCCCCGGTTTGCCGATACGCCTGCTTTCCCGCCGACGATACGGCAGCGCCAGGCCGGGTTCAAACACGCCTGTTCAATGTTCACTCGCCGGCCTTCGAACGCGTTGCGACCGTATCGACATCCTCGGGCTCGCGGAAAGGCAGCAGGTACATGCGCCAGATCGGCGGCTGGGTCGGGCCGATGCCGGTCTGGGCGACCGGGCCGCGGCTGTAGGTACCGAACAGGCGGTCCCATACGATCGCGTTGCAGGCGTAGTTGGTGTTGCTGTCCTCGAACACCGCCGAATGATGGCGGCGGTGGGCGTGACTGTCGGTGAAGAACCATCGCAGCCCCGGCGTATCCATGCGTACGTTGGCGTGAGCCAGGGTGGTGTTGGTCAGCAGCAGCACACCGGCCATGCGCACCGCTTCGACGGGCGCGTCGGTCAATCCGGCTAACAAAGTCAGCGGCAATGCCACGAACACCAGTTCGAAGGGGTGATTGGAACCGACATTGAGCGACTGCAGATTGTGGAAGCCGTGATGGAACCCGTGCCCGGTGATCCGCCACAGCAACGCCGAGCGATGGATGGCGCGATGAATCCAGTAGTAGATCAAGTCCGCCGCGAAATACAGCAACAGCGCCTGCGCCAGCCACGGCCACGATTGCGGCCACAACGCCACGCCGAACGAATCGCGCACACCGGTCAATGCCGGCGGCAGCAGCGTGCGATACCCGCCGATGATCAGGCCCGACACCCACAAGCCGATCAGATACACACCCACCAGCTTCCACGTGGCCGCCGCGCCGATGCGCCATTCGGGCATCGCGGGCATCCAGCGCTCCAGCAGCTGCAACGACAGCAGCACCGCCGCCATCGTCGCCCAGAACGCGATCTCGCCGCGACCCAATAACCACCACGATCCCAGCGCTCCGGCGAGCATCAGCGGATGCGCCCATCGTTCCACCCAACGCACTGACTGCGGACGAAGCGGCATGCGGGCCTTCCTTGTACGACGCGATGGAACCGGGTTCGAAGCGCTGTCGGCGGTGAGGGTATCGATCGGCTCAGCGGCGCAGCGGCTCGACCGCGAACCCAACGCCACGGCGGATCACCACAACGCCCACCAGGGCTTTTTTTCCTGACGTGGCGTTTCGTACATCAACGCCGGACACAGGACCGACCACGGCCCGCCGTTTTGCGCCATGAACAATCGGTGCGAGGAAACCCGCCCGTCCGCGGCGCGCATCTGCTCGGTGACGACGTAAAAGCATTCCGCGAAATGTTCGATGGAGGCGACCGTGCTGCTCACGCTCGTCCGATCAGGCGGCCCGGCCTGCCTCCATTTCGCCTCCAGGACCCCGGCCAGTTCGGCCACGGCTTGCGGTCCCGAATCGGGGCGCCGTTCAAGATATTGCAGCACCAGTCTGGCTTCGAGCTCGAAGTTTCGGTAAGTCGCGGCCAAATCCATATCGTTGTCGCGATAGGCCGCCGCCAGTGCATGCAAGGCTTTCTCGGGCGTCGACAGATCCATATCCACGGTTCGCTCCATGAGCCTGAGGCTTGAGTTGGGTCGATCGGCTGACCTCGTTCGACGACCGGGCGCCGATCGTCGAAGGAACCTCACCAACCGGCTGGAGCATAAGACCCGGGGGATGAACTGCCCTGCACGCGGCCGCGGGGCGTGGATCGACCCGCGGCCACGCGGCCTTGCGGGTGGTCCGGCGCCGAAGCGCCGCCGGGTTCGAAATGCTCGCCGGGAGCCAGAGTGCACTTCCTCGGCGGAGGTATCAACCGCCCGACTCGCGCGCCCGCTCGGCACCGGTGACCAGATTTGGCCGTCCACGTGTGAGCGCCGCGCGTACCGGCCCCACGCAAGGCGGCGCTCAGTGCCCCGATCTTCCGGGGGGCGCGAGGGCGCTTACGGCAGCACCAGCACCTCGCTCCAATCGGCCGACGTCTGATTGCGCAGCGACGTCGCCAACCCCGGGAAGGGGTCGACGAAGGCGGCGCGTTCAAGCTCGTTGATCGAGATCACCTTGCACACCGGCGCCAAATTATTCTCGCACCAGTAGGCGCCGGCCACGCCGGCGTCGGGCACGTAGACCGCTTTCCAGGTCTGGGTGGGCACCACCACCTTGCCGCTGGCGATGGTGGTGCTCATGTTCGCGAAGTCCGGACCGGTCACCACGTAGGCCTCCTCGTAGCTCTTGGCGACGAGGCGCACGGTGTTCTCGATCCGCGCCCAGATGCCGCGATTCAACTTGCCGGTCTGCGGCACGATGTTGGCGACCGAGAAGGTTTCCTTCTGCGCCGGCGTGGTCGAGGCGTCGCCGGCCGGCATCATGTGGCCGCGGTCGTAGCCGCTGTTGGTGTAGCTGGCATGGGTGGTCGCCAGACCCGGTTCGCTGAAGAAGTTGGAATCGATGCGGCTGATCGACTCGGCGCCTTCCACCTTGGTCCGGGTCAGATGCTGCGCCGACCACAGATTGCCGCCGGTGACCTTCGAGGCATACAGATTGTAGTCCTGATAGCAGACCGAAATGGCGCCTTGGGTCAGTTCGCCATTGTCGAGCACCGGCTTCTTGCCGCCGAGATATTGCTGGTTATGCGCGCTCGCGCAGGTGGCCGCGGAGGCCGGACCGAACGCACCGCACAACGCCAACACCGAAATCGTCGTCCAGGTTTTGCGCACCATGACGCCTCCAGACCGAATGAGAGGTCTGCAAGCGTGGTCTGCGCTCAGGGCACGCTAATGACGGTTTTGTTGCGTGGATTGGTCAGCCGGCCGATCGCCCGGACTCACATCGGACGCGAGCTGCGCGTCAGCGACATCGGGTGTATGTCGTAGACCGTTCCCCATCGGTCACGGTCAGCGAATCGCCTTTGAGCACGTAGAGATCGAGCACGCGCATCTTCTCCCCGCCATAGACCTCCACCGCCTCGATACGCCATGCCGCCGGCAAAGTCGATATCCGCTGCACCTTGATCGGCGTGTCGGTGTGTTCGTAGCCGCGCAGCAAGCGGCGACCGATCTTGAATCCGCCGTCGCTGTCGTAGTTCAGCGGAAGCCGGCAGGGCCCGGCGATCGGTTCCCACTGTCCGAACAAAGCCGAAGGATAGGCGGCCGGAGGCGGCCGCCTGGCCGGCGTCGCCGGGCGAGCCGATTGCGGAACCGCGCCGGCGTCCTGCGCGGTAGCGGGCGACGCGGGCGACGCGGGCGACGTGGGCGACGTGGGCGACGTGGGCGACGTGGGCGACAGCGCCAAGATGAAGCAGATGAACATTGTCTTGCGCATGGCCGGGTGCTCGTCCTTGATCGTGGCGATGGTCTTGGAACGTCGCGCCGCCGATGGACGCACCCTATTCTGGAGGAATGCCACCGTCTTCGCTCTATGATGGGAATCAGGTCGCTACGGAAAGGGAAATTCGGTGATCACAGATCCGCATATCGCTGCCAAGGTCCATCAGTTACTGCGCGAATCCAGCGAGCTGATCAATTCGGCCGCGATGCTCGTCAAGGAACACTGCCCTGAGGACGAGTTCGAGTCCTTTCGCGATGGAATTTCCAAAATTCTCGCCGAAACTCTTATCGAAGTTCTCAATCCCTTGTATTTCCTGCACCCCGATCTGGCGCCGCTTGGCCTTCGCATTCCCAAGAACAGGATTCAGCCGCCGCCGGATGCCCCCAAAGTCATCGCCACTCGCGACCTGACTTACTCGCTGAACGCCGATCCCGACAGCGCGCTTCCCATGCAAGTCAGAGTGTTCTCGCCCCGCCCGGCCAGGATGCGCCCGGAAGATACGACACCCGCTACCGATTCCGTTTGCACCGTCGAGTTCCACGGACTTCCGTATTCCAGGTTTGACTGCCTGAAGATTCACGGAATCGATTCCATCCAGTCCCTGTCTCTGGCGTTGAACATAGACAGGTTCCTGCGAAATGTAGAGCGCAACCACGCGTTGACGTTCCGATGGGCCGAAGACGGATCTGCATACTTCGACGAATCCGCCGACTAACGGCTCGTCGCAAATAGCCGCATCACCTTCGCCCATTCTCGGCCATACCAACCACGCCATCCACCGCCGAGCCTGACGGACTCCGCACCGCCGATCACTCGGGGCCGAACCAACGATCGCGCATCGTGGCCAGGAACTCGGCGCTTATCGGAAAACCCGACGCCGATCCGATCACTGAATCGATCCCGCAGCGCGGGCACAGAGCAGTGGTGCCCGTTTCGTTCTCACTTCCTTCCGGCGCGTCGTCCGGCGTGTCGATCCATTCGTCTATCGCGGCCGGCACGAAGGTGGACAGGCAGTAGAAACAACCGCATAGCACGCTGGCTTCCAGCTCGGGCCGATGATTGGCGCTGTGCGTGTGGGCCTGCTCATGATCGGACTTCATTGTCATACTCCCGCGATATCCACCGCTCGTCGCTCAAACCCGAGAAGTCACACCTTGTCGCCGAATTCTCCAACCCGGACATCCATCCGCACGAACACCCCAAGCCGGCCTTCGTGATTGTCCAGCAACTGGTAGCCCTTGACGTCGTCGGCCGCGCTCGCAGCCAGCGCGGACGTCATGCCGCGCGGCATTTCGTAAGCTTGCGAGAGCGCATCGGTATTGGGCTCGACCCACTTCTGCGACATGCTGTAGATCGAGCGGATGCTCAATCCGGCCGCATCGGCGATCAGCCGCGCTTGCCGCATCGACTCGATCACCGCGCGACGCAGCAGTTCGTCGCGCTCGGCGGTCAGATCGCCGTACTCGCGCCGGATGTCCTTGAGCGTGGCGCCCTTGATCGCCGACAAGGCCCCGATCGCTTCGGGCGCGACCGCGGCCGGGATGTCGCGGATCTCCAGGTCGATTTCGACCGACGAACCCGACAGCCAGCGCTCGCCCGCGGCGAAACTCACCGACTCGATCCGAATCTTGTCTTCGGGCACGCCCAGGCCTTGCATCAGTTCCTGGATCGCCAGCAATTCCTTGCTCTTGCGCACCGCGGCCATGGAGCCGACCGTGGCGCTGCCGATCACCCGCAGTTCCAAGGTGATGCCCGTGGGTTTGAGCCAGGTGTCCTGGGTGACTTGGGTTTCGATTCGGTCGGGATTGTGAAACATGGCGGTGGCCTGATTGGAGGAAGCAGGACGGTGCCCGGGCGCCGGAGCGGCGGCGAATCAATTCATACGACAGAACGGAACAAGCGGCGCGGCCGATTCGTCAAGCCTCATCGCCACAGAATTTGGCCGTCGCGCTGGAGTATCAACGGCTCTTCAGCGCTGTAGCGCTTGCCCTTCCGCCAGGCCCGGGTCTGTATCTTCAGCTGCAACAAGCCGTCCTCGCGTCGCAACCAGGCCATGGGTCTGGTTGCGACGCGGTCGTGATCCCGGCCGCGCCCCAACTTGGCCAGATTGCGGCTTTCGACCTCGCTCAGATCGACCTTGAGGTATGAGCCGTCGCGCTGGCGCAGGAAGGCGAACACCGCCGCGCCCTTGCCGGTATCGGTCGATACCGCCGCGGCGCTGCGATCGGCGTTCCACACCGCACCGTCCGGCGGAGGCTCGGCGTGGGCGGCGAACGCGATCGATAAAAGCAGGGCAAGCGCGAGGGTGACACTGTCCATGAGGTCCGGCTCCTGATCTACGGCCTGATATGCCTGATATGGCCGGTTATACGTCGCCCACCCGGCCCTGGCAATTGGCCGGCCCACCTCACCGGGCGGCTTGACCCTCATCCCCGGTTCGCACTTGAGGCGGCTCGCTCGGCACCCGATTTCGCCGCAGTGGAATCGGCCCGGCGCTGAGTCGCCACTTCTGGCCGAATGCACTCACTATCCTGGCGAAGTCGGCCTTGTCCTGGGCGATGTCGCAACTGCTGCGCGACGTTTACTGACATCAGAACACAACTGCTTCAATCGCCCCACGAAATCGACGGTCGAAGCCTCGCAACCTGCCTGCGCGCCGACGTATACGACGAACGGCGCGCAAATCGAGTTCTTTTGCGCGACATCCGGGCTTGTGCTTCAATCCCAGCACCTTAGAACGCCAAGCGCACAGCGATGTCGCTCCCCCTGGTCCGCTTGCCCTCGCTAGACCTGATCCGGGGTTTCGTCGCGGTGGGGCGCCGCATGAGCATCACACTCGCCGCCGAGGACCTGTGCCTCACCCAGTCGGCGGTCAGCCGCCAGATCAATGCGCTGGAAGAACAACTGGGCGTCAAGTTGTTCGTGCGCGGCCATCGTTCCATCGCGTTCACACTGGACGGCGAACGATTGTTCCGCAGCGCGGACAGCACGATTCAACAGATACAAGATGCCCTGGGCGAGATGCGCACCGACGGTATCCGGCGTCCGGTCATGCTCAGCGCGAGCATCGGCTTCACCGGTTTATGGCTCTTGCCTCGCCTGAGCCGGCTTCAGCAGCTGCATCCTGGGATAGACCTTCGTGTCTCAGCAAGCAATCGGATCTGCGACCTGCGCCACGACGGCATCGACCTGGCGATTCGTTACTCCGGCCACGCGCCGGACATCGGCGAAGTCACCCGACTGTTTGGCGAATCGGTAGCGCCGGTCGCGCATCCGTCGCTGGGCGTGCAATCGTTGCGCAGCAAACAGGCGCTGTCGAAGCTTTCCCTGCTGGAATTCGACGATCCCCTGCATCCATGGCTGCAGTGGTCGCACTGGCTGGATACGATGGAATGGCAGGAGATCAAGCCCAACGGCGTGCTGCACTTCAATCAGTACGATCAAGTGATCCAGGCCGCGCTCGCCGGACATGGGGTGGCATTGGGGCGGCTGGAACTGATTCAGCCTTTGATCGACGACGGCCGCCTCATTCGGCTCCAGATTCCTGAAACTGCCCCGAAGACGCAGCACGCCTATTGGCTGATCCGCGCCGAAGCGCGGCCACGCGAGGACGTGCGACACGTGGCGGCCTGGATAGAAGCCGAGGCCGGCGTTGCGCGCAATTGATCGCTTCGGCAGATCGATCGATAGCCGCGCGCCCTGCCCTAAGACTCCGTCATCACCCCGAGGGCAGACAGTTCCCGGCATCGGGTAAGCGCATCGTTCAGACGATCGTTGCCCCAGAACATTTCCTCGCCGACGAAGAAGGTCGGCGCGCCGAATATCCCCATGGCCCGCGCAGCTTCGGTCTGATCGCGCAGCTTCAGTTTATTGGCATCCGATAGCGCGGCTTCGATGATGTCGCGAGCTTGAAATCCGAGCTGAGTCAGCACCTCGCTCACCGCATCCGCCGAGTCGATATCGCGATCCTCCACGAAGTTCAACCGCATGATTCGACGGCAGTACTCGCCGATCCACGCGGCTTCCGCGCCCACCAGAGCCACCCGCAAAGGAAGAACCGCCGCGCGCGGAAAAGTGCTCGGGCGAGACCATGCCAAGCCGTATTTCCTGCATTCGCGCGACATATCGGCCCATACGTACTGGCCCTTGGCTTGCTGCAACACGAAGGGCGAGGTCTCCCAGCCGAACGAACGGAAGATCGGCCCAAGCAGAAAGGGCCGCCAACGGATCGTCACGCCGAGCCGCCGGGCTTTGTGCTCGATGCGCATCACGCTGAGATAGCTGTAATTGCTGCCGAAGTCGAACCAGAAATCGACCGCTGTCGTCCGGCTCGATGCGGGAAGATCGCTCATGGCCATACGCTCCTTCATTCGTAGACCACCAGGCAGCGAAGCTCGATGCTCTCGCGCACAGGCGCATCGGATGGAATGTCGGGAAGATCGAAAGCCGCATGCGGAACCAGTCGCGCAACCCCGCTGACTTGAGAATCGTATTGCTTGAACACCATCGCCTCATGCCGGTCCATCCGCGAAAAATATGACCACCGATGACGGTGCGAGTAGGCGACGTGATAGATCTCCCCTGTGCGCCGGGGATAACGCACTTCGCTGGCGATCAGATCGGACGCCGTCAAGGTTCGGGCATCGCACACCGCCAGCGGCGTATCCAACACCGGCCCCTTGATCGATCGCCAGATGTTGACGATGGCGTAGCGCGCGGTCAGCGCATCCGCCTGGGCTTTTCCGAGCACCAGGCCTAGGCGCCGCCTCCCGGACGCTTCGCTGTAATCGTTATGGATTCGGCCATTGGCCGCCGCCAAGCCGTTGCCCTCGCGGCGACCGAACGACAACGCGGCACGGTCGCGTTCGCGTCGCCTCACCAGATGATCGAACACATGCGCGCGCGTCGCGCCCGTCGCGGCGATAGCGAGTTCGGCGGCCTCGCGATAATAGACATCCTTGACGACGTCGCCGTTGAGGAAGTCCCTGATAGCCGTCGGCGCATCCATCAGTCGGAAGCCCTCGACGTCGACGGAAAGCGAATCGCGGATGCCGCGCGCGTCGGCGATGGATACCAGCCGGTGCTCGAACTCGCCGCTTTCCCACGGTGTTCCGGGTGGCGGTTCGTAGGCGTAACTGCAGGGGCGCGGCGAGCCGGGTTTGAGATAACTCAGTCCAGCGACGACCGGGGCCGGCTCATCGGCCGGGTGAATGGCGACGTCCGCGGAGCGGACAGAGGGCTCGGAGTGAGCGTTCATTCGATCTCCTGTCGGTCGAACCATCGCCGGAATCGGGCCGGATGCCCGCTTCCGCATGAATGACTCGGTCGGAGATTGACCTCGCACGCAGGCCGGCTCAAACGACATTTTCGGCTCCTCGCATTCCTGGCGGGAATGCGACTGCCTCATTCGGCTCCCACAGGCCGTTGTAGCGGATCGTTCAACCTGTCCACTGGACGACAAAACGGTCCGCTGACCGCTACTTCCCGCTACGTGCCCCGCGTATCGGCCCCGTGCGCCGCGGCCATGGCGATCAGCGAAGTCTGCAGCTCCAGATCCGGAATCGTCCGCAACGGAATGCAATGCGCGCAGGCGGGCGCGAAGAAAAACATCAGAAACCCCGCGCGCCGCTTCACCTGGAAGATGGCCGGCCATTTGTGCGCGTACTCGTAGGTGACGCCCACGGCGCGGATGCCGTCGTTGTCGAAGACATAGGTGAAAGGTTCTCTGGACTGCTTGTACAGGTAGTGCGTCGCCGCCGCCCCCGTCAGCACGATGCCCGGCACGAACAGAAAACACACCAGACTTACGAGCAAGGCGTGCGTGGTGAAACGCCCGCCCTCGGTCATCGCGATGGCCACCAGTCCGAGTCCCATCAACGGCCACATCAGGACGAAGACGTAACCGGACGCGCGCTCGAACATCAGGGCCGTGTTGGCGCGCACGCGATCCCAATAGGAGAACGACGACGGGAAGCTGATTTTCTCGGAGTGTTCCATGGGTCCGGCTTCGGAAGACCTGGGTGTCGGCAGTATGCGGGTGTGGGCCGCCGCGGGTAAGTGCAGGGATACGCCGGAGGTGCCAGGGCGATGTCGCGGCTCGCGCCGCTCCTGCAAGGGGGTGGTGGTGAGCTATGTTAGGCCTTGGATTTTCTACGCATCCGCAGGAGAACACCGGTGAAACCATATCTTCGCTCCATCTTGCTTGTTTGCGGCCTGATCGCCGCGAGCGGCGCGTATGCGGCCAGTCCGGTCGCGGCGACGGCCTCGACGCAAGACTCGGCCGCGGTCGCCGCCATCGGCGCGACGATCGGCCAGTATTTCCAAGGCCACGCCACCGGCAACGCGGATGCCATGCGCAAGGCGTTTCTCCCGAGCGCGCACATCGAGGGAATCCGCGAGGGCAAGTTCACCTCGTGGACGGTGGAAGAGTATTGCGCCCGGTTCAAGGGCAATGCGGCGGCGGACGAAAGTACGCGCGTGCGCACGATCGACTCCATCGACGTGTCGGGCAACGCGGCCATGGCCAAGGCGACGCTCGATCATGGCCAGACCGTGTTCACCGATTACTTCGTTCTGTTGAACGTGGACGGCGAATGGAAGATCGCCAACAAGGTGTACGCCGCACGCAAAAAGGACGACGCGGGGAAATGACGGTGCGCGGATCGGCGGAACCGGCCGTTCGGCCGCCTTGATCCGCTGCGGTCTTGTTATTGCGAGTTGCAGTTTTACGCTGCCTCGTCCGCGTCCGCCGCGAACGAAGACAACCAGGAGCCGAACGCAGATGCATGCCCAACACAGCCCACCGCCGTCGGCGTATTTCAAGCGCGTCGGTGCGACCCGGTTCCAGGCGACCGAACACGTCGGAGGCGGCTGGAATCCGGCCGAGCAGCATGTCGCTCCCGCCCTGGGCTTGCTCGCGCATGCGGTCGAGACGGATCGCGATGCACGCCGCAGCGACGGGCTGCGGGTCGCGCGGCTGTCTTACGACATTCTCGGCACGCTTCCCATCGATATCGTCGACATCGACGTCGCCGTGCTGCGGCCCGGCCGCACCATCGAACTGGTCGAAGCGCGCTTGAGTCACGGCGGCCGCGTCGCTGTCGTTTTGCGCGCGTGGTTGATGCAGCAGTACGACACCACGGCGTTCGCGGGTAACTCGCTGCCCCGGATCGCTCCACCGGAAGACATGCCGTCCTGGTCGCCTGTGAGTGTGTGGCCGGGCGGCTTTATCCGCAGCGCCGAGGTGCGCCGGCATCAGATCGAGCCCGGGCGGGCCTCGTATTGGGTCCGCACCGGTGTGAACCTGATCGAAGGCGAACCGGTCAGCGCGACCGCGCGCGCCCTGGGGTTGCTCGACATCGCCAACGGGATGACGCCGCGCGCAGCGGCCGAAGACGTCGCCTTTCCGAATCTCGACCTCACCGCGCATTTGTTCGAGCCGCCCGGCGACGACTGGCTTGGCCTGGATACGACGGTCGCCTTCGGCGCGCACGGCATCGGCCTCACCCACAGCATCATCCACGGCCGCGGCGGCCCCATCGGCGCGGTGTCGCAGTGCCTGACCGTCAGGCCTCGCCGCGCATAGCCGGCGACGCGTTGCAGCAAGGCCTGCCGATTCGTTGCGGCAACGCGCTTCGACGCGCGCCCGCGACGTCCTTACACGGCGCCGCGGGCGGGCGCCGCAGCCGACCAGACACTGTCGGTGTGGCCGGTCGTCATGCGTCGGCGGGTGTAACCAGCAATCAGCAAGAACACGGGTGCCGCCACCAGCGCGGACAAGTCCACTACCACGCCGTAACCGGGGTGATTCCAGGCGCCGCCCAGGCCCCAGGCGCCGGCCAGACTCGACAGCGGAATCAACAAGGTCAACGCCGCGCACCACCACAGCAGTTCGACCGCGCCACGCGCGGCGCCGCGCGCGAACGCCCATGCCACCGCGGCCACGAACACCCCGTAGTAAATGCCTTGGTGCCACGCGGCCAGATCGTCCACGCGCGCGGGCAGCCACTTGGTCGCGGCGATGGTGGCCGAGATGCCGGCCACGCAGCCCAACGAAACGCCGACGGTGAGATGCCCCAGCGCGCGCGCCGAACGGGTCTGCACCACCGGGCCGTTGTCGCGGTCTTTCTTGCGCCGCGATTCGATCCACAGCAGATTGCCGGTGTAGAACAACATCGCCCCGGCCAGCCCCAGCAACAGGTACATCCAGCGCACCGTGTTGCCGCCGAAGCTGCCGAAGTGAAGCATGAAGAAGGCGTTGACCGAACCGTTCCATCCGTCCATGTGGCCGGGCAGATCGTGCGTGTCCACTTCGCCGGTGTAGACGTCCAGATGGGTGGACGAGTAAGTGCGCGCACGCGTGCCGTGGCGGGTGTCCAGGCCGGTCACATGGCCTTCCAGGCGGTCTTCGCCCTGTTCGAAGCTGAAACCGTAGACGCGGAAGCCTGGCAGTTGTTGGTTGACCCGGCGCAACAGTTCGGTCGCCGGCAAGGGTTGCGCGCCCGGCGGTAGCGGCGGCGCGCGTTCTTCCTCGCCCCACTGGATGCCGCGCGGGTACACCACTTTGTCCTGGACGTCGTAGATCTCATCGTGGAAGGCGAAGATCACGCTGGTCAGCGCCATGATCAGATGGAACGGCAGGCTGACCAGGCCGAGCGCGTTGTGCGTGTCGAGCCACATGCGCTTGATGTTCTTGCCGATGCGCAGCGCGAACACGTCCTTGACCAGGGTCGGCAGCAGGATGATCAGGCCCGAGACCAGGGCCACCGCGTACAACAGCGCCACCGCGCCCATGAAGAAACGCGAGATCTCGTGCGGAAACGGCAGGCCGACGTTCTGGTGCAGATCGTCGACCCACTGCGCCACCGGCGTCTTGCGGATCTTCTCCACTTGCAGACGGCCGTCGGGACCGAAGCTGGCGCCGAACTCGGTGACGTCGCGCCGGCTGGCGCCGCGCACGCGCCAGACCACGCGCGCGGGCAGGTCCGGCGCGGTTTCGACCAGCACGATGTAGTTCTTGGCCGCCTGCGGATGCGCGGCGAGCACGGCCTTCACCAGCTCCGGCGCGCGCTCCAGCGCCACCGGCTCGGCCAGTTTCGACGGCGGCGTGGCCCAGCGCTCCAGCGGCTTTTCGAACATGGTGATGGCGCCGCCGTAGAAGGCGACGAACAACATCAGGCCGGCGACGATGCCGACCCAGATATGCACGTCCTTGTAGACCTTGATGATGTCGTTGCGCAGCTTCACCGGTTTTCCTTCACGCCATCGTCGAGCGCACGAGCCACAACGCGGCGAATGCCAGCGCGTTCGCCGCGCCCAGCCACAACTAGGCGCGCGCGCTGGTGCGGAACAGGAACACGAACGCCAGCACCGCGCACCAGATCGGCGAGATCAACCACATGGTGAACTGGGCTTTGCCGCTGCCACCGTCGATGCCGTCGGGGCCCAACCACGCGAACAAGCCCGACAAGGCCAGCGCCAGGCCGAAGCCCAGCACCAGACCCGCCGAACTCTTGCCGAACCAGTGTCGGCTTTCCAGGCGCGGCTTTTGCTTGCTCATGGCTTGGCTCGACGGCTGCGCGCACGCCACGCGCCGAGGAACGGCGCCAGCGTCGCGACCAACATCAGCACCGTGAGCCACAGCGCCGCCGCTTCGACCGGACCCAGGGCCGGCCACAGCAGCGCCAACGATGCCAGCGCGCATACCGATCCCGGCCACGCGCCGCGCCGCGACGGCCACGGGCCGGCGGCGCGCCATTGCTGTTGCGGCGAAGCGAGGTAGAACAGCACGCCGCCGGCGATACCGAACAGCACCGCGGGCACGAGCCACCACGGGTTCATGCGAACCCCGATGCGGCGTTCGTGCAGCCGCTGCGAAAGCCGTGCATCGCGGTCAACACGGCAGACGCGGCGCGCCGCGATGCATGCTCACAACCCGCCGACGCCATACCGGCTCACCAACCGAACCGCACGCTCGCCACCACCGTGCGGCCGCTGCCGTAGAAGCACGAGGACACGCCGCCACAGGTCGACACGTAGGTCTTGTCGGTCAAGTTGCCGATGTTGAGCACGAACTGCGTGCTCGGACCGTTGCCATCGCCGCCATCGACGCGGTAACGGATCGCCGCGTCGAACGCCGTGTACGACGGGATGCGGTACACATTGGCGCTGTCTCCGTAGCTCTCGCCGTTGTAGCGCACGCCGGCGGCCAGTCCCAGGCCCTGCAGCGGGCCGTCGTGGAAGGTGTAGTCGACCCACGCCGTCGCCGTCCACTCCGGCACCTGCGCCAACTGCTTGCCGCGCACTTCCGGCGCGCCACGGGTCAGTTCGGAATCCATGCGCGAGGCCGCGCCGATCAGGCTGAAGCCTTCCAGCGGCGTCACCCGCGCTTCCAGTTCGACGCCGCGCACGCGCCCTTCCCCGCTCTGCACCTGGCAGCGGATGGCGCCGCTGGCGCCGCAGGTCACGTGGCTCGGGTCCGGATCGTCGATGAGGATGTTCTGCTGGCGCAGGTCGTAGCCCGACAGCGTGATCAAACCGTCGAAGCCGGAGGGCTGGTACTTCACCCCGCCTTCCCACTGCTTTCCGGTGATCGGGTCGAACGGCGTGCGCGTATAGCTCTGGTTGATGTCGGTGGTCGGCGGCTGGAACGACTCGGCGTAGCTCAAGTACGGCGAGAAGCCGTTCGGCGCGGCGTACAGCAAACCGGCGCGGCCGGTGAAGGCCTCGTTCTTCAGGCGCGTGCGCACCCACGGCGAAGTCCGGCCGGTGGCGACCGTCAGCGTCGCGGTGGACGTGTCGTCGTCGGTGCGGTCGTAGCGTCCGCCGAGCAGCAGGCGCCAGTTGCCGAAGGCCATCTGATCCTGCAGGTAAGCGCCGGCCTGCTCGTTGGTGCCGCGCGACAGGCCGACGCTGCGGGTCACCGGCACGTAACCGGTATAGACCGGACGGAAGATGTCGATCGGCGCGGGGTTGGTCATCGCGCCGCGGCCGCCGGTCCAATCGGCCTTCTGCCAGTCCACGCCGAAGATCAGCGTGTGCGCGATCGCGCCGGTGGCGAACTTGCCCTGGATGCGGGTATCGACGGTGTCGCCGTCGGAGTCGCCTTCGCCCCAGGTGGCGCGGCGGTTCTGGGTACGGCCGTCGGGATTGAGGCCGCCGTTGGTGATCACGCTGCGGAACAGCGATTCCACGTGAGTCCGGCGCGCACTCTGGCTCAACGTCCAGTGCTCGTTGAAGGCGTGTTCGAACAACCAGCCCGCGGTCCACAGGTCGCGGTCGTAGGTATTCCAGGTCGGCTCGCCGATGAAGGTGGTGTTCTTCATCCGGCCGTAGCGAGTCGGATGCAGAGTGCCGTCCATCGGCAGGAACTGGTAGGTCGAACCGCCGTCGTCTTTCTGATACAGGCCGAGCAAGGTCAGGCGGGTGCGCTCGCCCATCTGCCAGGTGTAGCTGGGCGCGAGGAACCAGTGCTTCTGCTCGGTACGGTCGATCTGGGTGTCGCCGTCGCGGTACAGGCCGACCAGGCGCACCAGATGGCTGTCGTCGTCGGTGCCGGTGCCGACGTCGAAGGCCGCGCTGTACTGGCCGTGTCCGTCCAGGCCGAGTTGCAGGATCTGCTGCTGGCCCGGCTGCGGCGTCTTGCTGACCTGATTGACCATGCCGCCGGGAGCGATCTGGCCGTACATCACCGCCGACGGCCCCTTGAGCACTTCCACCCGCTCCAGGTTCCAGCTGTCGAACATGGTGCGGTTCCACTGGCTGCCCTGCGGCGCGCGCATGCCGTCGAGGGTGACGTTGTTGCTCCAACTGCCGGCGTCGTAGCCGCGGATGCGGAAATCGTCGACGCGGTTATCGATGCCGCTGCTTTCCAGCGACACGCCGGCGACGTAGCGCATGGCCTCGTTGAGGTTCTGCACGCCGCGCGCGTCGAGTTCCTCGCGCGCGATCACCGCGATCGACTGTGCGGTCTCGGCGATCGGGGTATCGGTCTTGGTCGCGCCCTGCGCGTGCGAGGTGACGCGATAGGCGTTGACGCGGACGGTATCGAGCGTCTGCGCGTCGGCGCCGTCCGGCGCGGTCTGCGCCGAAGCCGCGAACGGCAGTGCCAGGGCGGCCATGCTGAGGGAAACAGACAACAAAGAACGCGCGGGCGCGCGGAAACAACGGGCTGCGGACACGGAGTCGGCCTCGACGGAAGAGGTCTGGCTGACTGCCTGTGCAGCGGCTGATCCGCGCATCTTAGCAAATGCGAACGGATCGCAATACCGAGCGTGCCGCCGGTTCGGATCCTCGGCGCGCGGCGCCGTCGCGCGGCGGACGATTCAACGCGGTTCTATCGGTCAATATCTTGGCCCCGCCCGCCCTCTTCGGGCGCCGTCTTTCGCCCGCTCAATCCCAGCCGGTCGCGTTCTTGGGGAATCCGGGTCGCTGAACCCGCACCACGCAGAACCGCTGCCCCGTCGGCGCTTGCATCACCACCCAGCGTTCGAGCCGATCGACCACCTGCGCGCCCAACGCCTCCAAACGTGCGACCTCCGCGGGAATATCGTCGGTCTCGATGTCGATATGGACCCGGCTCTCATGGTCGACCTTCTGAATCTGCACGATGGGTTCGTCCGGCGGCGTTTCCAGCATGCGGTAGTTGCCGCGGGTTCCCGGATGATCGGGATCTATCGCACGGCCCAGCGCATCGGCCCAGAACTTGGCGGCGAGATCGATGTCGGCCGTATTGCAATCGATCAACAGCGCGCAAAGACGGGAATAGTGCATGGCAAGCTCCTCGATATGAGTAGAGGACGAAGGGTCCGGGGCGGCGAACAGGGTTCCACAGGGGATGTTGTCGAAAGGTGCATGCCGATCGCTCTTTCGCCTCGGCTTGTGTTTCGGCCGCGCGGAGCGGAGCGCTTGCGCACCCGTGAGCTTGCTTTCGCCGACGGGTGCGCGGCTGTTCGCCGCTGCTCGGGTGCGGCGGGCGTCGGTTGGCGAATCCCTTCGGGCGGGCGCTTCGAACGAAGCCGGCTCCCTCGCGAATGCTCGCGCGTCGAAACGCGTCCGGCGCGCGCCGCCGCCGGGGCTCCGGCCAAACCTGTCCACCGTGCCACGCCCGGCCGCGCCGCGACCGCTGTATACGCATGCGAAAATGGGCCAAGCCGTGCGCGCGATCCAGGTTCTCGCACGGAAAAACACGGCGCGCTCGCCGTTGCGGAAACCGTGACACGGCGCAATTCGACGCCCGCATCGCCTGACTATTCTCGCGGCCGGATCGCCTCCGCGGTCCCTATCGCGCCGCCCGGGCATCACAGACCGAGTCGCGCACCACTCATGCTCCTCTTCCCAGGATCTCCGCATGCGCACCGTCTCCCAGCCCGCTCCCGCCCTGTCGCGCCTGTTCCGCGCCGTGCTGCCTTGCCTCGCGCTCGCCGCGATGCCCGCTCTCGGCGCGATGGCCGCGCCTTCGTCGGCGCCCGAACCGGCGCACTCGATCGCCAAGCCGGCCAAGACCACGATCAGCCGTTACGACTCGCGCGAGTTCATCGAGGTCAAGTTCCGCCAGGACAGCCAGGTGCGCCTGAGCGGCGGCCGTCTGGCATCGGCCAAGTCCGGTCAGCTGTCGGCGCTGGAAAGCCTGACCAGCGGCGTCGGCCCCATCGCCGCGGTCGAACCCTTGTTCCACGCCGACGCTGCCACGCTGTCGGCGCTGGCGAACAGCGCGCAGACCCAGGACGCGCAAGCGCAGCCCGATCTGTCGCAGTGGTACCGCCTGCGCGTGCGTCCGGGCCAGGACATTGCGCGCGCGATCGACGAGCTCAACGCCATGGGCATCGTCGAGATCGCTTATCCGGCGCCGCTGCCGGTGCGCGCTCCGGCCTCGCCGGCCTATCACGACCAGCAGTACTACAAGCTGCCCGCGGCCAACAGCGGCATCGATGCCGAATACGCCGGCACCATTCCCGGCGGCAACGGCGCCGGCGTGCGCGTGGCCGACATCGAGTACAGCTGGAACACCAACCACGAGGACCTCTCGAAACTGCGCGCGGCCGGCGCGGCGATCAACAACGGCACGCCGAGCGATCCGTTCTCCGACAACAACCACGGCACTGCGGTGATGGGACAGTTGATCGCCGACAACAACGGCATAGGCGTCACCGGGCTGGTCACCGGCGCCACGCCGCATTTCACCAACGCCATGAACACCCAGCGCGGCTACGACCCGGCCAACGCCGTGCTCACCGCCGCCAACGCGTTGCGCGCGGGCGATGTGATCCTGCTCGAACAGCAGGCCGCCGGCCCCACCAACTGCAGCGGCTACGTCCCGGTGGAATGGGTGCCGTCGGTCTACGACGCCATCGTCGTCGCGGTCAACAAGGGCATCCACGTCGTCCAGGCCGGCGGCAACGGCAACATGAACCTCGACAACACCGCCTGCTTCGGCGCGTCGTTCCCGCGCGGTAGCGCGGACTCGGGCGCGATCATCGTCGGCGCCGGCGGCCCGCGCTCGACCACCTGGTGCGGCGACAGCGTCGCCGAACGCGCCAAGCAATCGTTCTCCACCTACGGCAACCGTGTGAACGTGCAAGCCTGGGGCCGCTGCGTCACCACCAGCGGCTACGGCAATCTCTACAACGGCGGCGTCAACGCGTATTACACCAAGACCTTCTCCGGTACTTCCAGCGCTTCGCCGATCGTCACCGCGGCGGTGATCGCGCTGTCGGGCATCGCCAAGCAACGCGGCATCACCCTGACGCCGCGGCAGATGCGCGATCTGCTGGTCAGCACGGGTACGCCGCAGGCCGGCACCGGCGGCAAGATCGGGCCCTTGCCGAATCTGCGCGCGGCGATCGCACAGCTCAACGCGATGCGTTGAGCACGACGGCGGCGAGTCGCGTCGACCGGACGGAGCGCGCTCAATCGCGCTCCGTCCGGGCCGCCAAGTTCTGAACGGATGGGTCTGAACCCGCCGATCTAAACGTGCTGATCGAGCATGATCACATTTCCATCGGGGTCGAACAGGACGATGTGCGCCGGCCCCGTTCCGTCCGGGTCCGCGCGCGTCTCGATGGCCACGCCTTGCGCATCGAGCGACTTCTGCACCTCGCGCACATCGGCGAACTGCGCCAACGGTTGCGCGCTCTGATTCCAGCCCGGATTGAAGGTCAGGATGTTCTTGTCGAACATGCCCTGAAACAGACCGATCACGGTCGAACCGTTCTTCAGGATCAACCAGCCTTGCGCTTGGTCGCCGCCGAACGCGGAGAAGCCGAGCTTCTCGTAGAACGACTTGGACGCCGCGATGTCCTTCACTGCGAGGCTGACGGAAAATGCGCCGAGTTCCATGGAGTCCTCTCCTCACTGGCCGATCCGATTGCGGGCGCGCAGCGGTACGGCCGTCTCGCTGCGCAAAGCGCACTGTGCCGTCGGTCGTTGCGGTTTTCAACGGTACCGATGCGCGCGGCGTGGTGCAGCGCGCCATGCAAATGCCACATCGAACCCGCACTCTCACCCTGTCGACGATGGGTCGACCCAGCATTCAGGAGCCCAAAATGAACAACAAGAAGTTGAACGTGACGATGGCGCTTATGTTGATGATGTCGGCCAGCGGATCGCTGTCGGCCAAGCCCGACGATTACTTGCCGGCGCCCGGTGAAGTACGCACCTATTACCAGAACGGAGTCGTGGTCGGCCACGCGGTGCACAACCAGTGCACCGGGCAAATCAGCATTCAAGGCACGGTGACGGCCGACTACGAGGGCTCCTTCACCGTCAGCTGCTGATACCGCGGAGGCTTGCGCGGGCGATGCTCGCGCAAGCCTCCAGAGGCGGCTACCCCGATCTGCAGCTCGCCGCGCCTACTGAACGCAGTTGCGGCCTTTAAGCAACACCAGACCCGCGTAATAGTCCGCGATGGCGACGTCCGTGCATCCATCGCCATCCAGATCGCCGGCGGCGACATCGTATCCGGCGTCCGGAATGGCGACCTCGCGTTTCACCCACACGGCCGGGCTGGATTGCAAGTAATACTCCAACGATGTCCTGCCGGCGCCGGCAGGCGCGAATATGTCCATCGTGCCGTCCTTGTCCAGATCGGCCGCGGATATCGCCCCGAACACACCGTTAGTTGGCAACGTGTGATCCAGATACAGTTGCCCCGTGTTCCTCTGATAGAACAAGAAAATGCCCTTGGGGTTGGCGTACGCAGAGCCGGTGGCCGCAAGATCGCTGTTCCCGCTGCCGTCGATGTCGGCGACTACCAGATTGTTCGCGGGCTTATCGGACACCTCGACCGGCGTTTGAAAACCGCTGCCGCCGTTGTTGTACACAACGTAGACACCATGATCGCCATCGGTGAAAGCAAGATCCGGCCAAGTATCGCCATTCAGATCTCCTGCTTGCAGATCAATCCCGACGCTTGCATCGCCATTGATCTGGCTGCGCCGAAGCACGCCGCCCTGCCCGTCGCCAAACAGCACCGTTATATCCGACAGGTCGTCGATGCTGGCCACGTCGACGTTCCCGTCCTTGTCGAAATCGGCCGTGACCGCGTTCAACGTCCACGTTTGACCGCCCTCGGAGTGCGACAAGAACCCGCCCGAGCCATTGGACGTCAACATGGTCACTCCATCGGCATGAGCGACGATGAAGTCCTTGAATCCGTCGTTGTTCAGATCGGATACCGCGATATCTCGTGCACGAGCGGGATCGAAGGTATGGACAGTCGGGTTCGACAGCCCGCCGCTCGCGTCCTGAAGGAACACACTTATGTAGTGAGACTGCCGATTGTTTGTCGAAAGCACGACAACATCTTTGCGCCCGTCCGCATTGAAATCGTCGACAACGACCGAGGTTGCCATGCCGTTGACTCTGGTCGTTGAGAGCGGTTGCAAGGTATACCCACTTGCGTTACTGAAACTTGGCGTCATGCCCACCATGAAAGCCAAGGTCGTGATGGCTTTGTAGTCCATTGCGTCCCGCATCCTTGAGGTTTGCCCGAGAGTGGGCAGCCGAATAGTAATCAATCGTCGGCCATGGGTGCCTATGCCTTTCCGGGCGGCCCGAGTCCCGCGACGCCTGCGGCTCCATAAACGAAATACGGCGCGCAAAAGGTCCAGACTAATCTTCGCTGAGCTTGAGACGCTGTACCCCGGCAGAGCTCTCATCTCACGCCCTGTGAAAATGAACCTGGAACCTTTTGTTCGCCTTTTGTTCGGGAACCTTTTGTTCGATCCCGGTAGTGCAGGCGGGCCAGACCCGAACTGTCACGGCAGCCGCCGTGGCCGATCTACGTAGAGGCACTTGGCAAGCACCGACACTCACCGCCCCATGGGTGAACTACGGCGATGCGTTCGCAACCGCAGCGTATCGCCGGGACGCCGGCCGGGTGCAACTGCGCGGGTTGATCAAGGGCGGTGCCGGTGGAACTGTGGCCTTCGTACTGCCCGCCGGCTTCCGACCCGCTACCCAGCACCTGTACTGCGCTGTCTGTGATCTACCTGGACTCACCCGGGTCGACGTCAAGCCCAGCGGCGAGGTGCAGATTATGCTGCCCTCTAGTGGCACGATTGGCTTTCTATCGCTGGACGGCATCGGGTACTTCACCGAGTGAGCGGCAATTCCCTGCCCCCGACTCGGCGGAATCTCCGGCGAGCTACCGCCTGGTCGGTTCCATCGCCATCGCTTGGTGACGCGGGCTTTGCGCCGGACTCGTTGGATCTATCCCCCGAGTCAGTGCAGGCCGCTTAAGCTCTGTCTCGTCCCATTGAGACATGCCAATGGCAGAAGGGCTGGCGCACGTTGCCGTGCGCCAGCCCTGAATTTAGTAGGAGATCCCGCGGCAAGAATCAGCGGCCACCGGGATCGCGAACGATGACAGTTCCACCGGTGCATTTGGGCGCGCAACCGTGTCCCCCCGGATTAGCTCCGCCGCCACCGCCGCCGGACCCGCCACCGCCTTCCCCGCCGGGCCCACCGGAGCCGCCGGTGCCACCGCCGCCTTGCGTGCCGGGAATGGGCGTGGCTTGGATCGAAGAAAGTACCGAGACTACTTCGGCCTTTTCAGAGCTTCCGTCCTGATAGACGACCGTCACTGTGGTGCCAACCGGGAGGCTACTAAGCCCGTTCGTCACGCGGTAAGCCGCGGTCATCGCTGAAATGGCCGCGACGCGGATCTCGATATCTGATCTTACAGTAACGCCATTCACGGCCGGGAGCTGATACGTGCTACCTCGCAGCGTCACCGCTGCAGCAACACCGACGACAGCGAACAACAACAAGGCAGCGACGATCTGATTAAACTTGCGCATGATCCATCTCTAATTTGCTAATTAATAAAGTCTTGTTCCAAGGCTGTCGCTACCTGCTCTACGCGCTTCCTCCCTCCCTGGGGAACCATCTCAGTCAGCAAAAACTGCTCGTAGTCGTTGTAGCCACAACGCATAGTGTTAATGCAGACCAGCTTCATAACGCGGCTATCAGCACCACATGACGCACCTTTTCGACAGGCCGCGATAGCCCACGCATACTCATCGTTTGGTCCTCCGCCGACATATCCCTCATATCTGGGATCGATGCCTGTATCGTTCACGCGACCGATCATAGAGGCGAGCTCAAGTAGCGCATTGGGGTCATCGCTGGAAACGACCTCGGAGATCAACCGGTTTGCATCCGTAGCGTGAAGCTTCGCTGGCGCCTTGGCTGCTAATTTCACCTTGGCGATGAGATCGCCATTCTTGGCGCTCTGCTCAAGCCAAAGGTTGACCGCTTCATGGGGAATCGGCTGCCCACTATCGACATCGGCGCAAAGCGTGTCCGCGATGGCCGTAATACGGTCGACCGTTTCCCTGGGCAGTCCGGCCAACTTGGCCGTAGCTTCGACATTGGCCTTAAATCGGGCCGGTGAGAGACTATATGCAGAGCAATCGGAATATCGGTCCGACAGAACACGTTGCGCAGCTGGGTCGCCTCGCTCTGCAAGCCGCAAGATCTCTCCGAAGCTCTGTGTTTCCAGAGACCGAGCCACCGAAGGCTGAGGACTGGATTGCTGTCCCTGACTCGCACCACTGTCGGATGTGACAGCGGTCTTCTGAGATTCCGGACTCTGTAATGCGGTTAGAGGACCGGTCTTGCCGTTAACCACCCTTGGACGGGCTGACCAGCCCAAGTAAGCCAACGTCAGGCCTAGCCCGACGACCGCAGCCCCTCCAATAATCCATCCCTTTTTCATCTTTACCCCTTAAACATGCCTGCCAAAACCTCGTTTGCAACGATTCACTGGACTGTCAGCGCTGCACTGTGCCAAAACCAAAAACGGATAACGTAGCGAGCAGATTTAGTCAACGGTACTAGGCGTGGATGCAGAAGGCGTATCACCTAAAACGCAGCCGGCGTTTATCACCCTACCTCGGACCGGAGCGCTGTCGAGAGGCCCGCTTGAATCGTAGGGAGCTGTTGGGTGCCCCACAGCCGTCGAACCGGCGGGTTCTTGGCCAGCCCCCTGCCCCGCCTCCTTCGCAATATCTTTTTTTTAGATATCCAAGGCTAGCTATTACTGTTGTGTTCCCTGCCAACGTGCTCAAGCGAGGAACGCCGCCATGCCGCACTGAATCCAGCCCCCTCCTCTGTCGAGTTGCTACTGCACTTGCTGCAAAACGATCCCGAACAAGCCGGGGCCAACACGCACTTGGCGAAGCTCGATCCAGCAGCCCTCGACTACCTCCAGACCAAAGCCTCGAACCTGCATCACCGTGCAATCGGCGAGGCGCGCGATCTGCTCGATGTCGCGATGGAGTCGCTGGAGCATCCCTTATCTCCAGAACACCAACGCCGTTTGATCGAGCGAGCGGACGACGAACTGGCATCCGCCCAGCGCTGGGGCGAGTTGGCGACGAACGCGCGGTTCTGCTTGCAGCAGCCGGAGTTGGCGCAGCGGTTGGCGGGTGATGCGCGGGCGGCCCGTACAGACGATGCGGCGGACGATGGAAGAAAGCCGTCGCGCGCGAGGGAGCGTTCGGATAGGTAAGGGGCGCGGACGTTCTGGGTTCGCGGTCGCGACTTGCGGCGCTCCTACAAGGAGGTTTGCGAGTTACGCAGGTAAATGTGTGCCGTGAGCGAAGTCGCTCGGTCCTACGCTTTGGCTGGCGCTGGCTTTGTTCTGCGCGATTCGGCGACTGCGGCCACTATCGACAGCGGCACTGCCGCAATCGCCGCCCAAGCGCCGAACGTGAACTGGCTCCATACCCACCAAGCGCCGAACACATACGCGGTTGCGAATGCCGAGCAAACAATGATCGCGAGGCGAGGCGCTCGCAGCAAGGCGACGATCGTCAGAATTCCGAGCACGCCCGCGCCAATCCACACCGCTTGCGCGATGGGTCCTGCGGCGTACAGGCTCTGAATCGCGGGGAACTGTTTCGGCAAGAAGCCGAGCAACAGTCCCGGGCCGGTGGTGACTGGGCCGAACGAGAGGAAGGCTACCAATGCGACGGCGAATCGGGTTGCCAGTGAGCGGGCGGACTGCTGCGGTGGGGCGTCGTTGGGCGCGGGCTGGGTCGTGCTCATCGGATATCCCTATGCGGAGCTGGAGGTCTGGTTGGTGCTGCGCGCTGGCGCGGGGTTCGGCGTTTTTGCGGATTCGCGGTCGCGGCTCGCGCCGCTCCTACAGGTAGGCCATGCGGGTTGCGGGGTCAGCGACCGCCATGCACGGGCTTGTGAGCCCGCACAGCCATCACGACGCCCAACCCAGCCAGCAGCGATACGGCCGAGGTACCGCCATAGCTCAGCAGCGGCATCGGCACGCCCACTACTGGAAGCAACCCGGAAATCATGCCGCCATTAACGATCACGTAAACGAAGAACGCCAACCCCAAGGCGCCGGCGATCAACCGCGAGTAGCCGTCGCGCGCGCCGCCGGCGATCCACAGGCAGCGGCCGACGACGAACAGGTACAGCGCCAGCACGGTGATCACGCCGACCCAGCCGAATTCTTCGCTGAGCACGGCGAAGATGAAGTCGGTGGTGTGCTCGGGCAGGTAGTTGAGGTGCGACTGCGAGCCTTGCAGCCAGCCCTTGCCGGTCATGCCGCCGGCGCCGATCGCGATCTTGGACTGGATGATGTTCCAGCCGGTGCCCAGCGGGTCGGTTTCGGGGTTGAGGAAGGTCAGGATGCGGTCTTTCTGGTACGGGCGCAGCAGCCAGAACCAGGCGACGGGGGCGATCGCGGAGACGGCGCCGAAGGCGGCGACGAACCACCACCACGACAGGCCGGCGAGGTACAGGGCGAACGCGCCGCTGATGCCGACCAGCATCGCGGTGCCGAAGTCGGGCTGCAGCAGGATCAGCACGGTCGGCGCGCCGATCAGCACGCCGGCGATCAGCACGGTGGAGATCTTGGGCGGCAGTTGTTGGCGGTTGAGGTACCACGCCACCATCATCGGCAGGCTGAGTTTCAGCAACTCGGCCGGCTGGAAATAGAAGACTTTCAGGTCGATCCAGTGGCGGCCATGTTTGCCGGTGCCGATCAGCAGCACCAGCAGCAAGGGCACCATCGAGGCGGCGTAGATCACCGGCGTCCAGTTGCGCAGCTGCGGCATCGACATGCGCGACAAGCCCCACATCGCGACCAGGCCGACGGCGAAGCGCGAGCCCTGGGCGAAGACCATGCGGGTGGAATGCTCGCCGGCGCTGTAGAGCACGGCCAGGCCGATCGCCATCAGCGCCAGCAACGCGGCCACCATCATCAGGTCGAGCGTGCGGGTGAAGCGCAGGCTCATGTCCCACAGGTAGCGCAGGATCACTCTCATCGACGCGGCTCCGTCGACGGCGCGGTGTCGGCTTCGGGCTCGGGATCGACGTCGGGTTCGATCAGCGCGTCGTCGCTGCGCACCGGTTCGCCACGCGCGTCTTCGTCGGGCGTGTAGCCCGGCCACGCGGGGCGGCGCATTTCCGGGCGCTGCAGTATTTGCGGCGTATGCCCGGGCTGGGCGGCGACGCGGGCGTTGGCCACGGCCACCGCGGCGGCCCAGGCGCCGTTGACTGCGACCGGCACGGGTTGGCTCGCGTCGGGCGTGGTGACTTGCGCGCCGGGCGCGGCGGCGGCATCGGCATCGGCGGGCGCGCCCGCGGCGCCGGCCAGCGGCGCGACCTCGGGCGCGGTGCCGGGCTTGGCCGGTTCCGGTTCGGGCATCTTGCCGAGCAGCCACGCGTCGAAAATCTTGCGCGCGATCGGCGCGGCGGTGCTGCCGCCGTAACCGCCGTGCTCGACCACCACCGCGACCGCGATGGTCGGGTTATCGGCCGGCGCGTAACCCACGAACAAGGCCTGATGGCGCAGATGGAACGGCAGCGAATGTGGATTCATGCTGACGTTGCCCTTGCGGCTGACCTTCTGCGCGGTGCCGGTCTTGCCGGCCATGCGGTACGGCGCGCCGCGCGCCATCACCCGCGCGGTGCCGCGCGAGCCGTGGATGGTCGATTCCATGCCTTCGTGCACGGCTTGCAAGTGCGCGGGGTTGTCGGTGATGCGCGTGGTCGGCTGCAGCACCTTGGGCACCCACGGCGATTCGTAACCGGTGCGGATCTCGCGCACCAGGTGCAGTTGCTGCAGGTTGCCGCCGTTGGCGATGGCCGCGGTGCCGCGCGCGAGCTGCAGCGCGGTCACCACCCAATAGCCCTGGCCGATGCCGGCGATGACCGTTTCGCCCGGGTACCAGCCTTCTTTCTTGTTGCGCTTGGCCTTCCACGCCGGCGACGGCAGGATGCCGATGTTCTCGCCGAGCAGGTCGATGCCGGTCTTCTGGCCGAAACCGTAGCGCGTCATGTAGGTATCGACTTTGTCGATGCCCATGTCGAGGGCGAGCTTGTAGTAATAGGTGTTGACCGATTGGGCGATGGATTCGCGCAGGTCGACCCAGCCGTGGCCGCCGCCGTGCGAATCGCGGTAGCCGCGTTTCTGTCCGGCGAGGTGGAACTCGCCGGTCGACAAGGTGCGGTCTTCGGCGCGGCGCGTGCCGCTGTCCAGGCCGGCCAGGGCCATGAACGGCTTCATGGTCGAACCCGGCGGGCCGCCGCCGAGCACGTTGCGGTTGAACTGCGGGCGCGAGGGATCTTCGTTGATCGCCTTGTAGTTGGCGCTGGAAATGCCGTTGACGAACATATTGCTGTCGTAGCTGGGCAGGCTGACCATGCCCAGCACTTCGCCGGTGCGCGGGTCCACCGCCACCGCCGAGCCGTCCATGTCGCCGAAGGCGGTGACCATGGCGCGCTGCAGGTCCAGGTCGATGCTCAGGCGCAGGTCGGCGCCGGGCTTGGCCGGGACGTGGCCGACCTGGCGGATCGGGCGGCCGTCGACGTTGGTTTCGATCTGCTCGTAACCGATCTGACCGCGCAGTTGTTCTTCGTAGGAGCGCTCCAGACCGGTCTTGCCGGTGTGGGTGAGCACGCCGTTGCGGCCCATCGTCTCCTGATCTTTCGTATCGATGCGGCCGACATAGCCGATCACGTGCGCCAACAACTCGCCGTAGGGATAGCGCCGGTTGAGGTAGGAAACCAGTTCCACGCCGGGGAAGCGCCAGCGATCGACCGCGAACGCGGCGACTTCGGCGTCGCTGACCCGCAACTTGAGCACGATCGGCTTGAAGCCGCGGGTGGCCTTGCGCTCGACTTCGAAGCGGGCGATGTCCTCGGGCGTCAGCGCGATCACCCGGGCCAGCTGCGGCAGCCATTTCTCGCTGTCGCCGGCTTCCGACGGGGTGACTTCGATGCGGAAGGCCGGCACGTTGTCGGCCAGGATCCGGCCCTGGCGGTCGTAGATCAGGCCGCGGCCGGGCACCACCGGACGCAGCTTGACCCGGTTCTGCTCCGAGCGCATCGCATAGTCGTCGTGCTCCCACACTTGCAGGCGGAAGTACCACAGGCCCAGGCCGAGCACGCCGACCAGCACGCAGGCGAAGGCGATCGCGGCGCGGAAACGGAATTGATCGGCTTCGGCCGCGGTGTTCTTCAACACCCGTTTACTGTGCAGCAGGCGGCGGCGCGGGCCCATGTCAGCGCTTCCGCCAGCTGCCCAAGCGCAGCCCGTCGAGCAGCAGGAAGATCAGCGGCCACAGCGCCATGCCGGTCAGCGGCGAGAGCCAGTAGGCCGACGGCAGCGCGGGCTCGCGCAGCACCATGTGCACCGCGGCGGTGACGATGCGGTCGTTGAGCATCAAGCCGCCGACCGCCAGCGCCTGCTGCGACAGCGGGAAGAACCGCAGCCGCGCGCGGAAGCGTTGCAGGATGAAGGCCATCACCACCAGCCGCAGCGCCTGTTCGCCGAGCAGGCCGTCGGAGACCAGATCGCCGCACAAGCCGACGATGAAGGAGAAGCCCAGGCCGACCCGCTCGGGGTCTTCGATCACCCAATAGGCCAGCACCAGGCCCAGCCAGTACGGGCGCAGCGGCAGCAGCAACTGCGGCATCGGCAACAGGCTCAGCGCCAGCGCGGCGACCAGGCTGGCCGGCAACACCCATTGGTGGCGGGCACGGGTCACTGATCGTCCTCGGCGGCGGGAGCGGTGGGCGGTGCGGTGATGGGCGGTGTGGCGCTCGACGATTCGGCGGCGGCCGCAGGCGTGGGCGGCGCAGGCCGGCGCGCGGCTGGCGGCGTCGGTGCGCGTGTGGATTGTGCGGGTGTTTGCGCCGGAGTGCCGCGCGGGGACGCGTTGCGCGGCGCGGTGCTGTTGCGGGCCGCGGCGTTGTTGCGTGCCGCGGCAGCTTCGGCTTGCGCGGTTTGTACCGCCTGCGCCGCCACGGCCGGATCGTCCGGACGGGTATTGGACTGGATGCGCGGCTTGCGCGCCGCGGCGGCGGTGTTGGCCGCGTTCTCGGCGGCGGCCTGCGCGGCCGGCGAGGAGGCGCCGGGCGCTTCGGGCATCGCCGGCTGGGTGTCGAACTGCGCAGCCTCGGTCGGCGCCGGCGGCAGCGACAGCAGCACCAGCACTTCGCGGCCTCGGTCGAGCTGAGCGGCAGGCTTCACTTCGCCGATCAGGAAGGCGCGGCTGTCGTCGGGCTTGAGCGCGGTGATGGTGCCGACCGGGAAACCCGGCGGAAACCGACCGCCCAGGCCCGAGGTCACCAGTACGTCGCCCACGCGCACGTCGCTGGACAGCGGCACGCTGCGCAACATCAGGCTGTCGCTGCGGCCTTCGCCGTAGACCACCAGGCGCACGCCGTTGCGCGCCACCGCCACCGGCACCGCGTGCGAGGGGTCGGTGATCAGCAGCACGCTGGCGTGCAGCGGGCTGATCCCGGTGATCTGGCCGAGCAATCCACCGGCGTCGATGACGCTCTGCCCCACCCGCACCTTGTCGCGGCTGCCTGCGTCGAGCACCACGCGTTGCCGGGTGGGATCGAGGTCGATGTCCAGGATCGGCGCCAGCACCACGTCCAGATTGCCGCGCTCGGCCGCTTCGAGCAGCCCACGCAAGCGCTGGTTGTCGGCCGCGACCGATTGCAGCCGCGCCATCCGCGCCCGGTTGACCAGGGCTTCGTTGCGCAAGCGGCGGTTTTCTTCGGTGAGCTGGCTCAGCGTGCCGGCGTCGTCGCTGACCCGTTCGACCAGGCGTCCGGGCCAGCCGGCCACGGCCCACAACGGTGCGACGATCGTCGCTGCCTGCTTGCGCGCCTGGTTGAGCCAGCCGCCGCGGTGATCGAGCACGATCAGCACCAGCGCGAGAGCCAGATACGCCATCAGGCGCAACGTATCGGCGACTTCGCCGCTACGGGCTGCGGTGGAGGGACCGGCGTAGGGGGGCATTAAGGGCCGGGGGTCGGGAATTAGGAATCAAGAGTCGTGAGCGCGAACGCAGCGATCGGTCGCTGCGCGCGCCTGCCAGATACTACGGACATTAACGCCTGAAAGCGGAGGGAACCAGACGCGGCAAACGGGTTCTTGCGATTCCCGGCTCCCGCGTCCCCGGTCCCGGCTTCATTCCGGCGCGAAAAACTCGTTGCCGTGCATGTCCACCAGTTCCAGCGCACGGCCGCCGCCGCGCGCCACGCAGGTCAGCGGATCGTCGGCCACCTGTACGTGCAGGCCGGTTTCCTCGCTGATCAGGCGGTCCAGATCGCGCAGCAGCGCGCCGCCGCCGGTCAGCACGATGCCGCGCTCGGCGACGTCGGCGCACAGTTCCGGCGGGGTCTGCTCCAGCGCCAGCTTGATCGCCGAGACGATGCCGGCCAGCGGTTCGCGCAGCGCTTCGAGCACTTCGTTGGAATTGATCTGGACCATCTTCGGCACGCCCTCGGCGAGGTTGCGGCCGGAGATCTCGATGACCGCCGCGCGTTCCTGCGGGTAGGCGCAGCCGATCTCGATCTTGATCCGCTCGGCCGTTGCCTCGCCGATCAGGGTGCCGTAGGTGCGGCGCACGTAGTTGATGATGGACTCGTCGAAGCGGTCGCCGCCGATGCGGACCGACGCGGAGTAGACGATGCCGTTGAGCGCGATCACCGCGACCTCGGTGGTGCCGCCGCCGACGTCGACCACCATCGAGCCGCGCGCCTCGGTCACCGGCATGCCGGCGCCGATCGCCGCGGCCATCGGTTCTTCGATCAGATAGACCTCGCGCGCGCCGGCCTCTTCGGCCGATTCCTTGATCGCGCGGCGCTCGACCTGGGTCGAACCGCAGGGCACGCACACCAGCACGCGCGGGCTCGGGCGCAGGAAGCGCGATTTGTGCACCTTGCGGATGAAATGCTTGAGCATTTCCTCGGTGTAGGTGAAGTCGGCGATGACGCCGTCCTTCATCGGCCGGATCGTGGTGATGTGGCCGGGGGTACGGCCGAGCATCTGCTTGGCCTCGCCACCGACCGCCGCCACGGTGCGGTTTCCGCCGATCAACCGGTCCTGGCGCACTGCGACCACGGACGGTTCGTTCAGGACAATCCCTTGCCCACGCACATAAATTAGGGTGTTCGCCGTGCCCAGGTCGATGGACAGGTCATTGGAAAACATGCCGCGAAACTTCTTGAACATCGGGGGATTGGGCCGTTAAAAGTAAGGGCGAGGCGGGGGCGTTAGCCTAGCAACCGCCCCCCCTGCGAGCAAGGAAAATCAACGGTTTCGCTGCGGCCCGGCTGTTCAGCAAACGGCCGCGGCGAGCGCCGGACACCCTGGGGATAACCCTAGGTACAACCCCTGGGTCGCCGACGTCCGACCGACCCCGGCGGTGCCGATCCCGGTCCCGGCCCGGCCGCCTCTTCCGGCCCGGCGGCGGGCCTGCGCCGGAACCGGCCCGGTGCCCCTCGCAACTTCCCCGATCGCCCGGCATCCTCGGCCCGGCGGCGTTAAAAAACTGGCCGCCCGAGCGCCCAGCGGCTACCCTACGCCGCCGGGCGGTCTCATACCGCCCGCTTTTGCGTTCGCCCATCGCGCGCGCAATAACGACGATTCCAATAAAAATCTCTCGGGGTGAACCAATGTCTGCGCTGATCTGCGGCTCGCTGGCCTACGACACCATCATGGTGTTTCCGGACCAGTTCAAGAACCACATCCTGCCGGACAAGGTGCACATCTTGAATGTGTCGTTCCTGGTGCCGCGCATGCGCCGCGAGTTCGGCGGCTGCGCCGGCAACATCGCCTACAACCTCAAGCTGCTCGGCGGCGATCCGATTCCGATGGCCACCGTCGGCCAGGATTTCGGTCCGTACCGCGAATGGTTCGAAGAACAGAAGATCCGCCTTGAGTGCGTCAAGGAAATACCGGAGCTGTTCACGCCGCAGGCGTTCATCACCACCGATCACGACAACAACCAGATCACCGCGTTCCATCCCGGCGCGATGATGCGTTCGTACGAGAACCACGTGCGCGACGTTGCGGGCGTGACCTTCGGCATCGTCAGTCCCGACGGCCGAGAAGGCATGATCCAGAACGCGACCGAATTCGCCGAACTGGGCATTCCCTTCATCTTCGATCCGGGACAGGCGATGCCGTTGTTCAACGGCGAAGAGTTGCGTCATTTCATCGACCAGGCCGACTACGTCACCGTCAACGATTACGAATCCAACCTGCTGCAAGAGCGCACCGGCTGGAGCGAGAACGACATCGTCAAGCGGGTCAAGGCCTACATCACCACGCGCGGCCCGCACGGCTCGCAGATCCACACGCCGGAAAAGACCTACGACATTCCGCCGGCGCACGAACGCCGCGTGACCGATCCGACCGGCTGCGGCGACGCGTTCCGCGCCGGCCTGATCTTCGGCATCGAGAAGGGTTTCGACTGGCTGACCATCGGCCGCATGAGCAATCTGATGGGCGCGCTGAAGGTCGAACACCCGGGCACGCAGAACCAGCGTTTCGATTACGAAGAATTCGCCGAGCAGTTCCGTCAGCAGTTCGGTTACGCGCTGTAAGACAGGATTCGGAATTGGCGATGGAAGAAACCGGCTTCGGCCGGTTTTTTCTTATCCGGCCCAAGCCGTTGCAGGAGCGGCGCGAGCCGCGACCAACCGAAGTAAACGTACGTAAGCGCAGTAACCGAAGCCGACATCGCCCGCTGGTCGAGCGGAGGCATGGGGTGCTGTGGCTTCGGGGGAATGAGTGGTATTCGGCTACTTCGGTTGGTCGCGGCTTGCGCCGCTCCTGCAGTCTGTATCGACGCGACGCAGCGGCGGGCTTGGCGAAGGCCAGACACTTCGGCCGATTCTGTTTGTCCGGCCCAAGCCGTTGCAGGAACGGCGCGAGCCGCGACCAACCGAAGTAAACGTACGTAAGCGCAGTAACCGAAGCCGACATCGCCCGTTGGTCGAGCAGAGGCATGGGGTGCTGTGGCTTCGGGGGAATGAGTGGTATTCGGCTACTTCGGTTGGTCGCGGCTTGCGCCGCTCCTGCAGCCTGTAAACCGGGCGGCGTGGATACGGTTTGCAGTCGCGCGGGATCCAGTCGCGTCATTGCATGAATACCGAAATACGCCTGAGGAATCGAGGCGATCTCGGCCAAAAGCGTCGGGCCTGAAGGCCCTCCCACAAAGGCTTCGCGACTTCCGTCTGCTTTCGTGGGAGGGCCTTCAGGCCCGACGCTTTCATCGCGCGCATCGCTCACAAGCGCTTGCGAAACACCGCCACATTCACTCCGTGCTGCGGCGTGGTATCGAGATATTCCCAACCCAGCCGCCGCATCAGGCTGCCGGCGGTCGCGGTGCCGGCATAGAGGGCGCGGTGGCCCAAGCGCATCGCCTGCGCCTCCAACGCGGCGATCAATTGCGCGCCGATGCCACGTCCGCGCCACGGCGGCGCGACCAACCCGGCCGCCACCCAGGGCGTGAACTGCGGATACGCATCGATCGATTCGGCCTTGAGCGCGGCGACTCCCACCACTTCGCCGTCGAGCACGGCGACCATGCCCACCGGCAAGCTGTCGCGGCCGCAATACGCGGCCAGATCGCGCGCCGCATCGCCCGGACCCTGCGCGCCGTAGTACTGCGGCCATTCGGCCTCGAACAAGCGCAGCAACGGCGGCAGCGCTTCAGCGTGGTCGGCGAGCAGGGCGATCCGCGGACGCAGCGGCGCGGCGCTCACGTGGCCGCTCCGTCGCGCATCATCGGATCGAACCGCGATACGGGCGGTGTTCCGGCAAGCCTTGCGTGCGTGAATCCGTTCCAACGATGCATGCGCGCATCCAGACGGGAGGACAGGTTCGATCTTATCGGCGAACGCGCGCGTCCGGCGCAGCTGCGGTTTCGCAGCGAGTCACAGTTCGCTCATCGCGCGTCCGCCGAGCGCGCCGCATTGCGCCACTGCTGGAACGCCGCCGCATCGCCGGCGTACACGTTCAAATCGACCGGCCCGGCGATACCGTCGACGCGGGCGCGGTTGTGGTACTGCCACAGCGTCCAGACCGCGTGCGCATCGGGTGCGCGGACGATCGCGCGGCGCCACAGCGGCCGTGCCGGCAGTGCCTCGCGATAGGCGTCGAAGAATTCCGGCGTCACATACAACAAGGCTTGTTTGCCGTACGTCGCTTCGGTTGGCGCCAGGAACGCGTCGAGCTGCGCGCGCAGCGTCGCCGCATCCCGGCGCAGGCCGCAATTGCCGCCGAATTCCAGATCGACCGCCGGCGGCAGCGCATCGACCTGCACCGGCACCGCGCCAATGAAGTTGCGCGCCTGCTCGGCGCCGTCGCGGCAAAACGTGAAGAAGTGATACGCGCCCACCGCGATTCCGGCCGCGCGCGCCTGTCGCCAGTTCTCGGCGAAACGGTGGTCGCGATGATCGCCGCCTTCGCTGGCCTTCAGATAGGCGAACGCAACGTCGTCGCGCGCGACCGCGGGCCAATCGATGGCGCCTTGGTGATGCGATACGTCGATGCCGCGCAGCGGGTAGCGCGCGCGATCTGGTTGCCAGTGCAGGAACAGCCACCATGCCAGGGCGGCGAGCATCGCCGCCGCCACCAGCGCCGCTACGGTCCAACCGGCGATCCTTCGCGCTGTTTTCATCACTGCATCCTATGGCGAGCGGATCGAGGAGCGTCGGGGCTGAAGCCCCTCCCACAAAAAACCTCGTAGCGACGGAATCTCTTGTGGGAGGGGCTTCAGCCCCGACGCTTTCCGAACAGCAGCCGATATCAACCGCGCGACCTTACTTCCAACCCGGCAACTTTTCCTGCTTCAACCCGCCCACCTCGAACGTCGCGGTGCGCGTGCCGCCGGCCTTGACCGGGAACTCGATCGACAATTCCTTCGCGTCCTTGAGCATGCGCCACAAGCCGCGCTCGTCTTCCACGAACATGGCGATGGCCTCGTCGGTCTTGGGGCGGCTGCCGGCCATGGTCCTGGCCTTGCCGTCGATGCTCACCTTGAGCTTGCAGCCGCCGTAGCAATTGAAATCGCCGACCTGCAAGACGAGATAACTGCTGCGACCCCAGTCGGGATGGTCACGGAAGATCAACTGCACCGGGCGCGGGATGCTGCCGTCGGTTTCCACATTCACCTTGGCATAGATCGAGGCCGACAGTTGGGTGCCGCTCTTGCCCTTGGCCAGTTTCACCGGGGTGCTCATGTACGACCACAGCGATTCCACGCGGCGCTGTTCGCGCTCGGCCTTGGCCTTGGTGCGCGCCTCTTCGTATAGCGGGCGGATGCGGTCGGCGCTGGGCGTGCCGGCGAAACGCGAGGTCACGATCTCGCCGTAGGCCGCGGCCATTTCCCAGTTCTTCTGGCCGTAGGCGGTGTCGAAGTTCTTGGCTTCGACCGCGGCGGCCTGTTCCTGCTTGGCGGCCTTGGCGGCTTGCTCGATCTTGGGATCGGGTTTCTGGCAACCGGCGAGGATCATCGCGGCGGCGAGCAACACGCTGGCGAGCAACACGGTGGCGTGGCGGGTATTCATCGGGATCGACCCTCGGCTATCAGTTGGTTCACCGCGTGCGCGGCCTGGTCCGGACGCTCGACGATCGACATGTGTCCGCAGCCGTCGAGCAATACGCGCTGGGCTTGCGGCAGCTGCGCGGCGTACAGATCCAGTGCGCTGGCGTCGATCACCGCGTCTTGTTTGCACCATAGCAGCAAGGCCGGCTGGCGGATGCCGGCGGCCTCGATGCCGGGCAGGAAACGCTGATCGCCGCGGCCGATTTTATCCAGCACGGCTTGCTCGAAGTCCGCATCGCGCTTGCGCCGGCCGATGTAGATGCGATCGGCCGGCCACGGAATGACCGGCTTGGCCGCGTCGTCGTAGAACACGATATCGATGTAGCGCTGCAGCGACGCCGCGTCGCTGACCGCGAACGGATTCTTGCCGCTCAACACCGCCAGGCCGAAGGCGTTGTCCTGGAAACGCACGCCGGCCGCGTCGAACAGGCCGAGCCGGTCGACCGCGCGCGGATGCCGCGCCGCGGTCAGCGCGACGATGCCGCCGCCCATCGAATGGCCCAACAACACCACTTCGCTGCCGGGCGTGCGCGCGACCTGCTCGATGAATCGCGCGATGCGGTCGTTCTGCGCGATAAAACCGTAATCATCGCCGGCGTGACGCTCGCTCTCGCCCCAGCCCGGCAGATCGGGAATGAACAACCGATAGCGGCCGCGCAGCCGCTGCGCCAGCGGATACCAGTTTTCCTTGCTGCCGGTGAAACCGTGGATCATCACCACCGTCGGTGCGTTCGCCGGCGCGTCATCGTTGTAGGCGTAGACCCAACGGTGATCGTCGATCTGCGCCGCATTGCGGGTGAGTCCGGCCTGGATGCGCTGGCGCGCGTAATCGGCCAGCACCACGCGGTAGGGATCCAGCCATAGCCAGACCAACAGTACGCACAGCAAAACGGCCGCCACAGCGGCGACCGTTTTGATGATGCGACGCAGGCTCATGCGCTTGCGCTCCCGGCGGCCGGCTTACTGCGCGCCGGCCGCGGCGGGGTTCTTGGCCTTGGCGATCGCCGCCTCGACCGAACCGGTGGTGATCGGGTGGTAACCCGGCTTGGCCTTGGCGAAGGTGCCCTCGGCCAACTTCAAGCCTTCCGGCGTTTTCACCAACTCGTTGTAGGTCGGCATGATCAGCTTGCGCCGGCCGATCGTCGAAAGGAACGCCGCAATCGCGGTATCCGCCTGGTGGTAACCGCTGCGCACGGCCAGCGGATACCAGCGCTGGGCGATTTCGCCGTTGGGCGTGCCGGTGAACTTGTACGCCGCGTCCAGGGCCCTGAGTTGATCGACGCTGAGTTTTTCCGGCATGCCTTCGATGAAGTGCACCCATTCCTGGGTGGTCCACTTGCCGGTCAGCGCCGCGTCGGGCAACGCGCCGCCGTCGACCCAGGCCTTACGCGCGGCGTCGACGGCGTCGAAACGCGGCGACACCGTGGCCGGCGCCGACTTGGGCACGCCCGGGCCGTAGATCCACTCGTCGAGTTCGGCCTCGCTGACCTTGCCCGGATGCTTGGCCAACAGATTGGCCTTGGCATATTCGACGAACTTCGTGGTCGGAATGCTCTGGAACGCGAAGTGGTCGAAGTAACCGCGCAGGAACGGATCGAACACTTCGCGGCCGTAGCGCTGTTCGAGGAATTGCAGGAACCACGCGCCCTTGGTGTAGACGGTGGCGCTGCTGGCCTCGTCGGGATCGGTGAGCGTGCCCGGCTTGAGCGCCAGCGCCTGTAGCTTCGGGTCGATGGTCTTGAACTCGGCGGCCAGCTCGTTGCGGCCGATCACGTTCTCCATGTCGGAACGCTCCTTGCCGTACAGCGCTTCGACGATGCGGTTCTCGACGTAGCTGGTGAAGCCTTCGTTGAGCCAGGAGTCCTTGCTGCTGCTGAAGGTCACCAGGTTGCCCGACCAGCTGTGCGCCAGTTCGTGCGCGACCAGCGACACCAGCGACTTGTCGCCGACGATCACCGTCGGGGTGGCGAAAGTCAGGCGCGGGTTCTCCATACCGCCGTACGGGAACGACGGCGGCAGCACCAGGATGTCGTAGCGCTCCCAGCGGTAGGGGCCGTACAACTTCTCGGTGGTCTCCATCATCTTTTCGGTATCGGCGAACTCGGTCGCGGCCTTCTTGACCATGCCCGGCTCGGCCCACACGCCGCTGCGGTTGGAGATCGGCTGGAACACCAGGTCGCCGGCCGCGATCGCGAGCAGGTACGACGGGATCTTCTGCGGCATCTTGAATTCGTAATCGCCGTCGCGCGCCGCTTTAGGATCATTGTCGGCGCTCATCAGCACCATCGCGTCCTTGGGCGCGGTGACGTGCGCGGTGTAAGTGAAGCGCACGCTCGGCGTGTCCTGCAGCGGCACCCACGAACGCGCGTGGATCTGCTGCGACTGGCTGAACATGAAGGGCGTCTTCTTGCCTTCGGTCATCGACGGCTCCAGCCACTGCAGGCCCGAGGCGCCCGGCGAGGTCGCGTAGCTGACGCGGATGCGTTTGTTGCGCGCCGGCGTCTGGATGGTGAGCTTGCTGCCCAGGGTCTTGTCGGCGTCGGCCAGGGTGAACTGCAGGTCGGTCCACTTGCCGTCTTCGCGTTCGCCGACGATCTTTTCGATCTTCAGATCGCGCGTGTCGAGCACCAGTTCGGTGGCCTTCGTGTCGGTCCACTGCAGCGTGTAGGTCGCGCTGCCGGTCAGGGTCTTGCTGGCGAAATCCACCGCCAACAGCAGGGCCAGATCGTCGATGCGCACCCGGTCGGGCTGGGCGTAGGAATGCTCGTCGCGGTCGGCCGCGGCTACGGTGGTGTCGCTCACGTTGGCCTCCGGCGTCGCGGCGGGTTTGGACGAATCAATCGCGGGCGCCGCGGCATCGCGCGAGCAACCGGCCGCGGCGGTCAGGGCCAGGGCGAGACAGACGGTGAGAATCGAAGAACGCATGGGACGGACCACGGCAGCGGGTGAAGCGCCGAGTGTAGCGCCTGGCTCCGCGGCGGGGCTTGTGCATGTTGGCCGATAGGGCGGTCGCGGCTACTGGCTGCCGCCGCGGGAGAGGCTTCGGGTATTGGGGAAGGGGCTTGGTGTTGTGGGAGAGACATCGGTTGTTGCGGGAGCGGCTCGGTGTTGCGGGAGAGACTTCGGTTGTTGCGGGAGTGGCCTGGCTTATGTGGAAGATGCATGGGTTGTTGCCGGAGCGGCCTGGCTTATGTGGGAGGGGCTTCAGCCCCGACGCTTTTCGGTCAGCTGATTCGGATTCGGACAGGTCTGACCGAAAAGCGTCGGGGCCGAAGCCCCTCCCACAAAAGCTGAAGCCCCTCCCACATAAGCCAGGCCCCTTTCGCAACAGCCGCGGCTTCCGTCAGAGCCGAAGCTCCTGCCGCGAAATCCGTTTCCTTCCACATGAGCGCCATGACTCCACCCGCGCGATACGCATCGTCCTACCGGTGCGGGCTACGCAACGGCCGGCAATGCGGTTAAGTTTCCCGCATTACTTCCATAATTCGGAACTTCAGACATGTCTCTTCCTCTCGCAGGCAAAGTGGCTCTGGTGACCGGCGGCAGCCGCGGTATCGGCGCGGCGATCGCGCGCCGCCTGGGCGCGGACGGCGCCGATGTGGTGCTGACCTACGCCAGCTCGGCCGCGCCGGCCGAAACCGTGGCCGCCGACATCCGTGCCGGCGGCCGGCGCGCGCTGGCCGTGGCCGCCGACAGCGCCGATCCGCAGGCGGTGATCGCGGCGGTGGAACGCACGGTCGCCGAGTTCGGCCGCATCGACATCCTGGTCAACAACGCCGGCGTGTTCGCTTACGGCCCGTTCGAGGAAGAAACCGCCGAAAACTACGAACGGGTGATGGCGATCCATGTCCGCGCGCCGTTCGTGGCGGCCCAGGCTGCTTCCAGACACCTGCCGCGCGGCGGTCGCATCATCACCATCGGCAGTTGCCTGGGCGAGCGCGTCGGCGCGCCGGGAATGGCTTTGTATTCGTTGAGCAAGGCCGCGGTGGTCGGGCTGAGCAAGGGCCTGGCGCAGGACTTGGGCAAGCGCGGCATCACCGTCAACACCGTGCAGCCCGGTCCGATCGACACCGACATGAATCCGGCCGACGGCGAAGGCGCCGATCATCAGCGCGCGGGATTGCCGCTCGGCGAGTTCGGCAAGGCCGACGACATCGCCGCGGCGGTGGCGTATCTGGTCGGACCGGGCGGCGCGTTCGTCACCGGCACGCAGCTTTCGGTGGACGGCGGGTTTTCGGCTTGAATCATCCGCCTTGAACTGTTCCCTCTCCCGCTTGCGGGAGAGGGCCAGGGTGAGGGCGCTTTGGCAACGCCGTTCGCGCCTGCGGCGCTCTTCCCCTCACCCCAACCCCTCTCCCGCAAGCGGGAGAGGGGCTTTCGGGAGGGGACGGTCGGCCAAAACGCAACGCGCCGGGAACCTTGCGGTCCCGGCGCGTTTTTTTGCATTCACCGCAAAGCGTCGGATCAGACTTTGTACCCGGTATGGATCGCGCAGATACCCGCCGACAGATTCTTGTAATCCACCCGCGCGAAACCGGCTTCGCCCATCATCCGCTTGAGCTCGTCCTGCGGCGGATGCTTGCGGATGCTTTCGGCCAGATAGCGGTAGCTTTCGCTGTCGCCGGCGAACAACTGGCCCAGGCGCGGCAGGATGTTGAAGGAGTGGAAATCGTAGATCGGCTTGAACCAGTCGGCCTTCACTTCCGAGAATTCCAGCACCCGCGCCTGGCCGCCGACCCTGAGCACACGCAGCATCTCGCGCAGCGCCGCGTCCTTGTCGGTGACGTTGCGCAGGCCGAAGGCGATGGTGACCAGGTCGAAGCTCGCATCCGGGAACGGCAGCGATTCGGCGTTGCACTGCACGTACTCGAAACCCGAGACGCGGCCGCGATCGGTCATGCGGTCGCGGCCCACCCGCAACATGTCCTGGTTGATGTCGCCGAGCACGATCATGCCGCGGTCGCCGACCCGATCGCGCAGCAGCGCGGCGATATCGCCGGTGCCGCCGGCCAGGTCCAGCACCCGGTCGCCGCGGCGGACCTGCGCGGTGGCGGTGAAGTAGCGCTTCCAGACCCGATGGATGCCCAGGCTCATCAGGTCGTTCATCAGGTCGTAGTTGCCCGCGACCGAGGAGAACACTTCGCCGACCAGCTTGCGCTTTTGTTCGCGCGGCACGTCGCGGAAGCCGAAATGGGTGGTGTCGTCGGATTTTGGGTCGGATTCGCTCATGTCCGGATTATCGCACGGGGCGCCCGGGCCAGCCGATGAAGCGGCTGGTCGCGCGCGGACTGTATCGGCCGGACTGCCGCAAGACCCTCCCCTCGCACTAAGCCCGGAACAACAGCACGATCGGGCCTGTCCAGCGGTGGCATGATGAGGTCATGAGCGCGAACGTAACCTGGCAGGCCAAGGCCTACGCCGATCTCACCCTGGACGAGCTCTACGAGCTGCTGCGTCTGCGCTCGGAGGTGTTCGTGATCGAGCAGAACTGCGTCTACCTCGACCCCGACGACAAGGACCGCCATCCCGAGGCGGTGCATCTGCTCGGCCGCGACGCCGACGGCCGGCTGGCCGCGTATCTGCGCATCCTGCCGGCCGGGCTGAGCTACCCGCAGGTCAGTTTCGGCCGCGTGCTCACCGCGCCCTCGCACCGCGGCCAGGGCCTGGGCGGCCCGATGCTGGAGGCGGCGCTGATCGAAATTCAACGGCGCTGGCCCGACGCCGACATCCAGATCGGCGCGCAGTCGCACTTGCAGGCCTACTACGGCCGTTACGGCTTCCAGCCCTCGTCCGAGCCTTACCTCGAGGACGGCATTCCGCATATCGATCTGCTGCGCCCCGGTCGCGGCTGAATCCCGCCCGGCGGCGCCCGCCACCGCTTGTTCCGGGTCCGAGGCGTACGAATCCGCCGGTTCGGACGACTCGCACCATCGCCACGACCACGCTGAGGCCTCCTGAAACCTTCGGAGGTGCGGCATGTGGACTGGAGCGGTCTGGTTGCGACGGATGGCGGCGCTGCTGTTCGGCCTGGGTTGCCTGGCGGTGGCGGTGTACGCCTTTACCTTCTTCGCCGGCGACGCCAATCTGAACAATCCCTTCCACGCCCGCTTCGTCGTCTCCGGCTGGGACGTGCCCGGGCATCTGTTCGGCGCCGCGCTGGCCCTGCTGCTGGCGCCGCTGCAACTGCTGACCGGCGTGCGCCGGCGCTGGCCGCGGCTGCACCGGCTGGGCGGCGGCGTATACGCGGGGGCGATCCTGATCGCGGCGGTCTCGGCGCTGTCGCTGTCGCGCCATTCCCAAGGCGGCGCGGCCAGCGGTTCGGCGTTCGCGCTGCTGGCGGTGATCTGGGTCGGCTGCACCGCGATGGGCATCGGCTATGCGATACGCCGCGACTTCGTCAATCACCGCCGCTGGATGTTCCGCAGCGTCGCCCTGACCTCCTCCGCGGTGACCTTGCGGATCATGCTCGGAGTCGGCGCGGCGGCGATGCAGTGGCCGTTCCTGCCGGTCTACATCACCGCGGCCTGGGCCTGCTGGACCGTGAACCTGGCGGTGTGCGAACTGATCCTGCGCTGGCCGGCGATACGCGCGCAGCTGGCCGCGCGGTCTGGTCCGTCAGCCCTCGTCGCGCGAGGCTGAGACCGCGCCCGCGTGGTGTTGGCGATACGCGCTGGGCGTGAGGCCCGACTGGCGCTTGAACGCGGCGTTGAAGGTCGACTTGGAGGTGTAGCCGCAGGCGTAGGCGATGTCGAGGATGGTGCGCGTATCGCCGGCGTCGGCCAGACAGGCGCGCGCGGCTTCGATGCGCTGGCGATTGATGTAGTCCCAGAAGTTGCTCTGGAAACAGCGATTGATGACCTCCGAGACCAGGTATTCGGGGTAGCCGCTGCGCTTGGCGAGTTGGCCGATGGTCAGCGCCGGTTCGCGGTACAGCTGTTCGCGCGCCATCAGCTGCGCCAGCCGCGCCTCGACCGAGGGGAAACGCGGGTCGTCGGCGCTCGCGTGCTCGAGCTTGGCTTCCGCCGCCGGTTCGGGTGCCGGCTCGGCGGCCACCGTGACCTGATTCAAACTCAGATAACCGACCACGAACACCCAGGCCACCACCGCGCCGTAGATCAGCGGATAGTCGATCCAGGGAATCCGCGTCAGCCACTGCACGATCGCGATGCACCAGATCACGATCTGCGAGACCGCCATCGCATCGATCCAGCGCAGGGACATGCGATCGGCGTCCGAACGCCGCTGCAGCAGCCCGCGGCGGTAGCGCCGCACCCGCATCAAACCTGCGATCACGTAGCTCACGCTGTAGACGAACAACAGCACGTCCAGCCACGGCCGCCCCGGCCAATGGCCGCCCGCGCGCAAATGTTCGAAGAAGGCGCGACTCTGCGCCGCGTCCTGCCCGAACACGCCGACGTTGACGGCCAACGCCACGATGAAGCCCGACAGGTGCACGGCATCGCGGCGATCCAGGCCGCGTGCTTCGGTCAGCGCACGCACATAGAGATAGAACGCGCTGCCGTAGAGGAACGGAAACAGACTGACCAGCCGGTACGCCTTCAGCAGTTCCGGCGCGGGCCCGTGGAAATACGCCGCCTTGACCGCGAGATCGATGCCGATCAGCGCGACCCAACCCGCCAGCACCCGATTGGCCTGGGGATTGACCGGCCGCCGCCACAGGGCGAGCGCGAGCAGCGCGGCCTGGCCGACGCCGATCGCGAATACGAGACTCCAGAAGATCATGCGGTGCGGACCGGCGTGTGGCGGCGGACGCGACGATTATGCCCGCGCCCGCCTCTCGACCGCGCAGGGCCGGCGCGCCAGACTGCGCACCTGACCTCAGGAGTTCCGCATGATCGCCACCCCCGACTACCGCGCCCTGCTCGCCACCGCCGTCGCCGAGGCCCGCCAAGGCCTGGCCGAGGGCGGCATTCCGATCGGCGCGGCGCTGTATCACGACGACGGCCGTCTGCTCGGCTGCGGTCACAACCGCCGGATCCAGGAAGGCGACCCGTCGGTGCACGGCGAAACCGACGCCTTCCGCAAGGCCGGCCGCCAGCGCCGCTACCGCGACACGATCATGGTCACCACCCTGGCGCCGTGCTGGTATTGCAGCGGTCTGGTCCGGCAGTTCAACATCGGCACGGTGGTGGTCGGCGAATCGGTCAACTTCAGCGGCGGCGTGGACTGGCTGCGCGAGAGCGGCGTCAAGGTGATCGATCTGGCCGACCAGGAATGCATCGAATTGCTCGGCGGCTACATCGCCGCCCACCCCGATGTCTGGAACGAGGACATCGGCGAGGATTGATCCGCGCCGCTACGGCGCAACCAAGGGAAAGCAATTCCCACGTGCACCCTCGCGACAGGTTTGGCTTCAGCGTTCCGGCTGCCGACCGCGGGTACGGCGGCAGCGCAATCGAAACCGCAAGACTGCGGCGAAGATTCCGGCGACAGCGCGATCGCTTCGATCTGTCGCCTCGGCGCCGACGGCCCCGCGGTGTCGATCGTGCCATCGTCTAACCGCCGCGGGGCCGGTACATCTGGGCAAGCACCCGTGTGCGCGTGCAAAATCGGATTCACGATGCGCGTCCCGCCGGCTCCGCCACTGTCGATCCGCCCCTACCAACTCAGCGATTGGCCGCGCCTGTGCGAAATCCACGACCGCGCCCGCATGGACGAACTGCGGCTCAGCGCCGACGTCGCCGCGTTCCGCAGTCTGCCGCGCAGCGCGCACAGCGAAGGCTTGTTTCAGGACCGGCTCGACGTCGGCGAACTCGACGGGGTGGTGCAAGGTTTCGTCGCTTACCGGCGTAATTCGCTGAACTGGCTCTACGTGCATCCGGACTGCTACCGCCGCGGGGTCGGCCGCGCCTTGCTGCGCCATGCCATCGCGTTCTCCGGCCCGGTCTTCAGCACCCAGGCTTTGCTGGGCAACGAGCCGGCTTTGGAGCTGTACCGCTCGGAAGGTTTCGTCGAGATCGAGCGGCGTCTGGGACGACTGGCCGAGAGCGACGAGTTTCCGGCGATGGGCGTGATCCTGGAACGGCGACGCTGAAGGTTGCGGGTTGGTTCGGTGCGGATCCGTTGTTGATGGACTTGTTTGCTGTTGTTTTGGTGGAGGCGGGGTTTGGTACTTGGAGTTTTGTAGCTTGGGATGACTGCGGCGGAGCTAAGTCGCTTCGGTTGACTGCGGCAGGGCTACATCGCTGCGGTTGGCTTGAGCACCATCAGCCAGAAAATCGCCATCACGCTCAGGAACGCCGGCCAGCCCAGCCAGAACCACCAGCGCATGGTGCGGTGGTAGCTGTCGGGCAACGCCGTGCCGGCCGCCGCGGCCTGCGCGGCCAGACGCCGCGCGCGCGCCTGCAACCACAGCACCGGCAACCAGCACGCGCCGACCACGAAGAACAGCACCAGCGCGGTCTTGAGCCAGAACACCGTGGCCGGAATCCCCAGATGCAGCATCAGCCACACCCCGGTCGCGAACTGGACGATCACCGCCGGCGCGGTGAAGCAGGCATCGGCGATCACCACCGTGCGCGCGGTCTCGGCGATCACCTTGGCGTCGCCGCGCTTGTGCGCGATCCAGAAGAAGAACGCGATGCCCAGGCCCGTGCCGAACAGCAAGGTCGAAGACAGGATGTGAATCCATTTCACCCACAGATACGCCATCGCCTTATCTCCGATCCGCCAACACCCAGGCCACCGCGAGCGCGGGCAGCACCACCAGATTCTTCGCCAATCCGCCCAGCGGGTCCAACCATAGCGCCGGCAGCAGCACGCCGAAGGCCAACGTGTAGGCCAGCACGCTGATGCCCATCAGCCCGAGCATCCAGCGTGGACGCCAGCCGATCAACAGGCCCAGCGCGAGTACCGCATCCAAGCCCGCGGTGATGCGCGCCAACGCCACCGGCTGCAACCAAGCCATCGGCGAATCCGCCGCCAATGCCTGGATGGTCGCCGCGGGCGTGAGCCAACCGGCGAACACCGAAATCAGCCACAGCGCGACGATGGCCAGCCGCAGCGTGGGCGCGAGGAAATACAACTGCGCCTGCCAACGGTCTTGCACCTGGCTCGGCGTGGCCGCGAGCGCCTGGTTCAAATCGCGCGTGGCGTAACCGAAATCGGCGCGCAAGCGCGCATGCGCGTCGGGCGCGGTCACGTTGCCGCGGCGAAGCATCCGCCACATGGTTTCGCCGACCGGCCCACGGCCCAGGCGTTCGCCGATCGCGACCTGCAGGCTGACCAGCGACTCGGGAAACGCCACCGCGCCGTCGCCGTCGATTCGCAGCCAGCGGCGCCACGCGGCCTGATAGTCGCGCAGCGACAACGGCTGCTGACTGCCGATCTGGTAGATGCCGGTTTGATCCCCGGCCGCCGCGCGCGCGGCGATTTCGCCGAGGTCTTCGGCCGCGACCGGCTGCAAGGGCCAGCGCCCGTCCCCGGGCAGCAGATGACGGCCGGGAAACGCCGCCAGCGCGCGCAGCAGCGAGGTGCCGCCGTAGGAACCCGAGGCGGCGTAGACCACCGACGGACGCAGCACCACCGCGCTCAAGGGCAGTGCCAGCAATCGTTCGTCGAAACGGTGCTTGCTCGCGATGAAGCCGCCGTCGGCGGGCTCGCCCAGCGCCGATATCTGCACGAAGCGTTTTACCCCAGCCTCGACGCAAGCCTGCGCCAACGCCAGCGGCCCGTCGATATGGATGGCCTGGAAAGTTTGTTCGCCGGTCTCGCGCAGAATGCCGGCGACGTTGACGACGGCATCCACGCCTTGCAGCGTATCGCGCCAATCCGCCGGCGAGGTCATGCGCGCCAGATCGGCGGCACGTTGATCGGCGCGCAAGGCCGTGTCGCCGCCACGCACGCCGCGCAGAATGCGCCAGCCGTGGCGTTGCAACGCGGCGATCAAATAGCCGGCGAGGAAGCCGTTGGCGCCGATGACCAAGGCGGTGCGCGGTGGTGGGGTCCCTGGCGCGGGTGCGGTGTCGTCCATGGGCCGACACGGTAGCAGAGCGATGGGGATGGCGAACGGTTGCGCGGCGGAGGGCATCGTCGGCACCGGAACCGCTTCGCTGCGGCGCGTGTCGGACCTGAAGGCCCTCCCACAAGAAACCCCGTGGCGCTCAGTGCGATTGGCTTAGAAACAAAAGATCCCGTGGCCTCCAGCCGGTTTGGATTGGACCGGGACCAAACGAACTCATGGCTTCCCGTGGGCTTGGATTGGGCCAGAGCCAAAAGACCTTGTGGCTTCCAATGGGCTGGGACTGGAAAGCAAAAGACCTCGCCGCGGCGAGGTCTTTTGTGGGAGGAGCTTCAGCCCCGACTGCGTGTCGGCGGATCGCGGCGAAACCGGTCGGCCAGACGGTGTTCGACACAGACCATCACCAGCGATCAAAGAATGTAACGGCTCAAATCCGGATCCTGCACCAACTCGCCCAGATGCAGATCGACATACGCACGGTCGATGGTCACCGCCTGTCCATCGCGATCGGGCGCCTCATAGCTCAGCGTATCGAGCAGGCGCTCCAGCACGGTGTGCAGACGCCGCGCGCCGATGTTTTCCTGGCGTTCGTTGACCTGCGCGGCGATTTCGGCCAGACGGTCAACCGCATCCGCGGTGAACTTCAGTTCCACGCCCTCGGTCTTGAGCAACTCGACGTACTGCGTGGTCAACGCCGCCTTGGGCTCGGTGAGGATGCGCACGAAATCGTCCTTGCTCAACGCGCTCAGTTCCACCCGGATCGGGAAGCGGCCCTGCAATTCCGGAATCAGATCGCTGGGCTTGGCCAGATGGAACGCGCCGGAGGCGATGAACAGGATATGGTCGGTCTTGACCGCGCCGTACTTGGTGCTCACCGTCGAACCTTCCACCAGCGGCAACAGATCGCGCTGCACGCCTTCGCGGCTGACATCGCCGCCGCTCATGCCCCCTTCGCTGCGCTTGGCGACCTTGTCGATCTCATCGATGAACACGATGCCGTGCTGTTCGCAGGCCTCGATCGCGGCCTGGCGGATGTCGTCTTCGTTGACCAGCTTGCCGGCTTCTTCCTCGATCAGCTGCGGACGCGCGGCCTTGATCGACAAATGCTTCTTGTTGGTCTTGCCGCCGGACACCTGCGAGAACATCTGCCGCAACTGCTGGCCCATTTCCTCCATCCCGGGCGGCGCCATGATGTCGACACCGACGTTGACCGCGGTTTCGATCTCGATCTCGCGCTCGTCCAACTCGCCGGCGCGCAGTTGCTTGCGCAGCTTGGCCCTGGTGTCGCTGTCGGGCGCGCTGTGATCAACGGCCGGAGTTTCCGAACCGAAGCCGAAACCGCCAGGCACGCGCTTGGGCAACAGCGCATCGAGAATGCGGTCTTCGGCGCGATCCTCGGCCTGTGTGCGCACGCGCACCTTGGCCTGCTCGCGGTACAGCTTGACCGCGGTGTCGGCCAGATCGCGCACGATCTGCTCGACGTCCTTGCCGACGTAACCGACCTCGGTGAAGCGGGTCGCTTCGACCTTGACGAACGGCGCATTGGCCAACGTGGCCAGACGGCGCGCGATCTCGGTCTTGCCGACGCCGGTCGGGCCGATCATCAGGATGTTCTTGGGCATGACTTCATTGCGCAGATCGTCGTCGAGCTGCATGCGGCGCCAACGATTGCGCAGCGCGATGGCGACGGCGCGCTTGGCCGCGTGCTGACCGATGATATGTCGGTCCAGCTCCTGCACGATCTCGCGCGGGGTCATGGTGGCGTGGGTATTGTCGGGTTTCATGGGGGCCGGGATTCGTGATTGGGGATTAGAGATTGGCAAGAGCAGAAAGCAGAGCGGAATGACGGGGCGGATTCGCCCTGGCGAATCTCCAATTCCGAATTCCGAATCCCCGCATCAGAGCTCCTCCACCACCACATTGCGATTGGTATAGATACACACATCGCCCGCGATGCCGATCGATTCGGTCGCGATGGTGCGCGCATCGAGCTGCGTGTGCGCGATCAGAGCGCGCGCGGCCGAGAGCGCGTACATGCCGCCCGAGCCGATCGCGATGATGCCGTCTTCCGGTTCGATGACGTCGCCGGTGCCGCTGATGATGAGCGAGGTTTCTTTATCGGCCACCGCCAACAACGCCTCGAGTTTTCCGAGGCGGCGTTCGGTGCGCCAATCCTTGGCCAGCTCGACCGCGGCGCGGGTCAGTTGACCGTGCTTTTCGAGCTTGGCTTCGAACAACTCGAACAAGGTGAACGCATCGGCGGCGGCGCCGGCGAAACCGGCCAATACCTGGCCGTCGCGACCGAGCCGGCGCACCTTGCGCGCGTTGGCTTTCATGACGGTGTGGCCGAGCGTCACCTGGCCGTCGCCGGCCACGGCGACGTGTCCGTCGCGGCGTACCGAGACGATGGTGGTGGCGTGGAACACATTGGGATTCTTGCTCGGGTCCATTGCGGCCTCCGGGATACTGAATTCCTGGATGGGGGCGCGAGGCGGCGAGTCAAGCCCCCGAGGTAGCTGCGGGATACTCTTGAGGGAGGGGCTTCAGCCCCGACGCTCTTCGATCCGACGCAGCGAACTGAACGAAGAGCGTCGGGGCTGAAGCCCCTCCCGCAAAAGCCGGCGCGAATTCGACGCAGCACACTTACTCGCTGTCGCCCGCGCCCTTCTTGCGCTTGGCCCGCGGATGCGCGGCGTCGTAAACCTTGGCCAGATGCTGGAAATCCAGATGCGTATAGATCTGGGTGGTGGCGATGTCGGCATGCCCCAGCAACTCCTGCACGCCGCGCAGATCGCCGGAGGATTCCAGGATGTGACTGGCGAAGGAATGCCGCAACAGATGCGGATGCACGCGCTTGAACAGGCCTTGCCGCTGCGCCAGCTGGCGGATGCGCAACTGCACCGCGCGCGAGGTGATCGGGCCGCCGCCGCGGCCGGGAAACACCTGCGCATCGTTGGCCGCGCCAGTGGACGCGCGCCATTGCGCCAAAGCCTTGCGCGCATGCGAACCCAGCGGGACGCTGCGCTGCTTGCTGCCCTTGCCGAGCACAGTGACCAGGGCGTCGTCCAGATCCAGATCGCGCCAGCGCAGCGCGCACAACTCGCTCAAGCGCAAACCGGAGGAATAAAACAGCTCCAGCAACGCGCGATCGCGCAACCCCAGCGGCACGTCGGTCGGCACTTCGACCAGCGCCTTGGCCTCGTCGGGATCGAGCACCTGCGGCAGCTTGCGCGGCGCCTTGGGCGCGCGGATCGGCGCGGCCGGACTGGCCGGCAACGCGCCCTGCTTGACCTGCCAGGCGTAGAAACTGCGGCAGGCCGACAAACGGCGTTGCAGACTTTTAGCGGTGAGGCCGCGGCGATGCTCGGCGGCGATGAACGCGCGGATGTCCTCGACCTGCAGGCCCAGCACCTCGCCGTGCCCGTAGTGTTCGCTCCACTGGGTCAACGCGAGCAAATCGCGCTGGTAAGCGTCCAGCGTATGCGCCGACATGCGCTTTTCCACGCGCAGGTGGTCGAGGAAGGCAGCGACCGGATTCATGGCGCCGATCCTACCCGCTTCGTCCGCGTCGGGCATGCCGGACGCGGCGGCGACCGTCAGTCGAAGCGCCGCAGCGCCACCGCCAGCGACTCGCCCATCATGCGCAGGAACAGCGTGCCCATGCCCGGGAAGAAGCGGTTGGCGTCGCGGCTGCCGACCGCGATCAGGCCGATGCCCGGCAGCGGCAACAAGGCGCTGGATTGCACCTCTTCGGCGCGATCGCCGTACAGCACCACGTGCTTTTCCGGCTGCAGGCGGCCGCACAGCGGCTCGCCGTCGCCCAGCGCGTCGCGGAACGGCTGCAGGCGCGCGTCGCTTTCTTCGATGATCTGCAACCACTCGCCATCGGCCAGGCCGTCGTAGCGGCGGAACACGATCAGCCGCACCAGATCGCCGTTGAAATCCTCGGCCAGGCTGGCGGCCATCGCGCGCAGAGTGTCGGCCGGCGTGCTTTGGCGCATCAACGCCAGGGTCAGCTGATGGGTGCGCACGGCCAGCCGCTCGTTTTCCTGCGCGTTGCCGAACAGCTCGTGCAGGCGGCGGGAGAGTTCGCGGTTCTTGTCGCGCAGCACTTCCAACTGGTAGCTGGCCAGCGATGCGGCCGAACCTTCTTCGCGCGGCACCACCAGGCTCATCGACAGGTCGGGGAACTGCTGCAGGAAACGCGGATGGCGACGCAGCCAATTGGCGACGTCGTGTGCGCCGAACTCAGCCGGCTTGTCGCCGAGTCTATCGCTCATCGATTCCATTCTCCTTCGAATACGAATGCGGTCGGCCCCGACATCGACAAGGTGCTGTCGGCGTCGGGCCAGACGATGCGCAACTCGCCGCCGGGCAATTGCACGGCGACCTCGCGCTGAATGCGGCCGCGCTGCATCAGCACCGCCGCGGCGGCGCAGGCGCCGCTGCCGCAGGCCAAGGTCTCGCCGACGCCGCGTTCGTACACGCGCAGGCGGATGCGATCGGGCGCGATCACCTGAGCGAAGCCGACATTGGCCGATTCGGGAAACTCGGCGCTGGATTGCAGCATCGGGCCGATGCTTTCCACCGGCGCGGCATCGACGTCGTCGACCTCGATCACCGCATGCGGATTACCCATCGACACCGCACCGAAACCGATCACGGTGTCGTGCACGTCGAGCACGTACTGGTCCTGGCGGGTGGCGTAGCCGCGCAGCGGAATGCGCGCCGGATCGAACTCCGGGCGACCCATGTCGATACGGTATTGGCCTTGGCCCAACGGCCACACCACGTGGCGGCCGGCCGGACTGTCGACGGCGAAACTCCCCTGGATGGCCGTGCCCTCGCCCGCGGCACCGTCGCGCACCAGCCAGGCGGCGATGCAGCGCGCGCCGTTGCCGCACTGCTGCGAGGCCGAGCCGTCGCAGTTCCAGATGCGGTACGACGCGACCGCACCTTCGCTGAGCGGCGCTTCGATGGTGAGAATCTGATCGCAGCCCACCCCGGTGTGACGATCGGCCAGGCGGCGGCACAGCTCCGCGTCCGGCGGCGCCAAGCCGCCCCGCAGATCCAGCACGACGAAGTCGTTGCCGGCGCCGTGCATCTTGCTGAAACGCAGCGGCGCGTTCACGACCGCGGACTCAGCCATCGCCCTGGCCGGACGGGGTGGGTTCGGCGGGCTTGGCGCCGTCGCCGGACGTGCCGTCCTTGCCTTCCTCGGTCTTTTTGTCCTTGCTTTCGCCGTCCTGCGGCTCGGCCGGCGCCGGCAGCATGTTGTTCAGCGAAGGCGACGGCAGCGTGGTCTTGGCCTTCGGATCGGTCGCGACCGGCGGATCGTTGGCGTTGGAAATCGTCACCGGCACTTCGCCGGGCTGGGCGCGCGGCGCTTCCTGCGGCGCGGGCTGGGTCGGCAGGACCAGCGGCCCCTTGTTGCCGCAAGCGGTCAGGGCGAGGGTCAGCGCGGTCAGGACCAGCGCGGTCGGAATCCGGAGCGAGGCAGTGCGTGCATTCATGGGCCGAAGTGTAGCCCGCGAGGCTGACGGAAACGAACCCGCCGCGCCGGCCCGGGCGCCTGCCGGGGATACGCCGGTTCAGCCTGAGCGCTTGCCGTCGCGCTCAGGCGCTCGGCGGTTCAGGCCGGCGCCACAGCCAGATCGCGACCGTGGTCATGATCGCGATGCCGGTCGCCGACATCCACCACTTGGGCGAGGTCAGGATCATGATCACCGCGCACACCGCCATCATCGACACCGCCAGCCGCTTGGCCCGGCGGCTGACCGCGCCGTGAGCCTGCCAGTCGCGGATCATCGGGCCGAACTGGCGGTGCGCGAGCAGCCATGCATGCAGGCGTTGCGAGCCGCGCGCGGCGGCGAACGCCGACAGCAGCACGAACGGCACGGTCGGCAAACCCGGCACGGCGATGCCGATGATGCCCAGGCCCAGGCTGGCGTAGGCCAGCAGCCACCAGGCCCAGCGGAAGCGGCTGCGCGCAGGCTCGGCCACGGGCGCCTGCGCGTCGGAACGCGCGGCGCCGGCATCGGCATCGGCGGGTTCGCCCTCCTGTGCGGGCTTGGGGTCGGCGGAAGTGGGCGGAACGGACATGCCGGGAGTATGCGACTGAGCGCGCGTGTTGTCGGGACTTAGGGGAGAAATGGCGTGGATCGCGGCGCTTTCAAGATGGCGCCGCGGTGGTGGGGTGCGTGGCGATTTGAACGGAAGGCGTCGGGGCTGAAGCCCCTCCCACAGAGACTTCGTGCATCGCCACGAAACGCCAAGAGCGTGTCGCGAGCTTCGACGTCTCTGTGGGAGGGGCTTCAGCCCCGACGCTCTCCGCTACGCGATCGCATCACTTCCATTACAGACGAACCCGACCGCCCTCCACCCAACCCCGGCGCCGCAAACGAACAAGCCCGGCATGCGCCGGGCCTGTCGAATCGCCGGCGGGCCGAAGGCCGCGACGCTTGCGCTTATTTGACCGCGATATCCGCGCTGACCTGCATCTGATCGATCATGAAGGCGTACATCTCCGACTGCTCGCGGTAACGGCGGAACCGTCCCGACTTGCCGCCGTGTCCGGCATCCATGTTGGTGCGGAACAGCACCGGTTGCGTGCCTGTGTCCAGATCGCGCAGACGCGCCACGTATTTGGCCGGTTCCCAATACTGCACCTGCGAATCCCACAGGCCGGTGCCGACGAACATCGCCGGGTACGCCTGCTTCTTGAGATTGTCGTAGGGCGAGTACGACAGCATGTAGTCGTAGTAATCCTTCTTTTCCGGATTGCCCCACTCGTCGTACTCGTTGGTGGTCAGCGGAATGCTGGCGTCGAGCATGGTGGTGACCACGTCCACGAACGGCACCTGCGACAGGATCACCCGGTACTTGTCGGCGGCCATGTTGGTGATCGCGCCCATCAGCAGTCCGCCGGCGCTGCCGCCGTACGCGGCGACGCGGTCGGGCGCGGCGTAACCGGCCTTGACCAGCGCGTCGGTGACGTCGACGAAATCGTTGAAGGTGTTCTGCTTGTGGAACAGCTTGCCGTCGTCGTACCACTTGCGGCCCATTTCCTGGCCGCCGCGGATGTGCGCGATCGCATAGACCATGCCGCGATCGAGCAGGCTGACGATGGTGCCGTTGAAGGCCGGATCCATCGACATGCCGTAGCTGCCGTAGGCGTACTGCAGCATCGCCGCCTTGCCGTTCTTCTCGAAGCCTTTCTTGTAGACCAGCGACACCGGCACCTTGACGCCGTCGCGCGCGGTTGCCCAGAAGCGCTCGGTGACGTACCGGTCGGCGTCGTAGCCGATCACCGGCTGACGCTTGAGCAGCTTGCGCTCGCCGGTCTGGGTGTTGAGCTCGTAAGTGGTCGCCGGTGTGGTCAGCGAGGTGTAGGTGTAACGCAGCCACGGCGTGTCGTGTTCGGAGTTGGTCGCCAGCCCCATCGAGAACGCCGGCTCGTCGGCCTTGACGAATTCTTCCTTGCCGTCCTTTCCGATCAGGCGCAGGCGCTCGAGCGCGTTGGAACGTTCGGCGACCGCGGTGAAACCGTCGAACAACTCGAAACCTTCGATGAATACGTCGTCGCGATGGGCGACCCAGTCCTTCCATTCCTTGCGCGAGCGCGCGCCGTCGGCGGCGGTGACCAGCTTGAAGTTCGGCGCGGGCTTGCCGTCGGCGCCGGGTGCGTTGGTGCGGATCACCCAGCGGCCGTCGAGACGGTCGGCATCGTATTCCACGTCGCGCTCGCGCGGGGCCAGCACGGCGAATTCCTTCGGATCGGCGGCGGCCGCGCAGCGCGTTTCGCTGGACACGGTGCTGTGCACGCTGATGCAGATGTAGGCGTCGTCGCGGGTGCGGCCGATGCCCATGTAGAAACTGTCGTCCTTTTCCTCGTAGACCAGCGCGTCGCTGCTGGCCGGCGTGCCCAGCACGTGCTTCTTGACCCGCACGGTGAGCAGGGTTTCCGGGTCGTTCTCGACGTAGAACAAGGTCTTGTTGTCGTCGGCCCAGACCAGATCGGTGGACACGCCGGAGATCACGTCGGAATAGATCTCACCGGTGGCGAGGTTCTTGAACCGGATCGTGTACTGGCGGCGGCCGATCGCATCGTCGGCCCAGGCCAGGATCTGGTTGTCCGGAGTGACTTCCATGCCGCCGACGTTGAAGTAGTCCTTGCCCTTGGCCATGGCGTTGACGTCGAGCAGGATTTCCTCGGCCGCCTCCATGCTGCCCTTGCGGCGCGCGTGGATCGGATAGTCCTGGCCGGTTTCGAAGCGCGTGTAGTACCAGAAGCCGCGTTCGCGGTACGGCACCGAGCTGTCGTCCTGCTTGATGCGGCCGACGATCTCGCCGTAGAGCTTGTCCTCCACCGGCTTGAGCGACTTCATCACCGCGTCGACGTAGGCGTTCTCGGCATTGAGATACGCCAGCATCTGCGGATTCTTGCGCTTGTCGTCGCGCAGCCAGTAGTACTCGTCGCCGCGCTGCGCGCCGTGCGGCGCCTTGACCTGGTGCGGCTTCTTGGCGGCGTCGGGCGGCGCGGGCAGCGTCGCGGCGGTGGCGGTAAGGGTCGTGGTCATCAGGAGCGTGGCCGCTAACGTGAGTAGAGTCGGTTTCATATAAGGTCCGAAATCGTGATCCGCAATGGCTGAGCGCCGGAACGGTGGCTTCAGGCTTTGGGGCCGGGAGGTTGACAGGGCCGACCGTGCGCCGTTGGCGAGCCTCTACGCGGAAGCGGGCGCCCTTGGGCGCCCGTCCGAGGTTCAACCCGGCTTCATGCCCTCGTCGCTCATTTGGCCAGTTGCTCCCACAAGAAGGTGTAGGCCAGCGCGTTCATATGTGCCTGCTGCGCGTTGTTGGCCGCGCCGCCGTGGCCGCCTTCGACGTTCTCGTAATAGGTCACGTTCTTGCCGGCATCGAGCATTTTCGCCGCCATCTTGCGCGCATGGCCGGGATGGACGCGGTCGTCCTTGGTCGAGGTGGTGAAGATCACCGGCGGGTAGTCGCGCTTGGCGTCGAACAGGTGGTACGGCGAGAAGGTCTTGATGAACGACCAGTCGTCGGTGTCCGGATCGCCGTATTCGGCCATCCACGACGCGCCCGCCAGCAGATGGTTGTAGCGCTTCATGTCCAGCAACGGCACCTGCACCACCACCGCGCCGAACAGGTCCGGGTACTGGGTGAGCATGTTGCCGGTCAGCAGACCGCCGTTGCTGCCGCCCTGCACGCCCAGGTGCGGGGTCGAGGTGATCTTGCGCGCGATCAAATCCTGGCCGACCGCGGCGAAGTCCTCGTAAGCCTTGTGGCGGTTGGCCTTGAGCGCGGCCTGGTGCCAGCGCGGACCGTACTCGCCGCCGCCGCGGATATTGGCGACCACGTACACGCCGCCCTTCTCCAGCCAGCCCTTGCCGATGCCGCCGGAGTAGGTCGGGGTCAGCGAAATCTCGAAACCGCCGTAGCCGTACAACAGGGTCGGCGCCTTGCCGTCGAGCTTCACATCCTTCGGCCGCACCACGAAGTACGGCACGCGGGTGCCGTCCTTGCTCTTGGCGAAGTGCTGTTCGATCACGTCCTTGGACGCGTCGAAATAAGTCGGATTGGTCTTGAGCGTCTGCGGCGCTTTGCCCACTTCGGCCAGGGCCAGCGTGGTCGGGGTCAGATAATCCGACGCGCTCAACCACAGCGCGTCGCTTTCATCGCTGTCGACCGCCGAGACCGCCACCGTGCCGAACGCCGGCGCGCCGACGAATTCGCTGCGCTTCCACTCGCCCGCGGCGCCGCCTTCGGCCGGGGTCAACACGCTGAGCTTGTACTTGACGTCGTCGAGCACGTTGAGGATCAGGTGATGACGCGTCCACACCGCGCTCGCCAGCGAGGTGGTGTCGGTCGGCGCGAACAAAGTGGTGAAGCCACGCTTGCCGGCCAGGAAATCGTCGAACTTGATCGCGATCAGGCTGCCGGAGGCGTACTTCTTGCCGTCGGCTTCATAAGGATCGCGCAGTTCGGCGACCAGCCATTCGCGATGCACGTACTTGTTGGCCGAGTTGGGCAGCTCGATCTTGCCGAGCTTGCCGTCCTTGCCGCGCAGGTACAGCTCATCGTTGTAGAACGCCAGGGCGCGCTGGACGAAGTCGCGCTCGAAACCCTCGGTCGGATCGTGCCAGGCCGACACCGCCAAATCGGTGTCCTTGCCCTCGTACACCGGCGTGGCCTGCGCCATCGGCGTGCCGCGCTTCCACAGGCGCACGGTGCGCGCATAGCCCGAGGTGGTCATCGTGCCCTTGCCGAAATCGGTGGCGACGTAGACGTGATCGCGATCGATCCAGTTCAGGCTGCCCTTGGCCTCGGGGCGAAAGAAGCCGTCCTTGATCCAGGTCTTGCTGGTGAGGTCGAACTCGCGGGTCACGTCGGCGTCGGAGCCGCCGCGCGACAGCGCGACCAGGCAGCGCTGGTAATCGGGCTTGAGGCATTCGGCGCCGTGCCACACCCATTGCTCGTTCTCTTGCGCGTTGAGCGCGTCCAGATCGATCACCGTCTCCCACTGCGGCTTGTCCTTGCGGTACTCCGCAAGCGTGGTGCGACGCCACAGGCCGCGCTGGTGCTGCGCGTCCTTCCAGAAGTTGTAGTAGTAATCGCCGATCTTCTCCACGCCGGGGATCTTGGCGGTGGAATCGAGGATCGCGAGGATGCTGGACTCAAGCTGCTTGAACTGCGGGGTCGAGGCCAGTTCGGCCTCGGTCTTGGCGTTGCGCGCGTGCACCCAGTCCAGGGCGCGCTTGCCTTCGACCTCTTCGAGCCAGGCATAAGAATCGTCGGTCACGGGCTTCTCCTGGGCGTGTACGGCCCCGGAAGCCGAAGCCGCGGCCAGACCGGCCGCGAACAACAGAGACTGACAGGTCGACTTCGTGGGCATGGCGCATCCGGGTAAAAAAGGAAGGCCGCCACGCTAGCACAGGGCGGGAGGGCCCCCGCCCTGTCCAAGGTCATGTAGGGAGTTGCGCAGTTTGGCGCGTTGCCCGGAGCGTGCCGGCGGCCCCTTATCGGACACCCGGACCGGGCCGTCGCGGTGGCTGACGGCGCCCGCTGGCACCGCAATTCCGCCCGCACGAGGATCGCGGCCCGGAGCTCCCGCAACCCCGGAACGATTCAGGCCCCTTATAGAGATGAGTAGCGCCAGGCTCAAGCCGCACGCGGCAACGGCCGCGCGCCGAGCGCCGGCCGCGCGCGCCGCCGCGCCTGCACCGCCCCGCGCCGACGCCGCGGCACCGCCGCGACCGTCGCCTGCGTAGCCGGGCGCCGCCACGACGGCAGACGGAACCGGTGCAGTGCCCACCAGGCCAGCGCCGGCATCGCCACCAGCCACAGCGGCAACCAGCCGATCGCCGCGTGACTGCCGCGCGCGGCCGGCAGCATCAGCACCAGCAGACCGCCGATGGCGACGGCGTAGCGAAGGGCGGTGTCCAGATCGGCGCGGACGGAGCCGGCCTGGATGAAATCGGCCTGATCGGCGGCGGGGCGGATATCGGCGGCGGTGACGGGCATGACCTGACTCCGGAACGGTGCGAAGGGTGGGATGGCGTTGTCCCTACCTTCCTGGCGTGGCGTCTCAGAGGTTGCGATGTTCAGGACCGTTGGTCGGGGCGCAGCCCGAACCCATGATGATGGCTCGGGCGGTTCGGCACGAATCAGGTGTTCAGCCGCCGAGCAGCCCCGCAGGTTGCTCCGCCCTCGCCTTGTTGTTGTTGTTGCTGTTGCTGTTGCTGGGCGGCGCACCTGACTCGCGATAGCGATAGGACACCCGGAGGGCGGCGCACGTCCTGTGCGCCGCCCTCCGGGTGTCCTATCGCTATCGCGAGTTACTTGCGCCGCCGAGCCAGAGCCAGAGCAATATCTTGGCAACAGCAACAGCAACAGCAACAGCCACGGCAACGCCGCAGCCGCACCGTTACCACGGCAGCCACAACTTCAAACGTGAAGAATTCGGAGCAACAACCAGAACGGAAGCGGACGCCTCGACCGGACTCAGTACCCGGCCTTATCCAAGGCCTTCTCGGCCTCTTCCCGCCCCAACTCGATCAACTCCTTGGCCCGCCAGAACTCGTAGAACTGACAAGCGTCGCGCGGAATCCGGATCACCAACTCCGGCGGATCCAACGCCAACTGCACCCGGGCGATCTGCGCCTGCATCATGTCCAACGACCGCGCCATCAATTCGCTGAAGCTGAACTCGTGCGGCGCGTCCTGGCCCGGCACGTCGACTTGCGGCGAATAGCTGCGCCGGAACCAGCGGCTCAACAGCGAGGGCGGCTTGATCGACGCCACCTGCAAGGCCCCCGCGTCCACTGCGCCGTTGCGATGCGCCAATCCGCCCGACGGTTGATCCGGCCAACCGTGCATGTCCACCGCGATCAGCCGATGCGCATCGGACAAACGCGTGGCGGTGATCGGCAACGGCGCCAACAGACCACCGTCGACCAGTTCGCGACCGTGCAACTCGTAAGGCGTGAACACGCCGGGGATCGCGATCGAGGCGCGCACCGCGTCCCACAGATCGCCTTCGCGCAGCCAGACTTCGCGCTGACGCACCAGATCGACCGCGACCGCGGTGAAATCCACCGCCAGGTCCTCGATGCGCGGCTCGCCCGCCAGTTCGCGCAGCGCATGCATCAGCCGTTCGCCGCGGAACAGCGCCGGTTGGCCGAACACCGGATCGAGCAGGCGCAGCATGTCGGTGCGGCTCATGCTGTAGAGCCAGTCGCGGTAGACATCCATCTTGCCGGCGGCGAACAGGCCGCCGACCAGCGCGCCGCTGGAGGAACCGGCGACCGCGACGATGCGCAGGCCGCGCGCCTGCAGCGCTTGAATAACGCCGATCTGGGCCAGCCCGCGCGCGCCGCCCGCGCCCAGCACGAGCGCCACCGGCTCGCCGCTTTCGATGTGCGGGGCGTCGGCGCCGGGCGACATCAGTGGCCGTAGTTGCTCAGCGCCAGTTCCAGCATCGACTTGGCCTGCTCGCGCAGCACCACCGGTTCGACGATCTCGGCGTCGCTGCCGTAATGCATCACGTCCATCAGCAACTCGCGGCCCGCGCTGTAGGGCACCTTGAGTTCATAGCGGCCGTCGGGCAGGAAACGGCCCTGCTGCTGCGAATGCCAGTGTTCGTCGGCGACCCAGCGCGCGGCCTTGGCGCTGAAGACGATGGTCGCCCAACCCTTGGGCGCGCCGGAGAAGATGCCGTAGCTCGAAGCCAGATGCTGATCGAGCTCCTCGTCGGCGACGTCGCGCGCGGCGGTTTCGCCGATCTTGGCCACGCTGATGCGGTCGACCGAGAAGCTGCGCAGCGCATCGCGCTCGTGATCCCAGGCGTCGAGGTACCAGTTCTCGCGGTAATGGGTCAGCCGCTGCGGCGAAACGCTGCGGCGGGTGCGCTCGTCGGTGGAACGGGCGCGGTATTCGAACGTCAGCGTCTTGCGATCGAGCACTGCGGTGGCGACCGACCGGAACGCAGTTTCGTCCAGGCGCCGGGTGCGATGCGGAATCACCCGGACCCGCTCGACCGGCAGGCGGCGGCCGCCGGCGTGTTCGTCGAGCAGTTTCTCGATGCGCTGCTGTAACGGCGCCAGCGCGTTGGACAGCACTCCGCCGCCGCTGCGCATCAGCAATTGCTGCGCGGCCAACAGCGAGTGCAGTTCCTCCGAGCTCAGCCACAGGCCGGGCAGCTCGAAGCGGTCGCCTTCGCTGGTGTCGTAGCGGAAACCGGCTTCGCCGTTGCCGACCACCGGCGCCATCAGGTAATCGCGCAGATAGGCCAGATCCCGATAGACGGTCGCGCGCGAGCACTCCAGGTCTTCCTGGAGACGCTGAACTGTGACCGGATACCGGGCCGCGGTGAGAATCCGGTGCAACGCGTGGATGCGTTCGATACGTTCCATGTCGGCAAGGGTCTGGTAGAGGCGGTGGGGACACAACTAGCATGGCACCGGCCACTGTCCGGCCGCCACCATCGAACCTAAGGATCCTACGTGATCAAGACCTCATTATCCGCAACGCTGACCCCCGCGGTGCTGCTGCTCGGCCTGACCGCCTCCAGTCTGGCCTGGGCCGGACCGAAGGAAGAGGTCGTCGCCGCGGTGGACAAGTTCCTCGCCGCCAAGAGCTACCACGCCACCATGAGCATGGGCCCCGGCCCGGCCACCGACACCGACTTCGTCGCGCCCGACCGCATGCGCGTGAAGCTCGGTGCAATGGGCGAACAGGTCATGATCGGCAACAGCACCTATCTGACCATGCAAGGCAAAACCACCAAGACGCCCTCGCCCGGCGGCGGCGTGGCCGCCACCCGCAGCCGCGAGAAGATCCTCGGCGATCTGCAGAGCCTGAAGGTCACCGCGCTCGGCGCGGAAACCCTGGGCGGCGTGGCGACCAAGAAGTACAAGGTCGAGAACAGCAAATCCAAGTCCACCTCGACCTTCTGGGTCGCGGCCAACGGTTATCCCGTGCAAGCGGTCAATGTGGCGGACGTCGGCGGCAAGCAATACACCTCGACGTTGAAGTACTCGCGTTTCAACGATGCCAGTATCAAGATCGAAGCACCGGCGGTGAAGTGACATTAGACACCCGCGCGGTCGCATCGATTGCGACCGCGCGGGCGCCTCGCGCATTCAGCCGGTGATGGCGCCGCGCATCGCCAACGCCAGTTGGTGCGCGGCGTACATCGCCGCGGCGCCCAGCCCTGCCGTCAAGATCGCGCCCCAGTACCAGCGGTTGAATCCCGGCAGACGCGCGCGCTTGCGGTAGCCGATCCAGGCCGACACTGCCGCCAGGGCGAAGAATCCGCCGTAATAGGCAAAGGTCAATAAAAAGCCGTCCATAGCATTGCCGCTCGGTCGATCGTCCGACCCTGCAGTATGTCGGCGCACGCGCGGCAGCGGCAAGCGCGGCGCGCACGCTCGCCTGATCCGGCGGCAATGGGCACAATGACCCGATGCGAAAGCACGCTCTGCCCGAGCCAGCCATCGATCTGTCGCCCTCGCCCGGCGACGAGGTCAAGACCACGACCTGTTACATGTGTGCCTGCCGTTGCGGCATCAAGGTCTGGCTGGCCGACGGCCAAATCCGTTACATCCAGGGCAATCCCGATCATCCGGTCAACCAGGGCGTGCTGTGCGCCAAGGGCTCGGCCGGGATCATGCAGCACTACTCGCCGGCGCGGCTGAGTAAGCCTTTGCTGCGCGTGGGCGAGCGCGGCCGCGGCGAGTTCCGCGAGATCGAATGGGATCAGGCGCTGCGCATCGCCACCGATTGGCTGGCGCCGATCCGCCGGCGCAATCCCGACGAGTTGGCCTTCTTCACCGGCCGCGACCAGTCGCAGGCGCTGACCGGCTGGTGGGCGCAGCAGTTCGGCACGGTCAATTACGCCGCGCACGGCGGGTTCTGCTCGGTCAACATGGCCGCTGGCGGCTTGTACACGCTGGGCGGGTCGTTCTGGGAATTCGGCGAGCCCGATTGGGAGCATTCGCGTTATCTGATGCTGTGGGGCGTGGCCGAAGATCACGACTCCAATCCGATCAAGCTCGGCCTGGGCAAGTTGAAGGCGCGCGGAGCGAAGATCGTCGCGGTCAATCCGGTGCGCAGCGGTTATGGCGCGATCGCCGACGAGTGGATCGGAATCCGCCCGGGCACCGACGGGTTGTTCGCGTTCGCGTTGATCCACGAATTGCTCAAGGCCGATCGGATCGACCTGGAGTATCTGGTGCGCTACGCCAACGCGCATTGGCTGGTGGTGCGCAATCCGGGCGGCGCGGACGATGGCTTGTTCGCGCGCGATGAGGATGGACGGGTGTTGTGTTGGGTACGCGGCCCTCACCCCGGCCCTCTCCCGCAAGCGGGAGAGGGAGCAGAGCACGCGCACTCGCCCGAAGATCCCCCTCTCCCGCCCGCGGGAGAGGGCCGGGGCGAGGGCCGCGCGCTGCCGGCCGACACCATCGATATCTCGCCCGCCGTCGTGGGCGAATACGTACTCCCCGATGGCCGCCGCGTCGTTCCGGTGTTCCATCTGATCGCCGAACGTTACCTCGATGCGCAGTACGCGCCCGACGCGGTCAGCGAACGTTGCGGCATTCCCGCCGACACGATCCGCCGCATCGCCCGCGAATTGGCGCAGGCCGCGTTCGACGATCCCTTGCGCCTGCCGATCGCCTGGACCGACGCGCACGGCCGCGAGCACCCGGACATGCTCGGCCGCCCGGTCAGCCTGCACGCCATGCGCGGGATCAGCGCGCACAGCAACGGCTTCCACTCTTGCCGCGCGCTGCATCTGTTGCAGTTGCTGCTCGGCGCGGTCGATACGCCGGGCTCGTTCCGTTATCAGCCGCCGTACCCCAAGCCACTGCCCCCGCCGAACCGCCCAGGAAAGCAGCGTCAAGCCAATGGCTCGCTGGATGCAGCACCGCTGGGCTTCGTCCACGGCCCCGAAGACCTGGTCGTCGACGAACACGGCCAGCCGCGGCGCATCGACCACGCGTTCTCGTGGGCCTACCCGCTGTCCGCGCACGGCATGATGCACAGCGTGATCCGCAACGCCTGGGCCGGCGATCCGTACAAGATCGACACGCTGATGATGTTCATGGCCAACATGAGCTGGAATTCGGCGATGAACACCAGCCAGACCATCGGCTGGCTGACCGATCGCGGCGACGATGGCGAATACCGCATCCCGCACATCATCTACGCCGACGCCTACGCCTCGGAGATGACCGCCTACGCCGACCTGGTATTGCCCGACACGACGTACCTGGAACGCTTCGACGCGATCAGCCTGCTCGACCGGCCGATCTCCGATGCCGATTCGGCGTGCGATGCGATCCGCCATCCAATCGTAGATGCAGCAACTCAGCGCCTGGGCAACGAGCAGACGCCCCGCGACGTCCGCGGCTTCCAATCCGTCCTCCTGGATCTGGGCGCCCGCCTTGGCCTGCCCGGCATGACATTGGAAGACGGCAGCCCGCGTTACCGCGACTACGCCGACTACATCGTCCGCCACGAACGCGCGCCCGGCGTCGGCCTGCTCGCCGGCTGGCGCGGCGAGCACGGCGAACTCGAAGCCAAGGGCCCGCCCAATCCCGAGCAGTTGCAGCGCTACATCGACAACGGCGGTTTCTGGCGCGGTCACGTGCCCGAGTCGGCGCGTTACTACAAGATGGCCAATCGCGCGTATCTGGACTGGGCGCAGAAGATGGGCTTTCTCGGCCACGCCGAACCGATCGCGCTGCAGTTGTATTCGGAAATCCTGCAGAAGTTCCGCCTGGCCGCGCAAGGCCACGGCGAGCGACAGCCGCCGGCCGAACACCGCGAGCGCGTGGCCACGTATTTCGACCCGCTGCCGATCTGGTACGAGCCGTTCGAAGGCGCGCAGGTCGAAGACTCGGCCACGCGCTTCCCGCTCAGCGCGGTGACCCAGCGGCCGATGTTCATGTACCACTCGTGGGGCTCGCAGAACGCCTGGCTGCGCCAGATCAGCGCGCGCAATTATCTGTACCTGCACCCGGACACCGGCGCGCGCTTCGGCCTCGACGACGAGGACTGGATCGCGGTGGAATCGCACCACGGCCGCATCACGGTGCAGGCCAAGTTCGCCGCCAACGTCCAGCCCGATACGGTCTGGACCTGGAACGCGATCGGCAAGCGCCGCGGCGCCTGGCGGCTGTCGCGCGACGCGCCGGAAGCGAGCAAGGGCTTCTTGCTCAACCATTTGATTTCCGACCTCACTCCGCGCGGCGATTACGCCAACGCCGACCCGGTCACAGGTCAGGCGGCGTGGTTCGATCTGCGGGTGAACCTGCGCAAGGCCGATCCGGGCGAGAATGCGCAGGCCACCTCGCAGCCGCAGTTCACGCCGCTGTCGTTCGAGGCCGCCGACAATCAACCGCTGCGCTACGGCGCACAGTTCAGGAAGAACCGATGATCGCAAGCGCAGCAATGCTCCTGTTTTCCGCCGGTCGCGCCGCGCGCGCGCGGAGATCGGCATGAAGACCGTGCGGGTGATCTGGGGCGCGATCTGCATGGTGCTCGGGTTGTCGCTGGCGGCGCTGTTGGGGCTGGTCGGGTCCGGCCTCAATCGCGGCACCGGCGCGCCGGCCCTGGTTTCGCTGATGCCGGGTGTGGCGGTCGGTTTGACCGTATTCGCCGCCGGCGCGTGGATGGTCTACAGCGGAATCAGGAAACGATGACCGATCTGCCGCCGCCGTCGCGCAAGAAACTCGGTCTGGTGATCGATCTGGACACTTGCGTGGGTTGCCACGCCTGCGCGGTGAGCTGCAAGGAATGGAACACAGGCGGGATCGCCGCGCCGCTGACCGACGAACAGCCCTACGGCAAGGACCCTTCGGGCGTGTGGTTCAACCGCGTGCACAGCTACGAGGTCCAGGCCATGCCGCTGGCCGATCCGGTGCGCGGCTGCGGCAGCGCCGCGGGTCTGCAAGCGCCGGCCGCGACCGCGCCGCAACCGGCGATGACCCTGCACTTCCCGCGTTCGTGCCTGCATTGCGAACAACCGGCCTGCGTGACCGTTTGCCCCACCGGCGCCAGCTACAAGCGCGCCGAGGACGGCATCGTGCTGGTCGACGAGGACAAGTGCATCGGCTGCAAACTGTGCTCGTGGGCCTGCCCTTACGGCGCGCGCGAATACAGCCAGGTCGAAGGGGTGATGAAGAAGTGCACCCTGTGTATCGACCGCATCTACAACGAGAACCTCAGCGAATCCGAACGCCAGCCGGCCTGCGTGCAGGCCTGTCCGACCCGCGCGCGCCATTTCGGCGACCTGGGCGATCCGGAGTCGGCGGTGTCCAAGCTGGTGGCCGAACGCGGCGGCGTGGATCTGATGGGGCAATTGGGCTATCGGCCGACCAACAAGTATCTGCCGCCGCGGCCGAGGCGCGACGGCGCGGAAGATCGCGCCGCGCCTGCGCCGGAAGCGCTGGACACCGCGGCGCTGCCGCCGGTGCTGCGCTGGCTCGACAAGGTGCTGTCGCGATGATCGCGCATGCGCCGTGCCGCGCACACCGTTCCATGTTCGCTTTCGCGGCCGGCGCACGCTGACCATGCACCCGGCGTTCTCGGTCATCGTCTTCACTGTCTTGTCGGGGGCCGGCTACGGCCTGATGGCCTGGATCGGCGTTGGCGCATTGTGGAAGTACGCCATCGCGGCGCCGGTCGAACCCATGCGACTGCTGGCGATACCGCTGCTGTTCGCCTTGCTTCTGGTCAGCGTCGGCTTGCTCAGTTCCATGGCCCACCTGGGCAAGCCGATGCGCGCTTGGCGCGCGTTCTCGCAGTGGCGCAGTTCGTGGCTGTCGCGCGAGGGCGTCATGGCGATCCTCACGTATCTGCCCGCGCTGGGATTATTGCTGGGCGCAGTGCGCGAATCCGCTGCGTCGATGCCGCCATGGCTCGCCGCCGCGTTGACGGTCTGCGCGCTGGTCACCGTGGCGTGCACGGCGATGATCTATGCATCGCTCATACCGATTCCGGCCTGGCGCCATCGCCTGGTGGTGCCGGTGTATCTGGCCTTCGCCCTGCTCAGCGGCGCGGCCTTGCTGGCCGCGATGCCGGGCGCGCATGCGGCGGCACGCGCGGCGACGCTGTCGGTGGCGGTGTTGGCGCCGCTGACCGCCGCGCTCAAGATCGCTTACTGGCGCGCGATCGATCGCACGCCGTTGCCGCTGAGCCGCGGCGACGCGGTCGGCCTGCCCGAACGCGAATTGTCGGTATTCGAACGCCCGCACACCGAAGACAACTACCTCACCCGCGAAATGGGCTACGTGCTCGCGCGCAAGCACGCGCCCAAGCTGCGGCGGATCGCGCTGGCGCTGTTCGCGGCGCTGCCGCTGGCCGCGGCGCTGCTGTCGCTGACCGCCGCGGCCGCTTCGCCGGGCACGGCCTGGGCGCTGATGAGCGTGGCCGCGTTGTCCACCCTGCTCGGCGCCGGGGTCGAGCGCTGGCTGTTCTTCGCCCAGGCGCGCCATTTGGTCACGCTCTATTATTGACGCAAGCAATCAATACCAATAAATCGATCGCTACAGATTATTTTGTGATGATCTTCACATAAAATTGGCCAAACTCCAGATCCCGCCGACTCGCACTCGGCGGTTTTTTTCGTCCCGATCCAGGAGTTTTTGCTAATGCGTAAGTTGTTTGGCGCCATCGCGCTCACCGCCGCCCTCAGCCCTGTCCACGCCCAACAGGCCCGCGCCGACGGCTGGAGCGGCACCGGCGAACTCGGCCTGGCCGTGTCCAAGGGCAACACCGACAGTCAGACCCTGATCGGCAAGCTCAACATTGCCAAGGAAGACGCGCAGTGGAAGCACTCGGCCGGCGCTTCGTTCCTGTACGGCAAGCAGGACGACGTGGAAAGCGCGCGCCGTTACGAGGTGTTCGCCAAAAGCGGCTACCGCCTGGGCGCGCGCAGCTACGTGTTCGGTTCGGCGCGCAACGAGCGCGACCATTTCACCGCCAACGAATACCAATGGACCGCCGCGGTCGGCTACGGCTTCGAAGCGATCAAGAACAAGGACACCCATCTGACCTTCGAGATCGGCCCGGGTTACCGCTGGGCCAAGCTGCAGGACGTGCAGATCCATCAGAACGAGGCGATCGCGCGCGGCTACATGGACTTCGGCCACAAGCTCACCGAGACCACCTCGATCTACGACACCCTGCTGATCGAAGCCGGCAGCGACAACACCTACGCCCGCAACGACCTGGGCCTGCTGGTCAAGATGACCGACGCACTGGCGCTCAAGGCCGGGGTCGAGGTGCGCCACAACACCGACGTGATTCCGGGCACCAAGAAGACCGACACCCTGACCACGCTCAACGTGGTCTACGGCTTCTGATCCAGCAACGATAAAGCGTCAAACCGCGCCGGGGCGGCCCTTCTGGGCGTCCGGCGCGGGATTTTCGGTTGATTTCAGGTGCCCACGCGATCAACCGGTACGTTAATCGGACCTATCCAGCGTGCGCGCAGTCGCAGGTCTGTAATCGGTTTCATGGCATTATCGTGGACCGTCCTCCGGCCTTACCCCAGACGATGCTCGGTGCAATCGGGCTCGCCCTGCTCGGCGCGCCCCTGGTCACATTGCCGACGCCCGCCTTCGGCGGCGACCCGATCCTGATCGCCATCGCCAGCGATCCGGCACAGATGCGCCTGCAGTGTTTCTCGACCCGTTGCGGCGACGAGGAGTGGAAGCTGGCGATGACGCCGCGCCAGCGTGCGCCGGAGATCAACCCGGCCGACCTGCCGCCGCTGCGGCCGGTGCTGCTGCCCGGCCAGCAACGCGTGATCGGCGGCGTCAGCGCGCCGGCCACCTCGCGCGAGAGCCGCACGATGTATTCCAACGACTACCGCATCGGCACCCGCTACGGCGTGCAGGCGGTGCGCGACGGCCCGACCCAGATCGGCTTGACCTTCGGCGCCGGCTATCGCCTGGCGCCGCTGGCCGACGACGGAATCAACCGCCCCGGCGCGGTGTTCCGCGGCGAACTCAACCTGGGCCAGCGCATCACCGAGCGAGCGCGCTGGACCCAGCGCGTGCAGGTCGAAAGCGGCGGCGGCGACACCTTCGTCAAACAGTCGGTGCGCCTGGACGTGGACGTGTGGCAGAACTGGAAACTGGAAACCGACTTCGCGATCCGTCACGACAACAAGGGCGGCGGCGGCAGCGAGAGCGCGGAAAGCTCGATCGAGCTGATCCGGCGGTTTTGAGTTGCGTTGCGCGCCGATCGTCGCGCGTGCGACGGTTGCTTCCTGTAGGAGCGGCGCGAGCCGCGACCAACCGCAGCGGTGTACGCGAGCGCCGTGACCGAAGCCCCGTAACCAGGAGCGCCGACGCGAAACTTCATGCGCGACGTCGCCGGACCGTGTCGCAACGACCTGTCTTTCGTCGTCGTTGAGGTGTCGCGGTCGCGGCTCGCGCCGCTCCTACAAGGGGCTATCGGAGCTTGCTGCGATCATGCGGCGCTCAGTCCGAATCGGCGCCGTCGGGCAAGGACTCGGCGATGAAATCGCCGGCGCCCTGATTGAGCAACAACTGCGCGACTTCGATGCCCAGGCATTCGGGCGCGTCGCCGCGGCCTTCGCCGTGCGCGCGCACCGAGCGGCCGTCGCTGGCCGAGCCGACCTGGCCGTCCAGGCGCAGGTGTTCGCCGTCCAAACGGGCGTAGGCGGCGACCGGCACGTGGCAGCTGCCGTGCAAGGCGCGGTTCATCGCCCGCTCGGCTTCCACGCAGGTGCGGGTGTCGGGGTGATCGAGCGCGGCGCACAGCGTGCGCGTGGCGATGTCGTCGTCGCGGCATTCGATCGCGATCGCACCCTGCGCCGGCGCCGGCAGCCAGTACGGCGATTGCAGGCGCGCGCGGATGCGCGCGTCCAGGCCCAGGCGTTGCAGGCCGGCGCAGGCCAGGACGATCGCGTCGTACTCGCCCGCGTCGAGGCGGGCCAGGCGGGTGTTGACGTTGCCGCGCAGATCGCGCAGTTCCAGGTCCGGGCGCAGCGCGCGCAATTGCGCCTGACGCCGCAGCGAGGACGTGCCCACGCGCGCGCCGGTCGGCAGCGCGTCGATGCCGTCGAAGGCGTTGCTGACGAAGGCGTCGGCGTAGTCGGCGCGCTCCAGGATCGCCGGCAAGGCGAAGCCGGGCTCCAGTTCCATCGGCACGTCCTTGAGCGAATGCACCGCGCAATCGGCTTCGCCGCGCAGCATCGCCAGCTCCAGTTCCTTCAAAAACAAGCCCTTGCCGCCGATCGCGGCCAGCGAGCGGTCCAGCACTTCGTCGCCGCGGGTGCTCATCGGCACCAGTTCCACCGCCAGCCCGGAGTGCGCGGCGCGCAGGCGGTCGGCGACATGCTCGCTCTGCCACAGGGCGAGCGGGCTTTTACGGGTGGCGATGCGCAGGGTCTTCATGGCGGCATTATCGCCGTTGCCGGGGCCTACGGCCAAAAAGCCGGAGGCTCGTCCGCATCGGCGAGCGGCCGTGCAAGGTCATCGCTTGAAGCGGCGGAAGCTTTTGTGGGAGGGGCTTCAGCCCCGACGCTCACCGCTCGAATCGCTGCGTACTTTCACCGCGCCGGATCGAAAGGCGTCGGGCCTGAAGGCCCTCCCACAAAAGACCTCTCGAATTCCGAATCCGAATTCGCTAAGGATTCAAAGATGCTTGAGCGTCTCGCGCAACGCCGCCACGCAGCGCCGGCTCACTTCCAGCGGTTGCTTGCCGTGGCGCAGCACCGCCTGCACGTGGCCTTCGGCGTTGCGCTTGAGCTCGACGATTTCATGACGCGCCACCAGGCAGTTGCGGTGGATGCGCACGAAGCGTTCGCCGAACTCGTCTTCCAGGGATTTCAGCGACTCTTCGATCAGATCCTCGCCGCGCGCGTGATGCACGATCACGTACTTCTCTTCGGCGTGCAGGTAATGCACGTCCTCGATCGGTATCAGCCGCAGGCTGCCGCGCAGGCGCGCGCACAGGTGGCTGCGGACCTGGCCGGGCGCAGTCTGCGTGCCTTCGTGGCGTTCGCGGCCGGCGGCGAAGGTGCGCACGCGTTCGAGCGCGGCGTCCAGGCGTTCGGCGCGCACGGGCTTGACCAGGTAGTCGATCGCCTCGGCGTCGAACGCCGATAGCGCGTGCGCGTCGTAGGCGGTGCAGAACACCACCGCCGGGCGCGGCTCGAACGCGGCCAGATGGCGCGCCGCTTCCAGTCCGTCGATGCCCGGCATGGCGATGTCGAGCAGCACCAGATCCGGCCGATGCTCGGCGCAGGCATGCAACGCATGCTGGCCATCGACCGCCTCGGCGACGATTTCCACGTCCGGCCGCAGCGCCAACAAGCTGCGCAAGCGCTCGCGGGCCAACGGTTCGTCGTCAGCGATCACCACTCTCATGGCCAGCCTCGCACCCTTCATCGGCTCTGCGCCTCCACCCCGGTCGGCACGTGCAGTTCGCACAGATAGTAGCCCCCGTCCCATCCTGCGGTCATTCGCGCCGTGGGTCCATAGGCATAGCGCAGGCGCTGGCCGATGCTGTGCTGGGCGTGACGGGCGCCGGCGCGGCCCTCGGACGGGGCCGGGGCGGGGTTGCGGATACGCAACAGCAGGTGGTCGCTGAGCTGGGTCAGCTCGATTTCGATCTCGCCCCCGCCCTGCAGCCGGGAGATCCCGTGCAGCACCGCGTTCTCCACCAGCGGCTGCAGCACCAGGCGCGGCAGCGGCATCCGCCAGGGCAGCGGCTCGCGTTTGCGCCAGATCACCCGCAGCCGTTCGCGTAGGCGCAGTTGTTCGATCGCCAGGTAGCGTTCGGCCAGCTCGACCTCCTCGGTCAGGCTGGAATCGCTCTTGGAGGCGCCCAGCGCAGCGCGGAACAGGTCCGACAGATCCAGCACCGCGCGCTCGGCCACCGCCGGGTCGCTGCGCACCAGGCCGGCGATGGTGTTCATGCTGTTGAAGAGGAAATGCGGCTTGATCCGCGCCTGCAGCGCGTCGACCTCGGCGCGGGCGTTGGCCCGGACCTGGGCCTTCCAACTGTCGTTGACGTACAGATAGCGCAGCACCACGCTCACGGCCAGGATCGCGATGGCGGCGGTGCCGAGCACGAAACGCCAGAACGAGGTGCCCGCCGGCACCAGCCCGATCCCGGTCGCGGTGTCGATGCTGTGGGTCACCGCGGCCACCGCCGCGGCGATCGCGGCCGCGGTGGCGGTGGCGATGAACCCGCCCACCCCCGGCGGCAGCCGCGAGAGCGGTTTGCGCGAAACGCACAACAGCACCGAAATCGCCAGCGCCAGCCACAGCGCGAACGCACTGGAAGACACGAACCGGCCGAGATTCCAGCGGGTGCCGTCGGGCGCCAGCGCCAGCACGATCACGATCAGCTCGGCCATGCTCAGCATGATCACCAGCCGCGGTAGCCGGCACAGGTCCGGCAGCCAAAGCTCCTCATCGCCGATCTGCCCGCCCAGGCCCAGGGCCGGCAGCTTGGGCGACGGCGCACTCGGCGGCCTGGGCGGCGGTTGGCTCGATGGCTTGGCCGCGGATTTGCGCAGGGGCGGGCCGGTGTAGCGCGGCGATGGGGCCATCGGCGCCGGGCTCAGGTTTTCGCTGCGAACCGTTGCGACATCCAATCGCCCAGCGCGGCGATTTCCTCGGCGCAGACCTGGTGCGCCATCGGATAGGCGTGCCAGTCGATCTTGAAGCCCAGCGTGCGCAGGCGCGCTGCGGCCATTTCGCCGCCGCGATAGGGCACCACCGGGTCGTGCTGGCCGTGAGCCATGAACAAGGGTTGGGTGTGGGCGACCGCGGTGGCTTCGCGCACCAGGCGGTCGGCCATCGGCAGATAGGTCGACAGGGCGATCAGGCCGCCGAGCGCCTGTTTGCGCCGCAGCGCGGTCGCCAAGGTAATGGCGCCGCCTTGAGAAAACCCGGCCAGCAACACCCGTTGCGCGGGAATGCCGCGCTCGGCTTCGCGCGCGATCAGCGCCTCGACCTGCTGCACCGACTCGTCCACCCCGGCCTCGTCGGCGCGGTTGGCCAGGTCCTGGAAGTCGCGGATGTCGTACCAGGCGCGCATGCGCAGGCCGTTGTTGATGGTGACCGCGCGCACCGGCGCATGCGGAAACACGAAGCGCAGCGCCGGCCAGTCCTTGCGCACCAGCTCGGGCACGATCGGGGAAAAGTCGTGGCCGTCGGCGCCCAGGCCGTGCAGCCACAGCACGCTCCAGGTCGGCGCGGGGCCGGTTTCGTGCACGACGGCGTCGAGCAGTTCGGGGGATGCGGTAAGGGAAGTCTCCATGCGCCGCATTGTGGCCGTTGTGCGCGCGCCGCGCCAAGTTGGCCGCGGCGGATCTGTGCGGCGGGGCTGGATGGCGGGTTTTGGGTGGCGGTCGGCTGCGCTGCGGGGCTCGGGTTTTCGACGTTTGTATGTGTCGTGGTCGCGGCTCGCGCCGCTCCTACAGGGGCTTCGGACGCTGGCTCGCTGGTTGTAGGAGCGGCGCAAGCCGCGCCCGCGACCACCGATCGACCGCGCGCGCCCGAAGCCGCCGCTCCCGACCTCAGCGCGAGGGCAGCTTGAAATTGAGCGTGCGCCGCGCCGTATGCGCTTCGCCGCTGGCCTCGAAGCGCAGCCGCGCCACCGCCGCCAGCGCGGCCTCGTCGAACACCCCGGCCGGTTCGGACGCGACCAGCCGGGCCGCGCCGGTGCGGCCGTCGGGCAGGATCGTGAAGCTGATTTCGACCCGGCCCTCGATCCGCCGGTTGAGCGCGGACAAGGGATAACGCGGGCTCGCGTCGGCGATCAGCCGCGGCGTCGGCCGGGCCGGCGCGTTGCGCGCGGTCGCCGTGGGCGTGGGCGCGGCCGGCTCCGCGACGGGAGCCGCGCCCGATGTGGCCGGCGTTTCGGCCTTGGCCGCGGCTTCGTCGGCGGCGATCGCGCTGGCCGCCGCTTCGGCCTTGATCGCCGCGTTGGCCGCGGCGGTGCGCTCGCGCTGCACGGTGGAAGCGCGCAAGGCGGCGGTGTCGGTGCGTTCGACGATCAGGCGCTGGGTCTCTTCGCGCGCCTTGCGCTCGCGCGCGGCCTGCGCGGCGCGCAGGCCTTCGCGCAAACGCGGCAACGCGGGCGCCTGCGGGTCCATCCGCGCCAACAATCGCTGCAAGCGCTCCGATTCGCCCAGATCGTCGTCGAGCAAGGCCTGTTCGCCGGCGATCACCACGTACGGCTGCAATTCGCTGAGCGCGTTGATGACGTCGATCTGGCCGGGTTCCTTGTCACGCAGCGCCAGGTAGTAGTCCACCGCGCTGTCGCCGGCCGGGGTATGGATGCGTTGTTCGCGCAGCGCTTGCGCGGCGCGCGAACGCAGACCGCCGACATCGAGTTCTTCCAGCGCCGGCGGCAACGGGTCGTGCATGGTCGCGGCGGGAGCCGCCGCGGCCGCGTCGGACCGCGCGGCGGCCGGATCGGCCGAGCCGCATGCGCTCAGCACCACGCACAAACCCGCGCCCAATACGGCGCGCACGACGGCGCGGCTGGCGACGGCCCGATCGAACGCCGCTCCACGCGCCCCCAGCCACAGGCCGGCGGCGACGATGCGCCCCGGCTTGGTCACAACCTTCACTGCTCAACCCCCTGTACCGCGGAACTGCGAAATCCGCGCGCAGGCTAGGCACAGGATGTGACGTGGGTACTGCACCGCCCTTGCCTATCCTGGTGGACGAAGCGCGTCCACGCTGCCAGGCCTCCTGCCGCGCGGCGCGGATTATGGCGGCAGCGGCGCGGCGGCGCGATGCACAATCCGGCCGATCGCATCCGCAACGCGCGAGCTGAACAGAAAACAGGTGCCTGAAATTGTATTGCGCAGCACGCCCCTCCTATCATCGCCGTATGCCCGGCCCGTCCGCCCTCGTCAATGTCCTGCGCTACCTCGTCTTCGGCGTGCTGATCGCCGTGATGTTGGTCAAGCCTGTGTTGGCGTTCGCCAGCGAGATCGCCGAGCTGTCGCCGTCGGCGGCGCTCGCCGCCGAGCACGACGAACGCCATGCCGAAGGCCAGCCGCAGCACGATCCCGACGGCTGCGGCGATACCCAGTGGCATCTGAGCCACTGCTGCGCGATGCAGGCTGCGTTGATGCCGCGCATCGAGCTGGGACTGCTGATCTCCTCCCCCGCCCAGCCGCTGCCCGGCCGCGCGATCGCGTTCGTGCCCACCCCGACCGTGGTGCCGTTCCGCCCACCCATCGCCTGATCCGCCGCCGGCCCCGTACCGGCCCGGGCTGACGCCCGTCCTCGCCGCGCGCGTGCGATCGCAATTGCGACCGCGCCGGCGTCTTCAGCGATTCAGGAGATACCCCCATGTGGTTGCGTCCGGCGGCTTTGGCCGTGCTGACGGCTGCGCTGTGCTTTTCCGCACAAGCGCAGTCGCCCCTAGTTGCAAATTCCCCTCCAGGCATCCAAACCGCCGCACCGCGCGCCGGTTCGGTGTTCACCCTCGACGATGCCTATGCGCGCATCGGCGACAGCCATCCGGACTTGCGCGTGTTCGGCGGCCAACGCTCGGTGCTGCAGGCCGAACGCGACATCGCCGCGCAGACACCAGCCTGGGTGGCCGGCGTGGCGGTCGACAACGCGCTCGGCACCGGCGCGGTCAGCGGCGTGCAAGGCGCCGAGATCACGCTCAGCCTGGCCTCGGTGTTCGAACGTGGCGGCAAGCTCGACGCGCGACGCGCGTTCGCGCAAAGCCGGATCGATGCGCTCGCGGTCGATCGCGAAGCGCGGCGCATGGACCTGTTGGCCGAAACTGCGCGGCGCTATCTGGCCATCGTTGCCGCACAACGGCGGATCGATCTGGCCCAGTTCGACATCGGTCAGCGCAAGCGCAGCGTGGCCGCCGCGCGGCAGCGCCTGGAAGCCGGCGCCTCGCCGGAATCCGGTCTGCTGACCGCGCAGACCGCGCTGGCCCGCGCCGAACTCGAACGCATCCGCAACGAACAAGCCCTGCTGGTCGCGCGCCAACATCTGGCAGCGCTGTGGGGCGAACGCGATCCGGGCTTCGCCACCGTGGCCGGCGATCCCTACGCCCTGCCGGCGATCCAGGATGCGACGGCGTTGTCGTCGCTGCTCGACCGCACTCCGGAACTGACGCGCTTCAACGATGCGCGCCGGATCGGCGAAGCGCGCGTGCGCCTGGCCCAAAGCCAGGCCACGCCGGATCTGAGCTGGCAGGTCGGCGTGCGCCGCCTGCAGGACGGCGGCGACATGGCGCTGATCGGCAGCGTGTCGATGCCGCTGGGCGCGCGCGCGCGCGCCGAGCCCGGCATCCGCGGCGCGCAGGCCGAGTTGGCGGTGCTGGAAACCGAACGCGAAGCCAAGGGCTTGTCGTTGTATTCGACCCTGGTCGAAGCGCACGGCCGCTATCGGGTCGGCGCGCTGGAAGTCGAGAAGCTCAAGGACGACGTGCTGCCGCGCCTGGAACGCGCGGAGAAAGCCGCCGAATACGCCTACCGCGCCGGCGCCATCAGTTATCTGGAACTGGCCCTGTTGCAAGCCGAAAGCGTGGCCGTGCGCAAGCAGCGCCTGGACACCGCGCTGGACGCGCAATTGGCGCTGATCGAAATCCAGCGTCTCACCGGCGAATCCCTTCTCGCCGCCTCGCCTAATTCCGCAGGAGCCAACCGATGAAGCCCGAACTGTTGATCGCCGCGGGCCTGCTGGCCCTGAGCCTGAGCGCCTGCGGCGGCTCGAACGAGAAAACCGCGAACGCCGCGGCCAAGCCCGGCCAGAGCGTCGGCTCCACTGAAGACCACGCCGACGAAGGCCAGGCCGCTCACGAACACGCCGAAGGCGAAGCCGGCCACGGCGAGAACGGCGAGGCCGACGAGGCCAAGGCCGAAAGCACCGTCATCGCCGCCGAGATCGCGCGCCGCTCCGGTATCGGCGTGGCCGCCGCCGGCCCCGGCACTATCGCCGACGAACACGAAGTGCAAGGCCTGATCACCCCGCTGGAAGGCCGGGTGGCGCGAATCACCGCGCGTTATCCCGGACCGGTGCGCTCGCTGCGCGCCAACGTCGGCGACCGCGTCAGCGCCGGACAAACGCTGGCGACGATCGACAGCAATCTGAGCCTGACCACCTACAGCATCGCCGCGCCGATCTCCGGCGTGGTGCTGGCGCGCAACGCCGCGGTCGGCGAAGTCGCGGTCGAAGGCACGCCGCTGTTCGAGATCGCCGATCTGTCCACGCTGTGGGTGGATCTGCACGTGTTCGGCGCCGACGCCTCGCATCTGCGTCCGGGCCTGCCGGTCACCGTGATGCGCATGGGCGACGACAACGGCGTGGAGACCACGCTCGACCGGATCCTGCCCGGCACGGCCACCGCCAGCCAGAGCACGGTCGCACGCGCGTCGATCAACAACGCCGACGGCCTGTGGCGTCCGGGTTCGGCGGTGCGCGCGCGGGTCACGGTGGAACAGCAGCCGGTGAATCTGGCGGTGCCGCTGACCGCGCTGCAACGCATGGACGACGGCGATGTGGTGTTCGTGCGCGAAGGCGAACGCTACAGCGCGCGCCCGGTCAAGCTCGGCCGCCGCGATGCGCGCCGCGCCGAAGTGCTGTCGGGTTTGAAAGCCGGCGAACAGGTGGTGGTCGAGCAGAGTTTTCTGATCAAGGCCGACATCGAAAAGGCGGGGGCGTCGCATGAACACTGAGTCCGTGCCCAACCCGCCGCAGCCCGACCCGAACGGCGGTCTGCTCGAACGCATCCTGCGTTTCGCCATCCGCCACCGCTGGCTGATGCTGGCGCTGACCTTGGCGCTGATCGGCCTGGGCGTGTGGAGCTTCGGCAAATTGCCGATCGACGCCACGCCCGACATCACCAACGTGCAGGTGCAGATCAACACCCAGGCGCCGGGCTACTCGCCGCTGGAGGCGGAACAGCGCGTCACCTTCCCTATCGAAACCGCGCTGGCCGGTTTGCCCAAGCTCGACTACACGCGTTCGTTGTCGCGCTACGGTTTGTCCCAGGTCACCGTGGTGTTCAAGGACGGCACCGATCTGTATTTCGCCCGACAGCAAGTCGCCGAACGCCTGCAGCAGGTTAAATCGCAGATCCCCACGGGCCTGGAACCGGAGTTGGGGCCGACCGCGACGGGCCTGGGCGAGATATTCATGTACACGGTCGACGCCGACCCTAAGGCGCGCAAGCCCGATGGATCGGCCTATACCGCGACCGATCTGCGCACGCTGCAGGATTGGGTGATCCGCCCGCAGTTGCGCAACACGCCCGGCGTCACCGAGGTCAACACCATCGGCGGCTACGCGCGGCAGATCCACATCACCCCCGACCCGGCGCGGCTGCGCGCGCTGAACCTGACCCAGCGCGACGTGGTCGCCGCGCTCGCGGCCAACAACCAGAACGTCGGCGCCGGTTACATCGAACGCAACGGCGAGCAATTCCTGGTGCGCGTGCCCGGACAGATCGCCAAGATCGAAGCGATCGGCGAGATCGTGCTCGACCGCCGCGACGGCGTGCCGATCCGGATCCGCGACGTCGCCCAGGTCGGCGAAGGCCCGGAACTGCGCAGCGGCGCGGCGACCCAGAACGGCCACGAGGTCGTGCTCGGCACGGTGTTCATGCTGGTGGGTTCCAACAGCCGCGATGTCTCGCAAGCGGCGGCGAGCAAACTCGAAGCGGCCAACGCCAGCCTGCCCAAGGGCGTGACCGCCAATGCGGTGTACGACCGCACCTCGCTGGTCGATCGCACCATCGCCACCGTGTCCAAGAACCTGGTCGAAGGCGCCTTGCTGGTGGTCGCGGTGCTGTTCCTGCTGCTCGGCAATTTCCGCGCCGCGCTGATCACCGCGCTGGTGATTCCGCTGGCGATGCTGTTCACCATCACCGGCATGGTCCGCGGCGGCGTGTCGGGCAATCTGATGAGCCTGGGTGCGCTGGATTTCGGCCTGATCGTCGACGGCGCGGTCATCATCATCGAGAACTGCCTGCGCCGATTCGGCGAGCAACAGCATCTGCTCGGCCGGCAGATGACCGACGAGGAGCGTCACGATCTCACCGCTTCGGCCACCGCCGAGGTGATCCGCCCGAGCCTGTTCGGCCTGGGCATCATCACCGCGGTGTACCTGCCGATCTTCGCGCTCAGCGGCATCGAAGGGAAAATGTTCCACCCGATGGCGATCACCGTGGTGCTGGCGCTGACCGGCGCGATGCTGTTGTCGCTGACCTTCGTGCCGGCGGCGGTCGCGATCTTCCTCGGCGGCAAGGTCGCGGAAAAGGAGAATCGCGCGATGGCCTGGATCAAGCGCCGCTACGAGCCGGCATTGGCTTGGGCGCTGCGCAGCCGCACGATCGTCGTCGCCGGTACCGCCGCATTGGTGATCGTCAGCGGTTTGCTGGCCACGCGCATGGGCACCGAGTTCGTCCCGAGCCTGGACGAAGGCGATGTCGCGGTGCAGGCCATGCGCATCCCCGGCACCAGCCTGACCCAGTCGGTGACGATGCAGAAGACCATGGAGCAGGCGTTCATGGCCATGCCCGAGGTCGAGCGCGTCTTCAGCAAGATCGGCACCTCCGAGGTCGCCAGCGATCCGATGCCGCCGTCGGTCGCCGACACCTTCCTGATGCTCAAGCCGCGCGATCAGTGGCCGAACCCGGGCAAACCCAAGCCGGCGCTGATGGAGGAGATCCAGGCCATCGCCGGCACCCTGCCCGGCAGCAACTTCGAGTTCACCCAGCCGATCCAGATGCGCACCAACGAGTTGATCTCCGGGGTGCGCGCCGATGTCGCGGTCAAGGTCTACGGCGACGATCTGCAGCAGTTGCTCAAGGTCGCGCAGCAGATCGAAGCGGTGGCCAAGCAGGTGCCCGGCGCGGCCGACGTCAAGACCGAGCAGGTCACCGGCCTGCCGATGCTGAGCATCGAGCCCGATCCGCGCGCGCTGGCGGTGTACGGGCTCAATCCGGTCGCGGTGCAGGACACGGTGGCGACCGCGGTCGGCGGCGAGGTCGCCGGGCAATTGTTCGAAGGCGACCGCCGCTTCGACTTGGTGGTGCGCTTGCCGGAAGGATTGCGTCAGGATCCGGCCGCGTTGGCCGATCTGCCGATTCCGCTGCCGGCCGCCAGCGGCGATCGCGACGAATCCAGCCGCGATGCGACCTGGCTCGCCGGCGCGCCACGCACGGTGCCGCTGCGCGAGGTGGCCAGGATCCGTTCGATCCTCGGCCCCAATCAGATCAACCGCGAGAACGGCAAGCGCCGCATCGTGGTGACCGCGAACGTGCGCGATCGCGATCTGGGCGGATTCGTCGGCGAGTTGCAGCAACGCATCGACGCGCAGGTGAAACTGCCGGAAGGTTATTGGATCGGCTACGGCGGCACGTTCGAGCAACTGATCTCGGCCAGCCAGCGATTGGCGATCGTGGTGCCGGTGACCTTGGTGCTGATCTTCGCCCTGTTGTTCATGGCCTTCGGCTCGGTCAAGGACGCGGCGATCGTATTCAGCGGCGTGCCGTTGGCGTTGACCGGCGGGGTGATCGCGTTGTGGCTGCGCGGGATTCCGTTGTCGATCTCCGCCGGCGTGGGCTTCATCGCTCTGTCGGGCGTGGCCGTGCTCAACGGCTTGGTGATGATCGCCTTCATCCGCAAATTGCGCGAACAAGGCGACCCGCTCGACAACGCGATCGTCGACGGCGCGCTGGGCCGGTTGCGGCCGGTACTGATGACCGCGCTGGTGGCGTCCTTGGGTTTCATTCCGATGGCCTTCAACGTCGGCGCCGGTTCGGAAGTGCAGCGGCCGCTGGCGACGGTGGTGATCGGCGGCATCGTCTCCTCGACCCTGCTGACCTTGTTGGTGTTGCCGGTGCTGTACCGCTGGCTGCATCGCAAGGACGCCGGCGAACGCGACCGCGATCCGCCAGCCTTGCAGGCACCGTCCCGACCGGCCCCGGCGCACTGAGCCCGGGCCACCGCGGACCGCCGCCCGGCGGTCCGCTTCGAAGGCGTCCCGCTCACGTGCGGTGCGCTTGAATGGGCCGTCGCTGGCGCGGGGCGGCCCGCACAAACGGAGAATCGACATGGGCAGCGGACACGACCACGGCACGACCGCGATCCGTCACGAGAAGCCGCTTTGGTGGGCCCTGGGCCTGACCGGCGGTTTCCTGATCGCCGAGGTGATCGGCGCCTTCCTCACCAACAGTCTGGCCTTGCTGTCGGACGCCGCGCACATGGGCACCGACACCGTGGCGCTGATGATCGCGCTGACCGCGGTGCGCCTGAGCCGCAAACCGCCCGACGCCAAGCGCAGTTTCGGCTACGCGCGGATGGAGGCGATGGGCGCGATGGCCAACGGCCTGATGCTGTTCGCGGTCGCCGCCTACATCCTGTGGGAAGCGGTCGGCCGTTTCAGTGAGCCGCCGCAGATCGCCACCACCGGCATGCTGGTGATCGCATCCTTGGGACTGGTGATCAACCTGATCGCGATGCGACTGCTCAGCGCTGGCAGCGGCGAGAGTTTGAACATGAAGGGCGCCTACCTGGAGGTGTGGAGCGACATGCTCGGCTCGATCGCGGTGATCGCCGGCGCGATCGTGATCCGCTTCACCGGCTGGACCGTGGTCGATCCGATCCTGGCGGTGCTGATCGGCCTGTGGGTGTTGCCGCGCACCTGGACCTTGCTGCGCGAGGCCGGCAACGTGCTGATGGAAGGCGTGCCCAAGGACATCGACCTCGATGCGATGCGTGCGCTGCTGACCTCAACCGATGGCGTGCGCGACGTGCACGACCTGCACGTGTGGTCGCTGGCCTCGAGCACCCCGGCGATGACCGCTCACCTGGTGGTGGCTCCGGGCACGGACGGCGAAGCCTTGCGGCGCCAACTGAGCAAGCTGCTCGATGAGCGTTACGGCATCGAGCATTGCACCTTGCAGATCGAGAGCGAGAATTGCGGGGATGCGTGCGATGCGCCGCACTGAAGCCGCGATTGCCCCCTGTAGGAGCGGCGCAAGCCGCGACCGCGACACCGCAGATACGACGTAAGCGCACGGTCGCGGCTCGCGGCTCGCGCCGCTCCTACAAGGGTGCCGCGCTACAGCGAGCTGGCTTCATTACCCTTTCGGACAAGGCCCGTCCGCCGCCGCCCACGTCTTGAACGCCGCCACGAATTCCGGATGCGGCACCGACACCGGCTTGCGTTCGCCGCCGGGCTCCCAGCCCCACAGCACCAGCTTGTCTTCGCTGACGTGCTTGATCAACGCGGCGAAATCGCGGCCGCCGTTGCTCTGCTTGTCCTTGATCATCTCGCACAGCTTCGGCGCCGGCAGACCGATCCAGGCCATCTTGTGCTGCGGCGGCGGCAACTGCCAATGCGGCGCGCCCGGCGGTGCGTTGGGCCCGTAGCTGGCGGGCAGGTTGGCTTCGCCGTGGCAGGTCGAACACGGCAGGCCCGCCGCGCCCTTGCCTTCGGGTCCGCGCACCACGCCCATCGCATGCGGCAGGCCGGCGTCGAACTGCAGCGGTTGATCGCCGGGGATATGGCAGTTCTGGCAACGCGGATGCTGGAACACCTTCTGCACCGTGGCGAACGCGGCCACGGCTTTCTCGGTCTGTTCCGGGGTGATCTTGGAACCGCCGCAGGCGCTGAGCGCGAGGGCGGCGACGGACAAGGCGATCGCGGATGCGCGCATCGATGGTCTCCTCAAGCCTGCAATCGCAAGGGCAGCTCGCGCAGCCGCTGCTGGGTCAGCGCGAACACCGCGTTGGCCACCGCCGCCGCGACCGGCGCGGTGCCGGGTTCGCCGGCGCCGCCCATCTTCTCGACGCTGGGCACGATGTGCACTTCGATCTCCGGCGCCTCGTCCATGCGCAGCACGCGGTAGTCGTGGTAGTTCGATTCCTGCACGCGTCCGTCCTTGAGGCTCAGCGCGCTGTACAGCGCCGCGCCCAGGCCGAAGTTGATGCCCGATTCCATCTGCGCGCGCACGCCGTCGGGATTGACCGCCAGGCCGCAATCGACCGCGCAGGTAAAACGGTGCACGCGGATGTCCTTGCCGCCGCCGGGCCGGTCGACCAGCGACACTTCCGCCACTTGGGCGATGTAACTGCCGAAGGATTCGTGCACCGCCACGCCGCGCGCACGTCCGGGCGGCGGACGCGAGCCCCAACGGGATTTGTCGGCCACCAGATCGAGCGCCGCCAAATGACGCGGGTACTCCTTCAACAACACGCGCCGATACTCCACCGGATCTTTCTTCGCCGCATACGCCAGCTCATCGATCAGGCTCTCCATCACGAATCCGTTGTAGCTGTGGCCCACCGAGCGCCACCACAGCACCGGAACCCCGGTCTGGGGCGAATGCAGATCGACCCGATGATCCTTGAGCGGCGTGATGTAGGGCGAATTGGCCACGCCTTCCACCGAGGTCTCGTCGACTCCGTTCTTGACCAGTACCGCTTCGAACGGCGTGCCGCCGACGATGGATTGCCCCACCAGCACGTGCTGCCACGCCACCGGCACGCCCTGCGCGTCCAGGCCGATGCGCGCGCGTTGCAGATACATCGGCCGATAGTAGCCGCCGCGCACGTCGTCTTCGCGCGACCACACCGTCTTGACCGGCTTGCCGGCGGCCTTGGCCACGTGCACGGCCTCGCGGACGAAATCCGAGGTCGGGGTCGCGCGCCGGCCGAAACCGCCGCCGAGGAACATCGTGTGGATGCGTACCTGCTCGGGCTTGAGCCCGGTGATCTCCGCGGCGACCTTCTGGTCCATCGTCTGGAACTGGGTCCCGGTCCAGATCTCGCAGCCGTCGGCTTCGATCTTGACCGTGCAGTTGAGCGGCTCCATCGGCGCGTGCGCCAGATACGGCACGTTGTACTCGGCCTCCAAGGTCCTGGCCGCGCCGGCCAGGCCCGCGGCGACGTCGCCGGCCTGACTGGCGATCACGCCGGGCGTGGCCGCCAGCGCGCGGAATTCCTCGCGCAGCTTGGCCGTGTCCAGGCCCGCATGCGAGCCGAGGTCCCACTCCACCACCAGGGCATCGCGGCCCTGTTTGGCGGCCCAGTAGTGATCGGCGATCACCGCCACGCCGCTGGGCACCTGGACCACGTCGCGCACGCCGGGCACGGCCCGGGTCTTGCTCGCGTCGAAGGACTTGACCGTGCCGCCGAACACCGGCGCGCGCGCCACCACCGCGGTCAACAAACCCTCGAATTGCACGTCCATGCCGAACTTGGCGCGGCCGTCGATTTTTTCCGGGCCGTCCAGGCGCTTGGTCGGCTTGCCGATGATCTTCCAGTCCTTGGCGTCCTTCAGCGTCGGCGGCGTCTTCGGCGCGGGCAGTTTGGCCGCGGCGGCCGCCAGTTCGCCGTAACCGGCGCGCTGGTCGCCGGCGATCGCCACGCCCTTCTCGGTGCGGACCTGATCGACGGGCACGCCGAAACGCGCCGCCGCCGCCGCGACCAGCAACGCGCGCGCGGTGGCGCCGGCCTGACGATAACGATCGAACTCGGACCAGGTGCTGGTCGAGCCGCCGGTCATCTGCATGCCGAAGGTGGTGTGCGCATACGCCTGCGCGGCCGGCGCGTGTTCGACCTTGATCTTCGACCAGTCCGCGTCGAGTTCTTCCGCGATCAGCATCGCCAGGCCGGTCCAGATGCCCTGGCCCATTTCCGAATGCGACAACAGCACGGTGACAGTGTCGTCCTCGCCCACGCGCAAGAACGCATTGGGCGCGAAACCGGTGGATACCGCGGCGGCTTGCGCGGGCGCGGCCTGGGCGAAGCGTTTCGCGCCGGGCACGACGAAACCGACGACCAGACCGCCGCCGATCAGTGCGCCGCTCTTGAGAAATTTCCGACGGGAGTTGGATGGCACGGCGTTCACGGGAACCTCCGTTGCAAGCTCACCGGAACCTGGCAGCGGCACCGGCTCATGAGGACAAGCGCAGTGGCAGCTCTCGCAGCCGCTGTCCGGTCAAGGCGAAGACCGCATTGGCGACCGCTGGCGCGATCGGTGGCGTGCCGGGCTCGCCGGCGCCGCCGGATTTCTCCGCGCTGCGCATCACATGCACTTCGATCCGAGGCGCGCGATCCATGCGCAGCACCGGTTAGTCGTGGAAATTCGATTGCTCGACCCGGCCGTGCTTGAAGGTCAACTTGTCGCCGAGCGCGGCGCTCAAGCCGAAAGCGATGCCCGACTCCATCTGCGCGCGCACGCCTTCGGGATTGATCGCGACACCGCAGTCGATCACGCAGACCACGTTGTGGACCACGATCGCGCCGCCGTCCACCGATACCTCGGCGACCTGAGCGACGTAACTGCCGAAGGATTCGTGCACCGCCACGCCGCGGGCGCGACCTTGCGCCAGCGGCTGCTCCCAACGCGCGTGTTCGGCGACGGCCTCGAGCACGCCCAGGTGACGCGGATGCTGTTTGAACAACGCGCGACGATAGGCCACCGGATCGCGTCCGGCCAGGTCGGCCAGTTCGTCGATCAGACTTTCCATGACGAACGCGGTATGGCTGTGGCCGACCGAACGCCACCATTGCACCGGGATACCGACATCGCGCGGAGCGTGCAGATCGACGCGATGATCGGGCACGCCCTTGAGATACGGCGAGTCGGCGACGCCTTCGACCGAAGCGCCGTCGATGCCGTCGGGCGTCGGCGAGAACAACGGCTGGCCGACCAGCACATGCCGCCACGCGGACGGATGACCGTCGCGATCGAGTGCGATCCGCGCGCGGTGCAGGAACATCGGCCGATAGTGGCCGCCGCGCAGGTCGTCCTCGCGCGTCCACACCGTCTTGACCGGGCGTCCCGCGGCCTGCGCGACGTGCACCGCTTCGGTGACGAAGTCGCGATCGGAGGAAATGCGCCGGCCGAAACTGCCGCCCAGAAACATGGTGTGCAAGGTGACCCGCGCCGGCTCGATGCCGAGCACCTTCGCCGCAGCGCGCTGATCGCCGGACTGGAACTGGGTGCCGGTCCATATCTCGCAACCGCCGTCGGTAATCCGCACCGTGCAGTTCAGCGGCTCCATCGGCGCGTGCGCGAGATAAGGCACCAGGTACTCGGCCTCGACCGTACCGGTCGCGCGGGCGAGCGCGGCCTGGACGTCTCCGGAGCGCGCGGCGACCTTGCCGTCGGTATCGGCTAGACGACGAAAACGTTCGCCCAGCGCAGCCGTATCCAGGCCCGCGTTGGGGCCGGCATCCCATTCGACGATCAGCGCATCGCGCCCTTGCTTGGCCGCCCAATAGTGATCGGCGATCACCGCGACGCCGCTGGGCACCTGCACCACATCCCGCACGCCCGGCACTGCGCGCGCCTTGGCGGCGTCGAAGGATTTCACCTTGCCGCCGAACACCGGCGCGCGCGCCACCAGCGCGGTCAGCAAACCCTCGAACTGCACGTCCATGCCGAACTTGGCTTGCCCGGTGATCTTTTCCTTGCTGTCCAGGCGTTTGGTCGGCTTGCCGATCACGGTCCAGTCTTTGGGATCCTTCAGCGTCACCGCCTTGGGCAACGGCAGGCGCGCGGCCGCCGCGGCGAGTTCGCCGTAGCGCGCGCGCTGCGTACCGGCGATGACGCTGCCGCGTTCGGTGCGGCAGGCGGCGGCGTCCACGCCGAAACGTTGCGCGGCGGCGGCGATCAGCACGGCGCGGGCGGTGGCGCCGACCTGACGATATCGTTCGAACTCCGAGCGGGTGCTGCCCGAGCCGCCGGTGAGCTGCGCCTGTCGTTCCGGCAGCGCCGCGTAGGCCGGCGCGGCGGGCGCGTGTTCGACCCGGATCTTGTCCCAATCGACATCGAGCTCTTCGGCGACCAGCATCGGCAGCGTGGTCCATACGCCCTGGCCCATTTCGGATTTGTTGATCAGCACGGTCACGCTGTCGTCGTCGCCGATGCGCAAGAACGCGTCCGGCGCGTCCAGCGCCGCCGGATCGGCGGCGGGCGGCGTGGCCGGCGCGGTTTGCGCGAACGCGAAGCGCTGGCTCTGCGGCAGTGCGAAAGCGATCACCAGCCCGCCACCGAGCACGGCGCCGGAACGCAGGAAATCGCGGCGTGACAGCTCGGCCATCGCGGGTCTTAGCCCTTGCCGATATCGGCCGCGCGCTTCACCGCGGCGCGAATGCGCGGATAAGTGCCGCAGCGGCAGATGTTGCCCGACAGCGCCTGATCGATATCGGTGTCGGTGGGCTTGGGAATTTTCGCCAGCAGCGCGGCCGCGGACATGATCTGCCCGGACTGGCAGTAACCGCACTGGACCACGTCGATCTCGGCCCAGGCGCGTTGCACCGGATGACTGCCGTCCGCGGACAGGCCTTCGATGGTGAGGATATTCTTGCCTTCGACCGAAGACACGGGCGTCACGCACGAGCGCCGCGGCGAACCGTCGACGTGGACGGTGCAAGCGCCGCATTGGGCGATGCCGCAACCGAACTTGGTGCCGGTGAGATGGATCAGATCGCGCAATGCCCACAACAGCGGCATGTCCGGCGCGGCATCGATCTCGTGATCGGTGCCGTTGACGTTGAGCTTCATTCGGTTTCCCTCGCGGCGGCTGGGGTCCGTCGAGCCTACGCCAGCCAGGTGTCGCTGACCACATCGCCATAGGTAGGGGTCGACGATGCAGGACGGCGGTCCAGTTGCCGCGCGACGCGCGCGCTTGCCGAAAACTCCACGCTCCCCGCCCGTAGCGCGCGTCTTCAACGAACGCCAGCCGGCCCCGGTTTTCGCGATCGAGCCTGGGCTAAGCCGATCGCGCTATACGCTGAGTCATTCGGGCTTGCCCAAAACTGCAAGAACGTCGGTCGCCCGGCGCGCGCGTGCGGGCGGCCGCGCGATCGGTCTAGACTCGATCCATCCACCGCCCACGGACGTCCCCATGGCCGATTCGCCGGAACCGTCCCCGCCGCCGCGCACCGCCCCCGGCGGCGTGCGCGCGGTGATCGAAGCCAGCGCCGCCGCCGCCGAGCGCGGCGATCCGGCGACCCTGGCGGTGGTGCTCGACACCGAAGGATCGACCTATGTGCGGCCCGGAGCGCTGGCGCTGTTCGGCGCGCGCGTGGGCCAGGTCGGCTGGCTCAGCGGCGGTTGCATCGAGCCGGACATCGAGCTGCGCGCGGCCGAAGCGGCGCAGTCGCAGGGCATCGAGTGGATGGACATCGACACCCGCAGCGATGAGGACCTGTTCGCCGGTTCCGCGGTCGGCTGCCGCGGCCGGTTGCGGCTGGCCCTGCTGCCGCTGGCGGCGCTGCGCGACTGGCCGGCGCTGGTCGACGAGTGGCTGCGCGGCCACGGCGATCTGCGCCTGGACGTGCGCAGCGGCGGTGCGGTTTCGGCCGCGGTCGGCGAGGAACGCATGCGCTGGACCTTGCCGGTCAATCCCTCGCCGTGGCCGGACGGCGAATGGAAACTGGAGATCGCCGCGCCGCCGTCGGTGCTGGTGTTCGGCGGCGGCCCGGAAACCCCGACCCTGCTGCCGCTGCTGCGCAATCTGGGCTGGATGACCACCCTGGTCGAACGACGCCCGCGTTGGGCCGGGCTGGGCGCGCTGGCCGATCACGCGCACGCGCGCAGCCCGGCGCAGGCGCTGGCGACCGCGCGCCCGCACGATGCGGCGCTGGTGATGCACCACCATTTCGAACTCGATCGCGAAGCATTGGAACACCTGGCCGAAAGCGCCGCCGGCCAGGACATCGGCTTCGTCGGCCTGCTCGGGCCGGTGCGTCGGCGCGAGGATCTGTTCCGAGTGCTGCCCGCGGCGGCGCACGCCTCGTTGCAACCGCGCCTGCATTCGCCGATCGGCCTGCCGCTCAGCGGCGAAGGGCCGGAAGCGATCGCGCTGAGCGTAGCCGCGGAGTTGCAACAACACCTGCGCGGCCGGCACTGAGCCATGGCCGCCACTCACGCCGCGGTGGTGCTCGCCGCCGGCGCCAGCCGGCGTCTGGGCCGGCCCAAGCAACTGCTGACCCGCGAGGGCGAAACCCTGCTGCGCCGCGCCGCGCGGCTGGCGCTGGCCAGCGGCGCGGCGCGCACCGTGGTCGTGCTCGGCGCGAACCGCGAACGCCTGCAGAACGAACTGACCGGGCTGGCGGTTCAAAGCGTGTTCAATCCGCACTGGGAACAGGGCTTATCCAGCAGCCTGCGCGCCGCGGCCGATGCGCTCGACGTCGACCCGCCGTTCACCGGTCCGATCCTGGTGCTGGGCTGCGATCAACCGGCCTTGGAAGCCCATCATCTGTGCGCCCTGGTCAGCGGCGCGGCGGCGGCGGCGGCGGGCTGTGCGGCCGCCGTCCATCGGCAGGCCTTGGGCGTCCCGGCCCTGATCGCCCCGGAGTTATGGCGCGAGGCGACCGCGCTGCGCGGTGATCGCGGCTTCGGCGCGGCCCTGGTGCGACAGCCCGTCGGCACCGTGTGGCGTCTGGACGCACCCGATCTCGAACTGGACCTGGACACCCCGGCCGACCTCGACGAAGCCGTTGCGCGCGGATGGATCGACCCGCTGGCGGACAGATACGCCACATAACGATGGCGACGCCCTGCGATCGCTCCCTGTAGGAGCGGCGCGAGCCGCGACCAACCGAAGCGACGAACGCAAGCGCTGCAACCGAAGCCAGGGCACTCCGAGTGATGGATGCGCGACAGCGGTGGGGCCTATCGCTTCGGATGGATGCGCGACAGCGGTGGGGTTTATCGCTTCGGTGGGCTCGGTGGTATTTCGTTGCTTCGGTTGGTCGCGGCTTGCGCCGCTCCTACAGGGATTTTCGGGGTAACGGATTCGCTTGGGGATGGATTGATTCGCCACTTAGGCAAGCACGCTGCATCACTGAACGGCCACGCCCCGCGACCGCTCGCTGTAGGAGCGGCGCGAGCCGCGACCAACCGAAGCGACGAACGCAAGCGCTGCAACCGAAGCCAGGACACTCCGAGTGATGGATGCGCGACAGCGGTGGGGTTTATCGCTTCGGTGGGCTCGGTGGTATTTCGTTGCTTCGGTTGGTCGCGGCTTGCGCCGCTCCTACAGGGGCTTTCGGGGTAACGGATTCGCGTGGGGATGGATTGATTCGCCACTTAGGCAAGCACGCTGCATCACTGAACGGCCACGCCCTGCGACCGCTCGCTGTAGGAGCGGCGCGAGCCGCGACCAACCGAAACGACGAACGCAAGCGCCACAGCCGAAGCCAGGACACTCCGAGTGACGGATGCGCGACAGCGGCGGGGCCTATCGCTTCGGTAGGCTCGGTGGTATTTCGTCGTTTCGGTTGGACGCGCAAAAGCGCCGGGCTGTATCGCTTCGGCGGTAGCGCTTGCGTTCACCTCTGCGGTTGGCCCGCGCCGCCCGGCCAGACTCCTGTCAGCCGGGCGACGCAAACCGCACGCTGGCCCTAGGGAACCAGCGTGCCAAACACGGGCTGCGAATCGGCATCGTAGATAAGCAGCCACAGCCCCTTGGGGGCATGCGCGGCGTATTTGCGGGCCTGCGGCAGCACAGACTTCAGCGCCGCCTCGGCGCTGCGGTACTCCTGCGCGATCTCTGCAATCGCCACAGCCAGCGCGCTGTCGTCGCTGCCATCACGCTGCTTCAGTTCGACGCGAAACATGGGTCATCCTTGTAAAAGTTCAGCCGGCCCGGTCGGGGAGGTCCGTCTATGCGGACCTGTGACTCGGTAGTGCCGTCGGAGCGATTAAAAGATGCTTGTTGCGTGAACAGGAAACCGTCGCCGGAGTGCCCGTAAGCGTGTAGGATTTTTCCTAATCTGATGTGCCAAGCGTCACAGGTTTCAAAAGTAACTGTGGACTTGTCATGTCATTTGTTCATGTGGACCTGCTTCACGGTTGCAATATCCCGCGCTCGCTAGCCCCCTCGAAGCTGTTTTCAGTGCTTTGCCGGGCACCTACGCCGGCCGGGCCGGCCCGAAGGCCCCGTCCAGACGCGGCTGCAAGGCGGCGAACCCCTTGCACAGGGCGTCGGCGAATACCCGGATGCGCTCGGTCCGGCGCAGGTCCGGATGGCTCAGCAGCCACAGGTCCGAAGCCGCCGAGGGCGGTGGATCGCCGACCCGCACCAGGTGCCGCTCGGCGTCGCCCAGGTAGCACGGCAGCATCACCAGGCCCATGCCCTGCACCGCCGCGTCGCGCAGCGCCAGCAGACTGTTGGCGCTGAGCACGGCGCGCCGGTCGTACTGTTTTCGGCGCAACCAATGCGCCATGGCGATGTCGCCCAGGCTGCCGTCGGGGATCAGCCAGTCCATCTGGGCCAGATCGTCCGGGCCGGCGCCGCGCGGCAAGCGCAGCGAACGCGGCCGGTAGACCGCGGCGGCCAGTCGCGCCAGCTTGCGCCCGATCAGGGTATCCGGCGGCGGCTTGCTGCCCGGACGCAGGGCGAGGTCGGCTTCGCGGCGACCCAGGTCGTGCAGCGCGTTGTCGGTCACCACCTCCAGCACGATCCCCGGATGGGCCTGGCGAAACCGCGCCAGCAGCGGCACCAGCAGGCCCTGCAGCAAGGGCTCGACCGTGGTCAGGCGGACCTTGCCGGTCGGCCGCGCGTCCAGGCCGGCGAGGCGGCGCTCGGTTGCGCCGATCCGGGTTTCGATCTCGGCCGCCACCGCGATCACTTCCTCGCCGGTCGGGGTCGGCGTGTAGCCCTCGCGCGCGCGTTCGAACAGCCGCGCGCCGAGCGCGCGCTCGATCGCGTTGATGCGACGGAATACGGTGGGATGGCTCACCGCCAAGCGCTTGGCCGCGCCGTTGAGCGAACCGGCGCGCCCGACCGCGAGGATGAAGCGGTAGTCGTCCCAGGCCAGGCCGGGCGGGATCGCTGCGTTGTTCATCTATGCAAACTCAGCTTGCGTTGGTAGCGGAATGTATTTCAGCGATGAACATCCTAACCTGACCTCATCGCGTCGCACGACGCTTCATCTGAGGAAGCCCCCGATGTCCGCCCGTCTGGATTACAACAAGATCAACCCGCAAGGTTCGCGCGCCCTCGCCGGCCTGAGCGGGTATGTGGAGAAAAGCGGTCTGGAGCGCTCGCTGATCGATCTGGTCAACGTACGCGTCTCGCAGATCAACGGCTGTGCTTACTGCATCCGCGTGCATACCGAAGAAGCGGTGGAACGCGGCGAGACCCACCGCCGTCTGCACCTGCTGCGGGTGTGGCCGGAAGGTCCGTTCAGCGCGCGCGAACGCGCGGCGTTGGCTTGGGCCGAAGCGATCACCCTGGTCGATCGGGCGCCGGTATCCGATGAGATCTACGCGCTGGCGCGCGAACACTTCAACGACCAAGACCTGGTGTCGTTGAGCTACGCCGCGATCGCGATCAATGCCTGGAACCGGCTCGGCATCGCGTTCCGCAAACCCGACCCGGCATTGGCGGGCTAAGCGGTCGGCGATTCGATCGGCTCAGCGGTGGCAGGCGAACGCCGATGCGGGCCGGACAACCCGCTGTAGGAGCTGCGCGAGCTGCGACCGCGAAACCGCGAACATTGCGCAGGGTTCGTCGTCGCCGAAATGGCGCGGTCGCGGCTCGCGCCGCTCCTACCGGGGCGGTTGCAAGGGCGCGGCTGGTGAGGGCCGGACAACCCGCTGTAGGAGCTGCGCAAGCTGCGACCGCGAAACCGCGAGCATTGCGCAGGGTTCGTCGTCACTGAGATGGCGCGGTCGCGGCTCGCGCCGCTCCTACAGGGGTGGTCGTATGGGCGCGGCAGGCCAAGCGGCTCAAAACCGATAGCGCACCACGCCGCCCAGATCGCGCAGCCAACGCGAGCGATCGTAGATCCGGAACAACAAGCGCTGCGACCACGGCAGCGCCCGCACTTCCGGCAGATCCGCGTAACGCGGTTCGTCGACGAATTGCAGGCGCGGGTGCCAGTTCTCCAGTTCGGCCGCGCCGTTGCGTCCCCACTCGCCGATCCGCGCGCGGGTGGCGCGGATCATCCGCGCATTGCGCAGCATGCGCAGGGCCAGGCGGCCGTAGACATCGCACAGCAATTGCCCGCCTTGCGGGAAGTGATCGATCAATCGCCGCATCAGTTCGCGCACGTGCTGTTCGTCCAGATACGGGAACAGGCCTTCAGCGATCACCAGCACCGGCCGTTCGTTGTCGAGCTTGGCGATCCAGTCGGGCTCCATCACATTGGTCGCCAGGGTGCGGTAACGGCCCAGGCGCTGCGGCAGCAGATCGCGGCGCAGTTGGATCACCGCGGGGAAGTCGATGTCGATCCAATCCACGTCCAACGGCGGGTCGACCCGATAGATCCGCGAATCCAGCCCGCAGGCCAAATGCAGCACCAGCGTATCGGCGCGCGCTTGCAGCGCCGCGCGGGTCCAGTTGTCGATGACGCGCGAGCGCAGTGCCAGACCGCGGATGTCGTACCCGCTCAGGCCGAAGCGCTCGAAGTCGTAGTCGATGCGGCGCACCAGGTCGTCGGCCAGTGCGTCGTGCAGGATCGAGGGCGCGGCGCGATTGTCCACGGCCTTGGCGTACAGGGTGATCAGCAGGGTTTCCTGACTGCCTTCCAGGCGCATCGACAACTCCAGGGATGCATTGGGCATCCGCCGGCCGATTGTGCGGGCCCGGTTGTGACGCCCAGGCGTACGCGGCGGCAGCCGCGCGGTGTCGGCAGGTCGCAGGTCGGTTACGACTTATGGCGGATCACGCCGCCGCGGCCCCGGGCTATTAATAGATCAGTCGATCTATTAATGAGTAGTCATGCGCACCGTCGACCCCGCCCGCCATCGCCAGCGCCGCCAGCAGATCGTCGAAGCCGCCCTGGCCTGCTTCGCCGAGAAAGGCTTCCACGCCACCCGCACCGCCGAAATCTGCCGACGCGTGGGCATGAGCCCGGGCCACTTGTTCCATTACTTCGACAGCAAGGACGCGATCATCGAAGAGGTGATCGAGCAGGACCGGCACGAGGCCGCCCGGGCCTATGCCGCGTTGCGCGAGCGCGAGGATCACTACACCGCGCTGCTGGAATTGCTCGATCTCGCCCTCGATCTGGCCACGGCCCCCGCCTACGGCGCGCTGACGCTGGAAATCGCCGCCGAGGCCACCCGCAATCCGCGCATGGCGCGGCTGTTCGAGCGCGACGACGCCCAGATCAAGGCCGACCTGGGCGCGCTGCTGCGCGATGCGGCGAACGGGCGCCAGATCGATGCGACGTTGGACATCGAGTCCAGCGCGGTCTGGCTGCTGGCGTTGCTGGAAGGCGCGCTGTTCCGCGCCGCGGTCGATCCGGGTTTCGAACTCGAGCGCGAACGCGCGAGCCTGCATCGGTTGGTCGAGCGCTGGCTGCGCCCGGCCGGCGTGCGCTGAGGCCGTGGTCGCACTCGCGCCCGGCCCGCGACGCGGGCCCCTGCTCGGCAGCCTGGCTGCGGGTTTTTTCAGCGCCCTCGGCAATGCGGTGGCGATGGTCGCGTTGCCGTGGTTCGTGCTCGAACTCACCAACAGCCCGGCCCAGGCCGGCCTGGTGGCGGCCGCGGGCATCGTGCCGCTGATTCTCGGAGTACTGTTCGGCGGCACCATCGTCGAGCGGTTCGGGCCGCGCCGGGTCGCGGTATGCGGCGACCTGCTCAGCGCCGCTACCGTCGCCGCGGTGCCGCTGTTGCATCGCTTGGACGCGCTGAACTTGCCGCTGCTGTTGCTGCTGATCGCCGCCGGCGCCGTGCTCGACGGGCCGACCCGGGTCGCCGCCGATTCGCGTCGGCCCGAACTGGCGCGGCTGGCGCGAATGCGGCTGGAACGGGCGACCTCGTTCGACGAAATGCTGATGAGTCTGGCCGCATTGACCGGCCCGGCGCTGGCCGGTGTGGCGATCGCCGCCTTCGGCATGGCGCCCACCTTGTACCTCACCGCGGCCTGCTCGCTGGCCGCGGCGTGCCTGGACGCGGTTTCGCTGCCGGGCGCGCGGCGGCGGCGCCTGCACCTGGATCACAGCGGCTGGCGCGGTGCGATGGCCGGACTGCGCTTCGTGCTGAGTCAGCGCCTGCTGCGCGCGCTGGTGGTATTGGCGACCGCGTTCGTGGCGGCGTTCGGCGCGATCGAGGCGGTGGTGATGCCGGCGCTGTACCGCGCCCAAGGCGGCGCGGCGATCGATCTGGGCCTGTTTTTGTCCGCAGCCGGCGGCGCTTCGGCGCTGGCCGCGCTGGGCTATGCGCTGTACGGCCATCGGCTGAGCCGGCGCGCGGTGTTCCTCGGCGGCTGCGCGTTGCTGAGCCTGGCGGTGGCGATCCTGGCGCTGGCGCCGCCGTCGTGGCGGATTCTCGCCGGCGCCCTGGCCGGCTTCGGCGCCGGGCCGTTGGCGCCGATCGAGAACGCCGAATTGATGCGGCGCGCGCCGCAGGCCTTGCGCAGCCATGCGCTCGGTGCGGTCGCGGCGTTGAGTCTGGCGAGTCTGCCGCTGGCGATGATCGGGGCCGGCGCCACGGTCGAATACGTCGGCGCGCGGCCGCTGCTGACCGGTGCGGCCTTGCTGCTGGGCGCGCTGACCTGGATGGCCTGGCGCGGCGCGCCACTGCGCGCGCTCGACGGCGCCCCGGCGCGCGCCGGATAAGCCGCGGCCCGCGAACGCGATCGCCGCAACAGTGCGTGTCCGGCATGCGATTGCGGCGCGACGCCGGCGCGCGGAGACTGCGCATGGGCCGCACCGGCCGCACGACGGATTGCTTCGATGGACACGCTGCTGCATCTGATTCAGACCTACGGCCTGCTCGTGGTCTTCGTCAGCGTGTTCCTCGATCAGGGCGGCCTGCCGGTACCGGCGTATCCGCCGATCATCGTCACCACCGCGATCGCGGTGGACCACCAGCCCGAGCTGTGGCTCGCGGTGTTGCCGATTCTGCTGGTCGCCGCGCTCGCCGCCTTGTTGGCCGACAGCCTGTGGTATCTGGGTGGGCGCCGGATCGGCGCGGCCTTGCTGCGGCTGATGTGCAAGGTCTCGCTGTCGCCCGATTCTTGCGTGCTGATGACCCGCGGCATTTACGCGCGTTGGGGCGCGCCGTCGCTGGTGGTGGCCAAGTTCGTGCCGGGCTTCGCCGCGGTCGCGACCACCCTGGCCGGCGAAACCGGGACCTCGCCGCGCCGTTTCGCGCTGTACGACGGCTTGGGCGCGTTGTTGTGGGCGGGCGTGGCGGTGGCCTTGGGAGCGGTGTTTCATCGGGCGGTGAACGATTTACTCGATGGGTTGGAAACGTTGGGGCGGTACGGCCTGGTCTTGATTGGCGTGTTGATCGCGGGCTTGGTTGGCTACAAGCTGCTCAAGCGGCAGTTGTTCCTGCGCGAGTTGCGGATGGCGCGGATCTCGGTCGTCGAACTGGGCCAGTTGCTGGAAAACGGCGGCGGCCCGACCATCCTGGACGTGCGCTCGAACGAACAGCGCGACCATTCGGGCTGGATTCCCGGCGCGATCTTCGTCGCCTCGCTGAGCGACGACAATCTCAGCGGGATTCCGCCGGAACGCCGCGACGAGGTCATCGTCTATTGCGATTGCCCCAACGAGGCGTCCGCCGCCACCCTCGCGCGCGAGCTGCACCGTCGCGGCTTCAAACGGGTACGGCCGCTGGCCGGCGGCTTCGAGGCCTGGCGCGCGCAGGGGTTTTCGGTGATCAAGGCCTGAGCGGCGGGCGCGTCAACCGCGCTCGTAGAACTCGATCGGCAGATCGTCGGGATCGGCGAAGAAGGTGTAGCGACGGCCGGTGTACTCGTCCGCGCGCACCGGTTCGACCGCGATGCCGTGGCCTTGCAGCTCGCTCACGCAGGCATCGATGTCCTCGACCGCGAAGGCCAGATGGCGCAGACCGCAGGCTTCCGGATACGAGGGCCGCGGCGGCGGTTCGGGAAACGAGAACAGTTCCAGTTGGCTGCCGTCGGGCAGGGCCAGATCCAGCTTGTAGGAGCCGCGCGCCTCGCGGTAGACCTCGGCGAGCACGCGCAGGCCCAGCACCTGGGTGTAGAAGCGCTTGGAACGCGGGTAATCGGAACAGATGATCGCGACGTGATGGATGGCCGACAGCTGCATGACGACTCCGGCAAGCGGCGGGGGTTCGCTCGCGATGGGCCGATTGTCCGATATTCTCGGCACATCCGCCGTGCCTTGCCCGCATCGCGGCCGCCCCCTGCCCCGGAATCCGCTCCAACGCGTATGCCGCGCCGCCCGTTTTCGTGGAGAACGCCATGACCGTCTACGTCGACGACGCCGTCTGGCCCTGGCGCGGCGAGCGCTGGGCCCATCTGATGGCCGACACGCTCGATGAGCTGCACGCCTTCGCGCACAAGCTGGGCAAGCCGCGGGTCTCGTTCCAGGACAAGCTCAGCGGCTGCCATTACGACGTCACCGCGCGGATGCGCGAGCGGGCGATCGAACTGGGCGCGGTGGCGATCTCGCGTCACCGCGACCGCGCGCAAGTGCGCGCGATCATCCAGCGCGCGCGCGACCAGGCCGCCGGACGCGCGCCCTGAGCGCGACTCAACGGCGCGCGTCGGCCGCCATCCGCAACGCCAGCGCCGACAACACGCCGCCCATCACCCAACGCTGCGCGGCGACCCAACGCGGCCGCTCGGCGAGAAAATTCGCGATGCCGCCGGCGCCGGCGACGATCAAGGCGTTGACTCCCACGCTGATGCAGATCTGCAGACTGCCCAGCGCCAGCGACTGCAGCATCACGCTCTTGTGCGGATCGATGAACTGCGGCAGCAGGGCCAGATAGAACATCGCCACTTTGGGATTGAGCAGACTGGTCAGCAAACCCATCACGAACAAGCGCCGTGGACTGTCGGGCGCCAGCTCGCGCACCTGGAACGGCGAGCGGCCGCCGGGCTTGACCGCCTGCCAGGCCATCCACAGCAGGTACGCCGCGCCGCCGATGCGCAGCGCGTCGTAGGCGTAAGGCACCGCGAACAGCAGCGCGGTGATGCCGAAGGCGGCGGCGAACAGATAGAAGAAGAAGCCCACGCCCACGCCGGCCAACGAAATCAACCCGGCCTTGCGGCCTTGGCAGATCGAGCGCGACACCAGGTAAACCATGTTCGGTCCCGGAGTCAGCACCATCACCAAAGCCAGGCCGGCGAACGCCAACAACGACGACAACTCGAACATGCGCGTTCTCCTCGAGAGCGCGCGCGATCGGCGCGCGCTGGACGCACATCATCGCTCAAGCCGGGCGCGGCGGTCAGCGGCGCGGGTGCAACGCTGTGGGGTGGGGTTTGTGGAGCAGGGGCGAAGGCAAGAGCGAGAGCGAGAGCAAATCCCCCCCTAGCCCCCCTTTTTAAAAGGGGGGAACAGGTCGTGGCGGTATGTAGTGGCGTCGCTCGATCCTCGAACGATTGGCCTGGCGAAGATCCATCCGATCTCGGCGCTCAGTTCCCCCCTTTGAAAAATGGGGCTAGGGGATTTGCTCTTACCCCTACGCCCAAAAAAGAAGCCGCGACGGCGGGGACCGTCGCGGCTTCGGGCTACCCCCTCTCGGGAAGGGGATCTTGGAGATGCAGCGAGCAACCCTCATGAAACGTGCTGGAGGCCCTGCCTCCCTACCTTCGACCGCGCCCATGGGCGCGGCTGAAGACGCGCGCGCAAGCCGTGCGCTCATTCCTCGGCGCACCATGGACAAGGAAATCGCGGCTGCGCGCGCTCGCGCTCGCCGCGATGCGGTCCGTGCACGGCACGACGCCTTCGATGCAAACCCAAGCATGCAGGCGCCGGATACGCGGCCCAGGACGAAACGCGCCGGCCGCGCGCGCAGGCTCAATCTGCGTCGCTTTCGCCCGACATCAATCCGCGCCTCCACGCGAATGCGACCGCCTCGGTGCGGTCGGCCAGATGCAGCTTGGCCAGCACGTTGCCCAGGTGCGACTTGACCGTCTTCTCGCCGATGTTGAGCGCGGCGGCGATGCGCGCGTTGCTGCCGCCTTCGGCGAGCTTGCGCAGCACGTCCAGCTCGCGCTCGGTCAGACAGGCGAAGGGATCCTCGCGCGGCTCGCGCTTGCGCCGCACCGCCTTGAGGATGCGCTGGGCGACGAAGGGATGGATCACCGCCTCGCCGCCGGCGATGCGCCGCAGCGTCGCCAGCAGTTCGTCGCCGAGCATGCTTTTGAACAGCAGCGACTGCGCGCCGGCTTCGATCGCGGCGAAGGCCAGATCGTCCTGATCGGTCGAGGTCAGCACCGCGATCGCGCTGCGCGGGCTCAGGCCCTTGATCGCGCGGATGGCCTGCACGCCGTCCACGTCGGGCATCATCAGATCGATCACGATCAGATCCGGCGCCAGATCGCGCGCCAATTCGATCGCCTCGGCGCCGCCGGCGGCTTCGCCGACCACTTCGAAATCGTCGGTCAGGCTGAGCAGGCTGCGGATGCCCTTGCGCACTACTTCGTGATCGTCGACCAACAACACTGAGGTCTTCATGCGGGTACCTCCTGCGCGGGTTCGAGAGTGAACGACACCGTCACCACCGTGCCGCTGGGAGAACTGGCGATGCGGAAACCGCCGCCGGGCAAGGTGCGCGCGCGCAGGCGCATGTTGGCCAGACCCATGCCGGTGGCTTCGTGTTCGCTGATGGTGAAACCGCAGCCGTCGTCCTGGATGGTCCAGCCGTAGCGGTTGCCGGAGTTGTTGAGCACCACTTCGATCCGGCGCGCGCCGCTGTGACGCAGGCTGTTGGCGGCCGCTTCGGTGGCGATCAGCAGCAATTGGCCGGCGTGCTGCGGGAATCCGCTCAGGCCGCGCTCGGCGACGCCGTCGAGCAACAGCCGCCATTCGATCTCGCTGCCGCCGAGCAGATGCGAGAACGTGTCCTCCAAAGCCTTGCGCAACCCCTGCTCGGCCACGGTCGGCGCCGAGAAGCGCTGGATCACGTCGGCCAGATCGCGCTGCAACTGTCCGGTCAGGCCCAGCGCGGCCTTGATCAGCGCGCGCTGGCGCGGATCGCGGCCGTCGCCGCCGTCGCGTTCGTTGAGGTGATCGAGCACGCTGAGCTGCAAGCCCAACGCGAAACTGCGCTGCTTGGCGGTGTCGTGCAGATCGCGCGCCATGCGGTTGCGCTCTTCCGCGACCGCCAGCGCCTGGCGCACCTGGATCACTTCGCTCAAGGCATCGGCCATGCGATCGAAGCGCTGCGACAGGCGGCCGAACTCGTCGCGTCCGGGATCGTGGATGCGCGCGTCCAGCTCGCCCGCGGCCCAGGCGTCGGCGACGTGTTCGGCGTGGCCGATGCGGCGCGTCAACAAGGTCGCCACCGCCACCGCCGACATCGCGCTGATCACCATCAGATAGATCACCAGGCCTTCCAGGTCGCCCGAGTCCGCGCGCATGAAGGTCGCTATCGTTCCGCCGGAATGCTGGCCCATCGTCAGGCTCGCGCCGGGCGCATCGGCCAACGGCAGCGCCACCACGCTGATCCAGTCGCCTTCGCGTTCGTTATGCCGGGGCGCGGCGTTGTGGGTGGTCGCGGCTTCATGCTGGGCTTCTTCCAATGCCTGCGCCAGCGGCGCGCTGGGCCGGTTGGGGTATTGGCAGAGATGACCGTCGCGGTCGCGATAGCGGATCGCGATACGGCCGTCGCGGGTGCCGCCGGCGAAGCTGTATGAGCTCATCCAGCGTCGCGTGTCCATGCCGACCACGCGCACGGCCAGCGCCTGCAGCATCGCCTCGCACTGGCCGCGCGACAGCGTGGACAGTTCGGGCAGCGGCCCCAGTTGCTGCAGTTCGCGCCGCATCGCGCGCTCCAATACCGGTGGAGCCATGTTGTCGCGCACCTCGATCCGGGTGAGGTACAGACCCAGCACCGACAACAGGCCGGTACTGACCCAGCAAGCGATCAACATCGACAGCAGGCATTTCCAGAACAGCCCGCTCCACCAGCGCCGCGCCGGCGCACGGGCAGCAGACGTCGGACGTACGGCGGTTTCGCTCATGGCGTCAGTATTCCAGGTTATCGCCATAGCGAATCCGCCAAACGTCCCGGTCGCGACCCGTCGCCGGCCCGATGCCCGGCACGGCGCAACGCAGCCGCGCAGCATCGAAGTCCCCGCCCCACAGAAGCGTCGGGGCTGAAGCCCCTCCCACAAAAGACTTCATACTTCGCGCCGGTTGGGGCCTACAAAGGCGTCAGAGCCCAAACCCTATCCACGAAACCTCGCAGCCCCAGTCGGGGCGCGTCCGCGGAGGACTTCGCGCTGCGCGCCGCTGGCCTCAGAACGCCCGGCTCACGGTGAAGCTTCCGAACACCGGCGTCTGCTTTTGCCCTTCGAACTCGCGGGTGCCGTGGTAACGCGCCAGCGCGAATTTCCAGCGCCCGTGCATCAGCGCCACGCCGTACCCGACTTCGCCCACGAACGCGCGCTTGTCCACGCTGTGGCTGTTGCGGAAGGTGTTGCCGTCCAAGGTGATGTCGCGCAGCACCCAGCGCACGTCCGAGGTCAGGAACACGTGCGCCGCGAACGGACGGTTGCCGGTGTTGTAGTGCTGGGTCGGCGCGGTGTTCTCGCCGGCCGGACGCAACGGCGTGCTGCCGAAATCGTCTGGCAGGCGCAGGCCGAAACGCAGTTCGGCGCCGGCGTTGGCGTAAGTGGCCAGATTGCCGAAGCTGCCGCCGTAGTGGCTGATCGCATCCCAGCCCCAGGTGCCGTTGTGCGCGTCGCCGGCCGAGTAACGGTGCATGCGCTCGTGGACGATGCGGAACACCGGTTCGTCGTGCAGCTGGTTGTCCCAGCCCTTGAAGGTTTCGTCGCCCAGCGCCTTGTGCACCGCGTTCTGCACCTGCTTGCCCAGCGCCGACGGGCCGACGATGCCGAACTGCAACTGGGTGGTCTGCAGGAAATCGCCGTTGCGCGCGTTGTAGCCCAGGCCCATCAGCAGCGCGGCCGCATAGGGACGGTCGTCCTTGATCAGGTCGCGGCGGCTGAAATCGGTGGGAGTGAAGATGCCCTGGGAAAAGGTCGCGATCATGTTGCGCTGCTCGAAGCCTTCTGCCGGCTGCAGCGCGTCCAGATGACGGTTGACCCAGCGCGCGAGGCGCGGAATGCAGGGATCGTCGGTGTAGTCGGCCAGATTCGGCGAAACCAGGGTCAGCTGGATGCCGTTGCTGTAGCCCTGGTCCTGGCCGCCGAACAGGTCGTTGTCCAGGCGCAGGTTGACCGTCGGCGGCAGGCGGGTGCTGCCGTTGGTGCAGGCCTCGCGGCCTTGGGCGAAGGCGTCGCCGGCCTGCAGCGCGGCGCCGGCAAGCAGGACGGACAGGAACAGAACGTTGGGGCGCATGGGCGTTTTCAGCGGCACTAGGCGCGGCGGCGCGAGGCGCACCGGGCGATTGGGATGCGACACGGGACAAACCGCGCCAGGCACCGCGACGGCGGCCAGGCGATGCAAGATCGCACTGGCGGCACGACTACGGATCGGCGCACAAGTTCGCACGGATCGTCGGCGACGGCGGCGGCAGTGTCGCGACGGATTGTCCCGTAAATGGTGCTTGAGACCGATGACAGCGTCTTTGCCGGATGAGCCGGATGGCCACGCGCCGCGCCGGGTCGCGCCAGGTTCGGCGGCTCAGCCCTCGGGCAGTCGGTAGTCGAACCGGTAGAAATGCGCGCCGCCTTCGCGGATATCGATGTTCATCCGGCCGCTCAGGCCGGTCAGCTCGCCGGTGCCCGAGTCGGGCACCACGGTCACGATCAGATCGGGCGCGCCGCGATCCATCAGCCCGCGATGCGCCATCAGAAAACTTCCGCTGCGACCGCCCAGCGTGCCTTCGACCTTCTCCAGGGCGACATAACCGGCCGAACCCTTGACCGGCGTCATCGCCGCGAGCATCTCACCGGTGCTGGCGGCCTGCAGTTCGCCGTGGAAGCGTTTGTCGATCGACATCCGGCCGAACTTGCCCTCGGCCGCGTCGTGCACCGGCTGCGGACTGAGTTTGACCTCGAACGGTCCTTCGATGGTCGGCATGCGGTTCTCCTGAGGCAGATGCGGACGCGGCTGCGGCAAGGCCTGCAGGCTAGGCGGTGGCCGCCGATTCGCCAAGCCGCATCGCAACAGCGCCGCCGATGCGCGGCCGCGCCACTGCGGCAACTTGCCGCACACGCCCGCGCGCGGGCCGGCCTAGCATTTTGCGCTTCCGCGCCTTCGCAAGCGTTCGTATCCGCCGTTCGCAGCGGACGCAGTCCGCGGTTTTACCCGCCATCGTCCGCGGCCGCGCCTTGCGGCCCCGGCGCGCGCCCGCTTTGTCCCCTTACCGCGTTGTACTTCGCATGCCCGATCGCACCACCCGTCTTTTGATTCCCTCGGCCTTGGCCGCCGCGCTGCTGGCCGGCGCGGCGCCCATCGCCCGGGCGGCCGCCGCCGATGCGGTCGACCTCGACGCGGTGCGCGTGCACGGCCAGCGCGGGCAGGCGCAAGCCGCCGCGGCCGTCACCGCCAGCCGCCTGGGACTGTCGGCGGGCGAGATTCCCGCGACCGTGGACGTGCTCGATGCCGGCGACATCCAGGCGCGCGGCCTGCGCGACAGCGTGGAGGTCCTGCGCGCGATGCCCGGCGTGATGGCCGGCAACCTGCCCGGCCAGCCCGGCGTCGCCTCGATGCGCGGCTTCGCCAGCGGCGCGGTCTCGTATCTGCGCGACGGCGTGCGACTGACCAGTTCGGGCTTCTCCTCGCGCAACTGGGACAGCTTTCAGTTCGAACGCGTGGAAGCGCTCAAGGGCCCGGCGTCGGTGCTGTACGGCGAAGGCGTGCTGGCCGGCGCGATCAACTTCGTGCCCAAGGCCGCCGACCTGGACCAGCGCGGCGGCGAACTGCTGCTCGGTTACGGCAGTCACGCCAGCGCGCGATTCGGACTCGACGGCAATCTGCCGTTGAGCCCGACCGTGGCGGTGCGCGGCGTGCTCAGCGGCAACCGTTCCGACGGCTACGTCGACGGCACCGCATCGAACGCGCAGGCCTTGGGCGGCTCGCTGCTGTGGCGGCCCGGCGATGCGCTCAGCGCGCAGGTCGCACTGGACTACCAGCGCGACGATTTCGACACCGCCTACTTCGGCACCCCACTGGTACCGGCCGCGGTGGCCGCCGAACCCAGCGACTTGGTCGGCGGCCCCAGCGGCTGGGTGATCGACAAGGCCGCGCGCGCGCGCAACTACAACGTCGGCGACGGACGCATGGATTCGCGCTCGTGGTGGCTGCGCACGCGCCTGGATTACCAGCTTGGCGAGCGCTGGCGCCTGAGCAACGAGGCCAGCGTCTACGACGCGCGCCGGCGCTGGGACAACAGCGAGGATTTCAGCTATCGCCCGGCGACCGGCCTGTTCGAACGCAGCGCCGCGCGCATCCATCACGATCAGCGGGTCTGGAACCAGCGTTTCACCCTCGCCCACGACGGCCTGCTGGCCGGCCGCCGCCACCGCTTCTCGGCCGGGCTGGAATACAGCGATACCGACTTCTTCAACCTGCGCCGCTTCGGCCACGCCGCGCCGGTGGATGCGCTGGCGCGCGAACGCGGCCGATTCCCCACCGACACGCCGGCCAACTTCAGCGACGGCCGCAACGATTTCAGCACCCGGGTCAAGGTCGCGGCGGTGTTCGTCGAAGACGCGCTCAATCTCACCCCGCGCTGGCTGCTGGTGAGCGGCCTGCGCCACGAACGCATCGATCTGCAACGGCGCAATCTGGATCTGGACAGCGGCTTGCGCAGCCGTTTCGGCCGCGAGTTCTCGCCCACCTCCTGGCGCCTGGGCAGCGTGTTCGAACTGCGTCCGGACAGCCAGCTGTACGCGCAGTACAGCAGCGCGGTGCTGCCGGTCAGCTCGTTTCTGACCATCAACCAGCGCAACAACGCCTTCGACCTCAGCCACGGCGACTCGATCGAACTGGGCCTGCGCAGCGCGTTGCTGGACCAGCGCCTGCGTTTTAACGCGGCGGTGTACCGGCTGCGCCAGGACGACATCCTCACCCGCGACCCGCTGCAGCCGCAGATCAGCGTGCAGAACGGCCGCCAGTCCTCGCGCGGCGTCGAGCTGTCGCTGAGCGCGCAGGTCAGCGCGCGCCTGCGCATCGACGCCAGCCTCGCGCGCTTGTCGGCGCGCTTCGATCGTCTGCGCGAAGCCGGCGGCGCCGACCGCGGCGGCAACCGTCCGTCCAACGTGCCCGAACGCACCGCCAGCCTCGATGCTTGGTACCGGCTCGACCGGCTGCCGCTGGGCTTCAACCTGGGCCTGCGCCACGTCGGCGATTTTTATACCGACAACGCCAATACCTACCGGGTGCGCGGCCACACCGTCGCCGACGCGGCGGTGGACTGGAACGGCGCCAGCGGACGCTACACGCTGCGCGTGCGCAACCTCGCCAACGAGTTCTACGCCGACTGGTCGGGCTACAGCGCCACCCAGGTTTACCTGGGCGCGCCGCGCAGCGTCGAACTGACCTACTCGCGGAGCTTGTGATGAACCCGCCGCGCCACGACCGCCATCTGTACCGCACGGTGTGGCGCTGGCATTTCTACGCCGGCCTGTTCGTGGCGCCGCTACTGTTGATCCTGGCGATCACCGGTTCGATCTATCTGTTCAACGACGAGATCGAAGACGCGGTGCACGCACCGCTGCGGTTCGCGCCGCAACGCCAGGCCGACCTGCCGCTGTCGCGGCTGATCGCCGCCGCGCGGGCGGCCTACCCGGGCGAGGTCACCCGGATCGATCTGCCGTCGGATCCGCGCCGCACCGCGCAAGTGTTCGTGACGCCCGAACGCGGCGAGCCGCTGCGCGTGTTCGTCGATCCAGGCAGCGCGCGCGTGCACGGCGCCTTCGTGTATACCCGCACCCTGGTCGGATTCGCCGACACCATGCACGGCTCACTGATGCTGGGCCGCTTCGGCGATGCCATCGTCGAACTGGCGGCGTGCTGGGCGTTGCTGCTGATCGCCACCGGCACGTACCTGTGGTGGCCGCGCGAACGCGGCTGGCGCCGGGCGCTGTCGCCGCAATGGCGCGAGCGCGGCCGGCCGTTCTGGCGCAGCCTGCATTCGAGCGTCGGCGTGTGGACGGCGGCGTTGATCGTGTTCCTGATCCTCACCGGACTGCCCTGGGCCAACGTGTGGGGCGATCTGCTGCGCGCGGGAACGCAACAGTTGGGCATCGGCTATCCGTCTGAACATCGCCATCACGCACCGTCGCCGGCCAAACCGGCGACGACCTTGTCCCAGGCGATCGGCGAAACGCCGTGGACCTTGCGCGATGCGCCGATGCCGGCCTCCGCGCATGCCCACCACGCCCATGGCAATGCGCACGCCGCGCAGCGATTCGACATCGGCATCGATGCCGCCGCGCGCGCTTTCGCCGCCCACGGCCTGCGCGGCGACTATCGCCTGTCGCTGCCGCGCGGCGAAGACGGCGTCTACACCGCGGTGGTCTATCCGAACCGGCCGCAGGGCCAGCGCACCGTGCACGTGGACCGCTACAGCGGCCGCATCGCCGGCGACACCGGCTTCGCCGATTACGGCTGGGCCGCGCAGGCGGTGGAACTGGGCGTGCAACTGCACATGGGCAATTACTTCGGCCGCGCCAACCAGATCGTGATGCTGTTGCCGTGCATCGGCATCGTGGTGCTGACTTGCAGCGGCACGTGGATGTGGTGGCGCCGGCGCCCGCGCGGCCGCCTGGGCGCACCCGCCACGCCGGCGCCGACGCGGCTGCGCACGATCGCGCTGATCGCGCTCGGCTGCGGCGTGTTGTTTCCGTTGCTGGGCGCATCGTTGCTGCTGGTGTTCGCGTTGGACCGGCTGGTAATCGCGCGTTTTCCCAGACTGGTGTCGCTGTTGCGTTAAATGCGGCCGTGCGCTGTTGCGAAAGGGGCATTTGTGCGGGCGGCGCGAGGCTCTGTAAGAGGCCGAGGCTTCGGCGACAAAGCCTCGAAGTCTTTTGTGGGAGGGCTTCAGCCTCGACGCTTTTCGACCAGAGCCTGTGCGTTCGCGACTCGCCGAATCGCACTGCGATCGGAACGAAAGGCGTCGGGGCTGAAGCCCCTCCCACAAAAGACTTCAAAAAACATCGCCCCAAAAAAACATCGCCGCATGCGCGGCGATGTGGATTCCCCTGTTAGCGATCCGCGACGGCCTGGACAGCTCCCCGTTCAAGTCTCAAAGCGACTACTGACTCCGGTCCAGCGTACCGGAGCCAGTAGCGCCACCCAATCGCCGCACTGATGCACTACCGACCCGGCTTACTGAGCCCGGGCCGAAGCCTCGTCGCACCAAGGCGCCGACGGGGTCACCGCGCCCGACGGAGGGGCGGTTCGCGGTGTGGCGGCGGCGAGTCGCGGCGAGTCGCAGCGCGGTTTCGCCTTGCTACCGGTGCCGCGCGAGGCGGCACGCTTGGTCTTGGACATGGGACGTGCGCCGCGCGCCTTGGCCTTGGCGACGGGAAAGGTATCGCCTGCGCGACGCCGAGGCTGAGCGGGTGAAAGCGAAGACGACGTTGGCTGCGTGCAGGCATGACCGATCCTCCGTTAGCCAATTCGGGCACGGGCGGGACGGTCGAAGGACGAGAACCTTCGGCATTACGGCATCACACCGCGTCGCGTCCGTGCCGACGAGGTGACCGGGCGCGTGGCCCAGTCGTCCGACAGCGACGAAATCATTTCGACAGCGTTAGAGAGCGATCCGGCTCGTGTTTAGGAGAAAACGAAACCCCGATGCGAGTCTGTGCGTTCGCTTAGCAGTCTATTAACAGAAATCACTCGCAAAACTCACGCTTTCTCACTCTTTGCTGAGCGCATTCAGAGTGATGTACCTAGCTCACGCAAACTCACCGGTCGTCATATCGACGATTCGACGGGTGCCTGCTTCGGCGCTGCGACACAGGTTTGTCGCCAGCGTGGCCAGCATCGCGGCCGCGGCGTCGGTCGATGCGCTCGCATAAACGACGCGGCCCGGACGCTTGCGCATCTGGGCCGCGAAGAACTATCGCCTGCGTCGCCGTCGTATCGCGACGGCGCGCGCGTTTCAAGTTCAGACCAGGGTCAAGGTCACGTCGATGTTGCCGCGGGTCGCGTTGGAGTACGGGCAGACCACGTGGGCCTTGTCGACCAACTCCTGCGCCTGCTCGCGCGGCAGGCCCGGCAGCGAGATCTTCAGTTCGACTTCGATGCCGAAACCGGTCGGAATCGGGCCGATGCCGACGCTGCCGTCGATCGCCGCATCGGCCGGGAACGCGATCTTCTCGCGACCGGCGACGAACTTCAGCGCGCCCATGAAGCAGGCGGAGTAACCGGCGGCGAACAACTGTTCGGGGTTGGTGCCGTCGCCGCCGGCGCCGCCGAGTTCGCGCGGGGTGGTCAGCTTGGCGTCGAGCACGTTGTCGGAAGACACGGCGCGGCCGTCGCGACCGCCGGTGACGTGGGCGTGAGCGGTATAGAGGACTTTTTCGATGGACATGGTGGTGCTCCGGTTGAGTGGTAAGTGAGGCGGAAGCTGGGGAAAGAGGGTGGCAACGGGTAACGAGTTACGAGATGCGGGTCACAGGGAATCAGAAGCGAATTCGCGATCGGTTGCGCCGTTAACGGATTAACTATTGTCGTGCGCCGTTTCCACCCTGCGACACGAGCGTGTCGGCGCGTGCAGCGTGGTTTCAAAATCCCGGAAGGCTAGGCATCGCGCATCAGGCGGGTGCGCAGCGTCTCCAACTGCGTCTTCAGCAAGGTCAACTGTTCCAGGCTGCAGCCTTCCACCGCGCAGGACACGCCGGTCGGAACGCTCTGGGCCTTGGCTTTGAGCGCGCGCCCGCTCTTGCTGAGCTCGATGATGACTTGACGCTCGTCGCTGGCCGCGCGGGTTCGGGTCAACAGGCCCGCGACTTCCAGCCGTTTGAGCAGCGGCGTCAGCGTGGCCGAGTCCAGGAACAAACGCTCGCCGATCTCAGACACCGTGATCCCGTCGCGCTCCCACAGCACCATCATCGCCAGATACTGCGGATAGGTCAGACCGAGCTTGCTCAGCAGCTTGCGGTAGACCTTGTTGAGCGCCAGCCCGGTCGAGTACAGGGCGAAACACAATTGGTCGTCGAGCAACAAGCTGGCGTGCGGCGGCTTGGCGGTGGCGGGTGGCTTGTTCATGTCGTGCAATTTACATAGCGCGCTATTTAATAGCAAGAATATGCCGCTGGGAAACGCGGCCCACAGCGTTCCATCCGCGCCGCGAATCCTTCTGTCCTTGGCCGCAGCCCCAGTAGGAGCGGCGCAAGCCGCGACCGCGACAACGAAGCGACGGTGTCGGTTTGTGTGTGCGCCGTTATGCGGGTCTCGCGGTCGCGGCTCGCGCCGCCTCTTCAGGCGCTTCGAGCCATTACCGCCTGGGCGGACTCGACGGCAGGTACGCCTCGGCGATCCGCAATGCAAGGCGATACGGTTCGGGATCGTTGCGGTTGGTCAGCACCACCACGGTCAACCGGCGTTGCGGCCAACGCACGATCACGTTGCGAAAGCCCATGGTTTCGCCCGAATGCCACAAGGTCTCGCCGGTGATGCGCCATCCGTAGCCGTAGCCGATATCGGCCACGTCGGTCGGGGTATGCGCGGTGAAGGCGAGCTTGCGCGAGGTCTGGCTGAGCAAGCGGTCGTCGTACAGCGCCGCATCCCACTTGGCCAGATCGTCGATCGAGGAGTAGATGCCGCCGTCGCCGAGCACCGCGCTGGTCGAACTCTGGTCGGTGCGCAACCATCGCCCGCCTTCGAAGCTGTAACCGTAGGCGCGATGCGCCGGTTCGGACACGCTCCGCTCGTAAGCGACGGTGTCGCGCATGCCCAATGGCCGGAAGATCCGTTCGCGCAGGAAGGTCGCGAAGTCCTGACCCGATGCCTTGCCAACGGTCAACGCCAGCAGTGCGTAGCCGCTGTTGCTGTAGCGATAACCGCTGCCGGGCGCGAAGTAGGTGCGGTCCTGGCCTTCGAGCACCTTGAGCACATCGCTGTCGTGCATCTGGTGGGCGTCGGCGTCGAAACTCTCCGGCATCACGTCCTCGTAATCGATCAGGCCCGATTGATGGCTCAGGATCTGCCGGACCATGATCGCATCGGCCGCCTTGGGCAGCGACGGCAGCCAGCGTTTGATCGGATCGTCCAGGCTCAGCTTGCCGTCCTGGGCCAACAGCAGGATCGCCGCGGCGGTGAATTGTTTGGTCACCGAAGCCAGCCGGTAGTTGGTTCGCGACGACGCCGCCTGACCGCTTTCCAGCACCTCCAGGCCATAACCGCGCCGCAGCAGCGGCTTGCCGTCGCGCAGCACCAGCACGCTGGCGCCGGGCACTTGGCCTTGATAATCGGCCATCAACGCGTCGACCCGACGGGCAAGTTCGGCCGAAGCGGATGAAGCCAGAGCGTCCGGGCTCAAGCTCCCTCCCGCAACCGTTGAACGCGAATCCGCCAGCGGCGGCGCCACGCTCGCACATCCGGCCAAGGCCGCGCATACCAGCCATCCGCACACCCGCGCGGCCCACTCGCCCGGCCGTTTCCGTTCCTCGCCCATGCTCGTCACCGTCATCGAATCGGCCTCTGACACAGAACCAGCTACCGCTGCCACGTCAGCTCAGTTCACCGGAAAATCGAACGCCGTCGTCGGCGTGGGTTCCGGCCGGTAGGTGTAATGCCACCATTCCAGCGGGTAGTTCTCGAAACCCTCGCCGCGCATCGCCGCGCGCAACCGCTCGCGGTGGGCGCGTTGGGCCGCGCTGGCATTGGGCGAGTCGGTGTGGGCCAACTCGTCGAAATAGTCGAAGCCAGTGCCCATGTCCAAGTCGCGGTAATCGTCGCGATAACGCTCCATCAGCCCCAGATCCAAGGTCGCCCCGCGGCTGTGCCCGGAGGTCGGCGAGATGTAATCGCCCAGCAGCACGCGCTTGTCCAGCTTCGGGTAATACCGCGGCTTGGTCGTCTGATCCTCGAGATCGCCGGCCCAGCGCACGAAGTGCCGCACCGCGCGCACCGGGCGATAGCAGTCGTAGATTTTCAGACGCAGGCCTTGCGCACGCAGCGCGCGCTCCACCCGCGTCAGCGCTTCGGCCGCACTCTTGTGCAAGTAGCAAGCCGGCGCCTGATATCCGTCGACGGCGCGGCCGACGAAGTTGTCGGTACCGGCGTAACGGATGTCCAGCACCAGATCCGGCACCAGGGCGCGGATCTCGACCATGCCGGCCGCGGCCGCATCGGCCGCCGGCGACACGACCGGCGCGACGGGCTTGGCGCCTGCTGCCGCCGTGTCGGGTTGGGCCTGCGGCGAACGCACGGCCGCGACGCAGCCGATCAGCACGCCGAGCGCGCAGACCTCAACGGCAATCGCCGATACGCGCGAACGCCAGGTCTTCGAAGTCGTAGCTGAAGTCCGCATCGGGATCGACCTTGCTCATGACGAAGGTAGCGGCCTGGGAGTTCGGGCTGGCGCCGTCGAACGCGGCGAAATCGATCCAGGCCTCGGTATCGACTTCCTCGGCGCCCCAATCGACCAGCAGACGCGGGCCGACCCGGACGATCTTACCGGTCAGCAGCGGCGACTTGCGTGCGGCGAACGTCACCGTTCCGTCACGCGCGCAGACCTCGGCCTCGCCGAACCAGGGATCGCGGTACACGCCCAACCGCCCGCTCAGTTGCGCGGACGTCGCCGGCGTGCGCTGGGAGGTGTCCGGCGCGCGGCTGGCCGAAGGCGACTGCGCCTCGCGCGCGATCGCATCGGCGAACCAGCCCGCGCCGCGCTGGCGCTGCGGCGCGGTGAAGTAATCGGTCAAGACCTGGTCGAACACGCTGCGCGCATCGCCGGCGTCACCGTTGATCATCACCACGAAGCCGCCGTTGCGCTCGGGCAGCAGAGTCACCAGCGAATACATGCCCATCAAGGTGCCAGTGTGCGAGACCTTGAACGCGCCCTGCGCGTCGCTCAAGCGCCAGCCGTAGCCGTACGCGGCGAAATGGGTGTTCGACCAGTCGCGCTGACGCTGCGAGACGTTCATCGGCATCTGCGCGCGCCACACCGCTTCGCGCTGCGCGCGCGACAGCCACGGTCGGCCGCTGCTGTCGCGCGCCTGCGGATCGAGCCAGGCGCGCACCCAGGCGGTCATGTCGTTCAAGCTACAGCGCACGCCGCCGGCCGGGTCCATGGTGGTGGCGGGCACCTGCGGCGCGTCGGGGCGCACCAGCACGTAACGATCGCCGTGGCGCGCATGCGGCTGCGCCACATCGCCCACCGCGTCGAGGCCCCAGGCGCCGATCTGGCAGCGCTTCAAGCCCAGGGGCTCGAACACCTCGCGCCGCAACAGCGTTTCGTAGGGCAGTTCGCCGGCCTTGGCGGCCACTTCGCCGGCGACGATGTAAAGCAGATTGTCGTAGTCGTAACGCGAGCGGAAGCTGTGCACCGGTTTGAGATAACGCAGGCCGTGCAGGATGTCGGCGCGGGTGAAGGTATTGGGCTCCGGCCACAGCATCAGATCGCCGGCGCCGGCGCGCAGACCGCTGTTGTGGATCAGCAGGTCGCGCACTTGCATCTCGCGCGTGACCCAATCCTCGTGCATGCGAAAGTCCGGCAGGTACTTCGTCACCGGGTCGTCCCAGCGCAGCTTGCCGGCATCGACCAATCGCGCCAAAGTCGCGGTGGTCATGGATTTGGTGTTGGAAGCGATCTTGAACACGCTGTCGGCGCCGATCTTGCGGCCCGATCCGGCGATCAGCTCGCCTTGCGTGCGGCGATAGACCACCTCGCCGTTCTCGACCACGGCCACCGCGAAACCGGGCAAGCGATAGCGCGCCTGCACGTCATCGACGATGCGGTCGAGCGCGGCCTGGCGCGGATCCGCAGGTTGCGCGGCCGTCGCCGCGCAGGCCATGGCGAAAAAAAACAGGGCCGTCCACCGCACTGTGTCGCGTCGCATCGGTGGAAGGGCCCTGTCGAGGTAGAGAAAGGGCGGCCCCGCGTCACAGGGCCACCAAGGGTCGAGAGAACGGTTGTGCTTAGAAATTCAAGGATAAAGTCAATTGGCCGTAACGCGGCGACTGGAATCCCACCGGCCGCAAGAACGTCGCGTCGGGATCGCCGAGACCTTCCTCATCCACTTCGATCGTGCGCTGCTGATTGAACAGGTTGTAGACCGCCAGCTTGGCCTTGAAATTAGCTCGGCCAAACTTGCGCTGGTACGTCAAGCTGGCGCCGACGTCGTAGGTCCACGGCGTACGTCCGACTGTACCGCGACCGTACAGCTGATAGAGCCTCTCCGAGGGAATCTCCGAACCGCAGTTCGCCACGCAGATGAAAAAGCTGTGGAAGGTGGTTTCATCGAACGGATTGCCTGTGCCCATCGCGCTGATCGGCCGTCCGGATTGGGCGCTCAAGGTCGCGCCGATCTGCCAATTGTCGTTGATCGCATACGTACCGCGGGCCTTGATCTGATGGCGGCGATCATTGGGAAGATAACCATAAGCGCCGTAGTTGACCCAGGGGTTGTCGAAGGCCTCGGTGCGGCCGGCATCGGCGAAGTTGAAGTCCGAGGTCACCGGACCCTCGGCATTTCCCTGAGTCTGCGACCATGTGTAGGACGCATTGAATTCCCACTTGTCGTCCCATGCCCGGTCGACCACGAATTCCAGCGCCCGATACACACGTTTGGGCTTGTCCCAGCCGCGATCGCCCACGTAATTGCCGTCGGAGTCGTACATCGCCCAGCCCGCGCGCGAGGTGTCGATGTTGACGTAATTGTCATTGGCCCCATCGCAATTGGTGTCCGTGTAGACCTTCAGATTCTTGCCGGGGTTGGCCATCACGAATCCCACTTCACCCGGCGTACCGTCGCAGACGATGCCATTGGAGGTAATCTCCATATCGTCGATGGCGTTATGCAATTTTCGATAAATTCCGCGGGCGCCCCACGACCACTTTTCGCCCAACATGGTCTGGAAGCCGAGGATCAGTTCGTCCTGGTAGACCGGATCTATATCGGCATCGACCTCGCCGCGGAGATCGCCGACACTGCCATCGCCTTGGGAGTTGTCGACGGGACCGATTTGCGGTCCGAGGATCGGATATAGGTACTCTCGGCCACCTTCGGTGCGAACCTCGTAGCCGCCGAACGCATAGTAGGTTCGCTCATCCAGGAAGCCACCCGCCTGCTTGATGTTGATGACGTTCGCCACCGGCAGGAAATAACGCCCCATATTGCCGAATACCTTGGTGCGACCATCGCCGTTGAAATCCCAAGAGAAACCCAGACGCGGTGCGAGCATGTCGTCGATCTTGATGTAGCTGCGCTTTTCGCTGTCTTTGTTGTCGAACGCCTCCATGCGCAGGCCGGCGTTGAGCATCAGATCCGGAGTGACCTGCCAGTTGTCCTCGATGTAATAGGCGCTGTTGATGGTTTCGAAGGTGCCGTCCACTTCGAGCCTGCGAGCGCGGATGTAGTCGCCGCTCGGCGGCGACACGCCGCCACCAGGGTTGGGCAACGGTCGTCCGGGCTGGAGATGGACGATGTCGTAGCGAAAGCCGCCGGGCCCAGGATAGGCACGCTGATATTCGGAGGTGTTCTTCTCCCGGTCCACGCCAAAACGCAGCACGTGGTTGCCAAGCGACCATTCGAAGTCCAGGCGCATGGCCTCGCGATCGTCCACTGCCTCTTCGACCAGCGAGCTGTTGGTGCAGCCGGTGCGAATATCCAGATCAACGTCGCGGCTGTCTACAACGCGGTTGCAATTGATGTCTGTAAGGCTGTTGGTAGCGCGATTGCGCTCGTTCTTTCCGTACATCGCCTTGGCGGAGAATGCTTCCGTCAGATAGCCCGTGTAGGTCAACGCCCAATTCTTGCCGCCGCTATGCGAGTACGTGGTGTCGGTATTGCCCGCGCGCTTGCCAGTATCGGCATCGAAATCGTAGATCTTGGTGACCGTTTCGTCCTTATCCGAAAAAGCTAGAAATTCGAGCAGATTCTTGTCGTTTATCTGCCAATCCAGCTTGGTGCCCCAGAAGCCGTTGTCCGCATCGCCCTTCGACAAGGTAGTGCCTCGGTCGTCGGTGTTGTTGGGCTGGTAGTCCCGCGCCTCGTACATGGCGAAGAAAAACAGCTTGTCCTTGATGATCGGACCGGAGGCAAATGCGTTCAGGCTGGAGCGGTCGTAGTCATCGTGGCTGTAGGTCAGATAGCGGCGGCCATTGGCGTAGCGATCCTTGCCTTTGGATTGGGCCGAGTGCGGCTCCCATACAAACTCCGTGCCGTACTGGAACTCGTTCGTGCCCGACCGCGTCACCGCATTGATCACACCGCCGGTAGTGCGTCCGAACTCGACCGAGTAGCCGCCGGTCTTGACCTGGAACTCCTTATAGAAGCCGAACGGGACCGAGGAAAAACCCACTCGATTGTAAAAATCGGTGACATTGAGGCCGTTGATGTAGACCGAGTTTTCGGCCACCGAGGAGCCACCGAACGAAATCCCGCCCAGATCGTTATCGCCCTTGGTCAGGCCCGGCGCCAGCAGGGCAACCGATAGAGGATCGCGTTCGACCGGCAAGCGCGATAGCGCTTCGCGCGTCACATTGGTCGCCGACTCGGTAGAACGCACATCCACCGGCGAGATCACTCGCGAGCCGATGACCTGCACCGCGCCCAGATTGGTCGCATCGCCCAGATTGATATTGGCCTCATTGCCCAGGCTCACCACCACATCGATCGGCGAACCGATCGCCGCGCCGTCCTTGCTGGTCTGCAATTGATAGGTGCCGATCGGCAGGAATGGGAAACGGTAGTTGCCGTTGGCGTCGGCTTTCACGGTGCGGGTGAAGCCGGTATCGGCGCTGCGCACCGTCACCTCGGCCCCGGCGGCCACCCGGCCGGCCAGCGAGCCGTCGGTGTTGGCCGCCAGCACCGGCATCCCCATCGTGGCAAGGCAGATCCCCATCGCCATGCACAGCCCGGACTTACGCAAGGTCTTGCCTTTCATTCCGCACTTCCTCCCCATGAGTGTGAGCGATGCCGCGGGCGTCATTCCTTCGCCGTCAGCACCTGCGCTTTGTAGTCGTAGTCCCATTGGTCGAAGTAGAGATTGCCCCCTTCCCACTCGACCTCGCCCCGTTGCGAATCCACGGTTTCGGAGCGATCGAATCGCTTGGCCGGAACGAAGTCGCGGCCGTAGCCGTCGTTATAAGCGATGCGGTAAGCGTCCAGGCCGCCGAAATAGAAATCGGCCAGCTGCGGATCGGGCGAGTCGAACCGCCCGGTGGTGACGTCGACCGGCACCCAGCCGTACGGCGCCAGGTACATCCAGGCCCAGTCGTGCATGTTGGTGTAGCCGTCGTCGCCGAACACCCAGCCCGACTGCCAGCGCGCCGGAATGCCGTTGAGGCGCAGCAACGTCATCAGCAACAGCGTCTGCTGCCCGCAATCGGCGTGGCCGGCGTGCAGGGCGTAGTCGGAAATATTGGTGATCGTCGAATACTCGCGCGCGCCGGCCCAGGGAATGCGGTCGACCGCGGCGTAGAGCTTCTTGGCGATGCGGTAAGGATCGGTCTCCCCGCCGACCGCCTCGCGCGAGAACTTGCGCAAGGCATCGGTATAGACGATGTGCGGCGGACGCTCGCCCAGATACGCACGGGTGTCGTTGTTGAGCGGCGCGCTCATGACCCGCTTCGGGTCGATCCTGCGGTACTGGCCGAACACGGTGAGCTCGTAACTGACCTCGAAGCGGGTCGGCTGCCCGGCCTTCGCGGTCTGCTGCAGATACACGGTACGCTGCAAAGCCGACTCTGGCGCGATCTCGTGCGCGGCCGGCGTGCTGGCGAGCCAGCGGATGTCCTGCTGCTGATGGGCGATCGCGCGCGGATACGGCAACCACGCGCGTACGGTCTTGCCGGTCGGCACCGCATCGGCGTTCACCGTCAACGATTGGGTGATGCGTACCCGCCGCGGCGCGCCATGGCCACCCTCCAACGCCGCGTCGCGCACCTGGGCGTGATGCGCGTTGAGCACTTCCATCGGGCCGTGGCTCAAGGGCTTGGCATCGGCCCGGCGCCGCGCGAGCGCCTGCGGGTCGAGCCGGAACAGATTCGAGGGTGCGCGCTGGAAGTAGCGCGTCTCGCCGTCGATGCTCATCGATTCGAGCAGTCCGCGCCGATCCCAGCCGTCGAACTCCGCATCGCTCAAATCCGGAATCTGCGCACGCAGCTTGGCCTGCGCCTGGACGCGGTCGAGGCTGAAGTCCAGATGGATGCGGCGCATGCGCTCGCGCTGGAACTCCAGCGCGCGGCGTTGCGGCTCGCTCAATCGCGGTTGCTTCAACGCCTGGTCGATGCGCGTGCGCGCCTGGGCGAAGTCGCCGCGGTCGATCAGCGCGACGATCGCGCTCAAGCGCTCGTCGGCTGCGCGCTGGCGTTGGTCAGCCTGCGCATGCGCGGGCCCGATCGAACCATTGAGGTTCAACACCAGCGCCGGCAGCGCGAAGATCAGCCCCAGCGCCAGCGCGCGCGGCCGCCAGCGCCCTGCAAGCGAGACGATGGCCCTCGCGCGGGGAGCGATAAACAGCAGGTCAGTCACGGGATCCATACCTGGTGTCACCCACGCGGGGCCATCGGTTCATCGCTGTGTAACATGTGGAAGGATTGTGGTCAATAAATTATTCCCTATCTATTTTTCCAAGGAAGTATGTATTCTGCGGTTCGACCCGGCGACGCCACCGCGCGGCCGGATCGGTGCCGGACGACCGGCATTGAGCCTGAGACCTCGCGCGGCCGCGCCGCGCGTGTGCCGGAGCAAGACGCAATGCGAACCGCTTTGAGCCGTTGCTGCGCTGTACTCCCCCGCACCCGTCCGTGTGGCGCGCTCGCGCGTTGCGGTGCAGCATCTTTATTGACAGCCGCTTTATTCGCTGCCGCCTTGGCGTGTTCGGCGGCTGCCACAGCGCGGGCCGCCGATGTAACGCGCTCGGGTGTGCCGTCAACCGGGGTGGTTGGCATCGAGGAGGGGCAATTGAACGCCGACTACTGGATCGGCCGGCAGGCCAGACCCGACGCGACCATTCTCGACGCCAAGGCGATCGCCGCACAGAACCGGCGCCTGCACGAGTTGGACCCGTCGGTGCACGACATCGAACGCCTGCCCGCCACACTGAGCCGGGCGCAGGTGCGCGGCTGGATCGAGGCGATGTCGCAGCCGCGCGATGAGCCTTTGTACGACGAACACGGCGAGCCGATCGCCGCCGATACACTGAAAGACCTGAGCGCCAACCTCGCCCTCGATGCGATTCCCGCCGATCAGGACACCCGCTACGGCATGGTCGTGCGCCGCGCCGATCTGCGCACCTTCCCGACCCGCCTGCGCGTGTTCAACGAGCGCGGCGATACCGACATCGACCGATTCCAGGAAAGTGCGCTGTTTCCGGGCACGCCGGTGGCCATCGTGCACGCCAGCGGCGACGGCAAGTACTGGTTCGTGGTGAGCCCGCTGTACGCGGCCTGGGTCGAAAAAGACCGCATCGCCGAGGGCGCCAAGGCACCGGTGTTCGACTACACCCGCAAGACCCCGTACCTGGTCGTGACCGGCGCCAGCGCGCGCACCGTGCATACGCCCGAACGGCCCGGGGTCTCGGACGTGCAGTTGGAGATGGGCGTGCGCGTGCCGCTGTTGGCCGACTGGCCGAGCGACAAGCCCGTCAACGGGCAGCATCACTATGCCTCGCACGTGATCGAACTGCCGTACCGCGACGATCGAGGACGGCTGCAGTTCTCTCCCGCGCTGCTGCCGCGCACCGCGGACGTGTCCGCCGACTATCTGCCGCTGACCCGGGCCAACCTCGTCCGCCAGGGCTTCAAATTCTTCGGCGAGCGCTACGGCTGGGGTCACTCCTACAACACCCGCGATTGCAGCGGCTTCGTCTCGGAGATCTACCGCAGCTTCGGCGTGCAACTGCCGCGCAACACCCGCGACCAAGCGGTCAGCCCCGCGTACAACCGCATCGAAATGGCGCAGAGCCTGAGCCACGAAGATCGGCTGAAGATCGTCAAGACCTTGGAAGTCGGCGATCTGATCTACATCCCCGGCCACGTGATGATGGTGGTCGGGCACCAGGACGGCTGGCCGTACGTGATCCACGACACCACCGGCATCACCTTCCGCGACCGCACCGGCGATCTGACCCGCGTACACCTCAACGGCGTCTCGGTGACTCCGCTGGTGCCGCTGCTGTTCAACCGCGAACAGCCGACCGTGGACCGGATCACCAGCATTCAACGTATACGTCCGTGAGGCCAGGGTTTATGCGATCAGGAAGATGCATGAAGTCTATTGTGGGAGGGCCTTCAGGCCCGACTGCCTCAGCCGCCGCGATCTGGCCGAAGAGCGTCGGGCCTGAAGGCCCTCCCACAAAAGACCTCGTGGCCCCGAGCTGATTGAACTTCCCCAGGCCCGCGCACTCCCATCACCGAACCATGACGAAACAAGACCAGCCAACGACCACATGAAGATCACCGACATCCGATTCGGCATGCTGCGGGTTCCGCTCAAGACCCCGTTCAAGACCGCGCTGCGCACCGTCGATACGGTCGAAGACATCGTCGTCACCGTGCACACCGACACCGGCCATGTCGGTTACGGCGAGGCGCCGGCGACCGCGGTGATCACCGGCGACACCCACGGCTCCATCGTCGAGGCGATCCGCAAGTTCATCTCGCCGCGCCTGATCGGCCAGGAGATCGCCAACCTCAACCGCATCACCGGCTTGATCCAGGGCGCGATCGAGAAGAACTCCAGCGCCAAGGCCGCGGTCGAGATCGCGGTCTACGATCTGTGGGGCCAGCTCTACGGCGCGCCGCTGTACAAGATGCTCGGCGGCGGCGATCCGGTCATCACCACCGACCTCACCATCAGCGTGGACTACATCGAGAAGATGGTCGCCGACTCGATCGCCGCGGTCGACCGCGGCTTCGAATCGCTGAAGATCAAGGTCGGCAAGGACATCGGCGTCGACATCGAACGGGTCAAGGCGATCTACGCCGCGGTCGAAGGCCGCGCGCTGCTGCGCCTGGACGCCAACCAGGGCTGGACCGCCAAGCAGGCGGTGTACGCCCTGCAGACCCTGGAAGACGCCGGCGTGCGGCTGGAACTGGTCGAGCAGCCGGTCAAGGCGCAAGACCTGGACGGGATGAAATACGTCACCGACCGCGTCCACACCCCGATCATGGCCGACGAAAGCGTGTTCGGCCCGGCCGAGGTCATCGATCTGATCCGGATGCGCGCGGCCGACATCATCAACATCAAGCTGATGAAGACCGGCGGCCTGTCCAAGGCGATCCAAATCGCCGACATCTGCGCGATGTACGGGGTCGAATGCATGATCGGCTGCATGATCGAAACCTCGATCTCGGTCGCCGCCGCGGTGCACCTGGCGGTGGCCAAGTCCAACGTCATCACCAAAGTCGACCTCGACGGCCCCTCGCTGTGCGCGTTCAATCCGGTCGACGGCGGGGTGATCTTCAACGAATCCGAGATCACCGTCACCGATGCCCCGGGCCTGGGCATCCGCGAAATCCGCGGCCTGGAGCCGCTGGCGCCGATGGCGGCCTGATCGCCGTCGCCTGACGATGCCTGACTGATGCTGCCCCACTGAACCGCGCGCGGCCGGCCGCGAAGCCGGCTACGCTGTAGCCATCCGCCGCGCCCGGGACTGGACCCCTGCCGATGTCGCCACTGCTCAAGATCCGCTCAGAACGCGACCAGATGTCGGCGATCGAACGCCGCATCGCCGACTACCTGCTGGAGAACGCGCACCTGTTGCGCGACTACTCCTCGCAGCAGTTGGCCAATGCGCTGGGGATCAGCCAGTCCAGCGTGGTCAAGTTCAGCCAGAAGCTCGGCTTCAAGGGCTATCCCGATCTCAAGTATTCGATCGGCGAAGCGGTCGCGCGCGGCGACGGCCACGACGATGGCGCCGCCGCGGTGGCCGCGCCGACCGATCCGCACGCCGCCCTCGCCGACCGCCTGTGGCACGGCAAGGCCCGCGCCGAGGAAGAAACCCGGCTGATCAATCCGCCCGAACGCATCGACGCGATCGCCGAACGGATTCAGCAGGCGCGCCGGGTGTTCATCATCGGCCTGGGCGAGGACGGCATTCCGGCGCGCGCGCTGGCGATGAAGCTGGCGATGATCGGCATCCTGTGCGTGCACCATTTCGATCCGGTGCTGATGGCCGCCAGCACCGCGACCGCGAACCAGGACGACGTGCTGCTGGTGTTCTCCGAACAGGGCAAGCAGACCTCGCTGTGCCATCTGGCGCGGACCTTCGCCGAGACCGGCGGCAAAGTAGTGTCGGTGACCCGCCACACGCCAAACCCGCTGCGCGCGCACGCCGATTATTCGCTGCTGGTCTCGGCTCACGACGAGCGCGCCCACGTCGAACCGCTGCTGTATATGTCGGCGTTGCAGCATCTGCTGGACCTGATCTTCATCCTGCTGTGCGAGCGCGGCCATGGCCGGCTCAGTCAGCTCGACGACAATGCCGAGCGCATCCAGGACATGCTCGATACCTGAGCGACGACGCGACAGCCGGCGAGGATGCGAGATGCATGTGTTGCACACGGTGACCATCGTCGCGAGCGGATCGAAAAGCGTCGGGGCTGACGCCCCTCCCACAAAAGATTTCGCTGCCCCGAAGCTGCCTGCAGACCCGATGTCGCCTTCGAATCCTTTTCTGGCAAGAGCTTCGGCCCTGAAGTCTTTTGTGGAAGAAGCTTCGGCTCCGAAGTCTCCTGTGAAAGAAGCTTTAGCTCCGAAGTCTTTTGCAGGAGAAGCTTCAGCCCCACAGTCTCCTGTGAAAGAGGCTTCAGCCCCGAAGTTTTTTGTGGGAGGGGCTTCAGCCCCCACGCTCTTCGATCCGATCGCAGCACCACCACCCGTTCGAACCGGCCGACACCGTCCCAACGCCTTCCTCCGATTCGCCGCCTTCGCCATCGCCGCCGCAATGACCAGCGCCTGTACCAGCCTCGGCAACGCTCGTGTCCCCGACGGCCCGGCGCAGGCGCAGCAGTTGGTGCTGGTGACCACCGCTGACTGGAACGCCACACAAGGCCGACTGCAACGCTACGCGCGCGAAAGCGGCGGCTGGCGCGCGGTCGGCACCGCGATCGAAGTCAGCATCGGCCGCAACGGATCGGCCTGGGGCAGCGGCCTGCATGCCACGCCGAAAGACGACGACGGCCCGCTCAAGCGCGAAGGCGACGGCCGTGCGCCGGCCGGCGTGTTCGCCATCGGCACCGCGTTCGGCTACGCGCAACAGGCCGACACCGCGCTGCCGTATGCGGCGATGAGCGCGTCGGACTATTGCATCGACGTCAACGATTCGCCGCTGTACAACCGCATCGTCGACGCACGAGAGGTCGGCAGCGAGGCGATCCAGGGCTCGACCGAACCGATGCGCCGCGATCTTCACGCCGACGGCGATCAGCGCTACCGCCAGGGCTTCGTGATCGAACACAACCCCGAGCGCATCGCCGGCGCCGGCAGTTGCATCTTCGCCCACCTGTGGAAATCTCCCGGCGAGACCACCGCCGGCTGCACCGCGATGAACGACGCGGCGATGAGCGAGCTGCTGGCCTGGCTGCGGCCGCAGGCGCGGCCGGTGTTCGTATTGTTACCGCGGGCGCAATATGAGCGGTTGTGGCGAGCCTGGGATTTGCCCGAGCAACCGTAAGCCCCGATGCCTCGCTGTAGGAGCGGCGCGAGCCGCGACCGCGAAACCACGCTTACGTCGTAACTGAGGTTTCGCGGTCGCGGCTTGCGCCGCTCCTACATTCGCAATCGAGGGCAGCTCAGCTTTTCGTCTTCGCCGCCGTCTTGGCCTTCTTCTCCGCCGCCTTGACCCGGCTCTCTTCGATGAACCGGTCCACCCGCTGCTCCAGCACCGGCAACGGCACCGAGCCCAGGGCCAGGATCGCATCGTGGAAAGCGCGGATATCGAAGTCGGCGCCCAGCGCCTGCTCGGCCTTGGCGCGCGAGCGCTCGATGCTCATCTGCCCCAGGTAGTACGACAACGCCTGCCCCGGCCAGCCGATGTAGCGGTCGACTTCGGTCTCGATCTCGTGTTCGCTCAGCGCAGTGTTGTCGCGCAGGAAAGCCTGAGCGCGCTCGCGGCTCCAGCCCAGATGATGGATGCCGGTGTCCACCACCAGGCGACTCGCGCGCCACATCTGATACGTCAGGAAGCCGAAGTAATCGTAAGGCGTGTCGTACAGCTTCATTTCGATGCCGAGCTTCTCCGAATACAAGGCCCAGCCCTCGCCGTACGCCGAGATATAGGTGTAGCGGCGGAAGTCCGGCAATCCTTCGTGTTCGGCCGCCAGCGAGGTCTGCAGCGAATGACCCGGCGAGGATTCGTGCAAGGTCAGCGCGGCCAGGTTGAACAGCGGGCGCGACGGCAGGTCGTAGGTGTTGAGCAGGTAGACATCGCGGCCGCCACGGCCGGCGGTGTAGAACGGCGCCAGATCCGGCGGCACCGGACGGATCGCGAAACGTTGGCGCGGCAGCAGGCCGATGTAGTTGCCGATCTCGCCGTCGACACGCTTGGCCAGCCACGAGGCGCGCATCAACAGTTCTTCGCCGGTCTTGGGATAGAACTTGGGATCGGTGCGCAGGTAATGCAGGAATTCGGGGAAACTGCCCTTGAAATCGGTCTTGGCGATGGTCTGGTCCATCTGCGCGCGAATCTTGGCGACTTCCTCCAGACCGATCTGGTGGATGTCGGCCGGGGCCAGATCCAGTGTGGTGTATTCGCGAATCTTGGCGCGGTACAGCATGTCGCCCTCGGGCATGGCCTCGGCCGCCAAGGTGGTGCGCGCCTGCTTCATGTACTCGTCTTGCATGAAGGCCAGCAGCTTGCGATAGGCCGGCAGCACCGACTCGTCGATCGCCTTGGCCGCTTCCGCTCGCAGGCGCGCCTGTTCGGCCGCGGGCAGGTTGGCCGGCATCTGCTTGAACGGCGTGTACAGCAGATTGTCTTCGAGCTTGGCGTCGGCGACGTCCTTGATCGAGACATCGCGTCCGGTCAGCGTCACCCGCGGCACGCTGAAACCGCGTTTGAGGCCGGCGCGCATGTTGCCGATCTGCTCGTCGAAGTAGCGCGGGATGTCGCGCAGCTGTCCGATGTAACGCTCATAACCGACCGCGTCGCGGATCGGCCGGCGCGCGGTGAAACCCAGATTGGTCCAGAACGCGCTGTCGCTGTTGAACGGCATTTCCCAGTTGCGCAGGCGCTGGTTGGCCAACAGGCTCTGGATCTGCTGGCGGAACACTTCGTAATTGACCGGATCCTCGCCGCTCAGCAGCCCCTTCGGAATCGCATCGAGCTCCTTGAGCACCTGCGCCCAATAGCGCTCGCGCTCGGCCTGGGTGGCCGGATCGACCTTGGGCAGGTGCGCGGCCGGCTGGCCCTGCACGTCTTCGTCGTCGCCGCCGGCGAATTGCGCCTGGCGCCATTTCCATTCGCGGGTATACAGCGCCTTGAAGCGTTCGGCGGCATCGCGCTGAGCGGCGGAGATCGACGCGGGCGGCACCGGCGCGGTGACCGGTTCGGCGGCGAACGCCGGCGCCAGGCCCAGGCCGATCGACAAGGCGACCGACAAAGCGGCGACGGACAGCGCGGCCAGCGGCGCGCGCGCGGAGACGGGACGGATCGAAAGCATCGCGGGACTCTGCGGTGGCGGACGGAATCCAGCGATCATGCGGCAATCGCGCGGCCGGCGGATATGCCGTTTGGGCTAGAAACGCGAATCGGGAATCGGAACGCCGAAACGACTCGGCCTTGCCGATTCCCGACTCCGGATTTCCCGCCCTCAAGGCACCGGCTGGAAGTTCGGATACCTCGGACTGCCGCTGTCGAACAGCCACGTTGGCCGTCCCTTCAGATGCAGATCGAAGAAGGCGCGCGCATGCGCACGCGTCCCGGCCACCGCCTCGGCCGCCGGCAAGGTGCCGTAGGTGCCCGCGGCGAAACCGGCGGGCACTGCATCGCCGAGCGGCGGCAGGATCGCGGCGAAATCGCTGAAGGTGAAATGCACGCCCAGCGGCACGTGCACATCGCGCTTCCAACCGCGCTGGTTGCGCCAGAACTCCGGCCACGACGGATCGGCCGGATTGAGATGGGTGTGGCCTTCGGCGCCGATCAGAGCGAACGGCCGGTCCAGGCCGAAGCGCGCGGCGCGGGTCGGGCCGTACGGCAAATCCTGCGGCGGGCCGTAGGTGGTGGACAGGCGGCCGTCGAAATCCAGTCCGGCATCGAAGCGACGGTCGAAGAACATCGTTTCGGCCGCGGTGGTACCACCATAGGAATGGCCGAAGAAACCCACCCGCGAAAAATCCATTCCGCCTCGCAGTCCGGTCGGCAGACGCCGCAGTTCCGCATCGGGATTGAAGCCGCGATTGATCAAGGCCAGCGCATCGAGCAGATGACGCGCATCGCCAACCCGAGTGTCCAGCCACATCTGGGTCGATTCGACGGTCTCGACCAAGTCCAGCCCACGCGCCACCCGGCCTCCGGGAAAGGCGGTGTAGAAGGCCTCGTGGGTGTGGCTCATCGAGGCGACCACATAACCGTGGCTGGCCAGATCGTCGACGCTGGCGCTGTAGAGTTCGCGGAAGTACTGCAAGCCCGGCGAGAACAACACCACCGGCCAACCGCGCGAATGGCGCAGCAACGGCGCGTCGACGATCGCCGGCCGGCGCGCGCTGGCCCAATCCACTGCGCCGGGCGCGAAACCGTAATCGCGCTCGGTGGTGGCGCGCCATTCCGGCACCAGCGCCGGTTCGAGCCAGGGCGCGCGCGTGCCGCGCGAATGCGGCGCGATCGGATAGCTCACGGTGACCATGAATTCGCGCGGACCGCCAACGAAACCGTCGATGCGCGAACGGTCTACCAAGTGCAAGGTGAAAGTCCCGACCCTATACGGACCAGTGGTCGCCGGCAGGTCGAAGCGTTTGGGCGCGTTCGGCACCGCGGCGGTCGGCGCGGCGAGTACCGGTAGCGCCGAGGCGAACAACGACAACAGTAGCACGGCAACCGACAACCACGACCGCGGCGCGGCGGTAAGACGGCGGATGGAGCGAGGAATCTTGCGGACGAAGCGGAACATGCGAACCTCCTTGGAAAGCGTGTTCGGGATGGGCGTCGCGTCGCTCGGCCGTGGGCCGGCGAATGCGACGCCGACCAGAGAACGTCGATCCCGTCTGGTCGCGCCAGTGCCGGGATATACAGCGACAGGGCGGAAAGCATGACCGGGCGCGCAGATGCACAAACTGGCGCTCATGACTTCTCTCAGCCAAGGCGAGCGTCCTCTGTCAATCGTCATTCCCGCGTTCGCGGGAATGACAGCCTGAGGGCGTCGCAGAATGGCGATGGCGGCCAGTGGCGCCGCCCGGCGACGCTCAATCGGCAAACGGCCGGTCGATCGCGGGCGAAGGTTCGGTGAACCAAGCCGCGCCTTCGCCAGTGACGTAGAAATGATCCTCCAGGCGCACGCCGAACCGCTGCGGCACCACGATCATGGGTTCGTTGGAACAACAGTTGCCGACCTCCAGACCCACGCGGTTGCCGCGCACCAGATACGGCGCTTCGTGCACGCTCATACCGCAACCGTGACCGGTGCGGTGCGGCAATCCGGGCAGACGGTAATCCGGACCCAGCCCGCCGCGCTGGAGCACCGCGCGCGCGGCGTCGTCGACCGCCTCGCCGCTGACGCCGGGACGCACCGCCTCGAACGCAGCTTGTTGCGCGGCCTGCTCCAGGTTCCATATCCGGATCTGCTCATCGTCGGCGCGACCGCATATGTAAGTGCGGGTGATGTCGGACTGATAGCCCTGCACCGAGCAACCGGTGTCGATCAGCACCAGTTCGCCTTCGCGCAGCGATTGCTCGCCGGGAATGCCGTGCGGGTACGCGGTGGCGTGACCGAACTGGACGATGCAGAAGGTCGAGCCGTTGTCGGCGCCGAGCGCGCGGTGCGCCTCGTCGATGAAGCGGCGCAAGGTGGCGGTGGTGACGCCTTCCTCGGCCAGTCCGGCGGCCAGACGATGCACCTGCAGGGTCATCGCGGTGGCCTGTTTCATCAATGCCAACTCGGCCGCCGATTTGCGCGCGCGGCAACCGTCGACGATGCCGCCGGCGTCGGCCAGATCCAGGCCGGGCGCGGCCGCGCGCAGACCGGTGAAGATCGCGAACGCCGCCGCCGGATCCAGGGCCAGGGGGCTGGCGCCGCGCGCGCGCAGGGTATCGATCACCAGCGCGTACGGATCCTCGTGTTCTTGCCAGAATCGCGACTGGACCGGAATCTTCACCACGTGCGAAAGCGAACCGGCTTCGAAGCCGGGACAGATCAAGATCGGATCGCCATCCAAGGTCAGCAGCATCGCCACCAGACGCTCGCTCGCGCCCCACGGCACGCCGGTGAAATAACGCAACGACGTGCCCGCGGTAATCAGCAACGCGTCGCGGCCCTCGCGACGCATGCATTCGCGTGCGCGTTCGATGCGTTGCTGGTATTCGGCCGCGTCGATCGCCGGCGCGCGCTCGCGCCATGGCGCCAATTGCGCGCGCGCCTGTTCGAGGGTCAGGCCGCCTATCTGCGGATTTGCGCGACTCATGCCTGGGCTCCGATATCGTCCGTGATCCAGCGGCCGTCGATGCAGCGCGCCAGACCGCCGGGATTACGATCGCGCAGTTCCGCCGGCAGCGCCGCGTCGCGCACGTGATCGTAGCAATGCAGCGCGGCGAAGCGGCGGATCGCCGCGGGCAGACCGACCGAGGTAAAGCCGGGATGGCCGGTGCTCGGAAACGGCCCGCCGTGATTCATCGCCGCGCTGACCGCCACGCCGGTCGGCATGCGGCCGTCGATCAATCGTCCAACGCGCGGACGCAGCGCGTCGGCGAGCCGGCGCCAATCCGCGAGTTCGCCGTCGCTGGCGTAGACGGTGCCGGTGAGATTGCCTTCCAATGCCTGCGCGACGCGCATCGCCTCATCGAGGCCGTCCACGCGCACGATCAGGCTGGCCGGCCCGAACGCCTCGCCGCGCATCCGCGGATCAGCGATGAAGGCCGCCGCGTCCACGCTCAGCAGCACCGGCTGCACGCGATAACCCTCGCCCTGCGCGGGCGCGCCGCCACCGACGACGCGCGCGCCGGCCTCGCGCCACGCGGCCACGCCGGCCAGCAGATGATCGACCACGCCGTGCGAGAACATCGTCCCCGCCGGCGCCTGAGCGAAGCGCTCGGCCGCGGCCGCGACGAAACGGTCGCCGGCCTCGCCGCGCGGCACCACCACCACGCCGGGGTTGGTGCAGAACTGGCCCACGCCCATCGTGCACGAGGCGAAGAACTCCTGCGCCAACGCGTCGCCGCGTTCGCGCAATGCGCCTTCGAGCATGAACACCGGATTGATGCTCGACAGCTCCAGATAGGCTGGCACGCCGGCGCGATCGGCCGCCGCCTTCAGCGCCAGACCGGCCGCGCGGCTGCCGGTGAAAGCCAGCGCGCCCAGGCGCGCATCGCCAGCGAGCTTCAGGCCCAACTCCGAATCCAGGTGATACAGCACTTGCAGCGCGCCGGCCGGAAGGCCGGTTTCGATCAGCGCGCGATGCGCGATCTGCGCCAGACGCCGGCTGGTCGCCGGATGCGAAGGATGGACCTTGGCGATCACCGGATTGCGCGCGGCGATCGCGCTGGCGAAATCGCTGCCGGCGACCGCGTTGAAGGCGAACGGGAAATTGTTCGGCCCGAATATCAGCACCGGTTTGTGCAGCGGCGCCAGATGCGAACGCAGGCCGGCGTCGGTGTCGATCACCGGTTGAGTCCACGAACGCTCGCGCGCCGCGCGCGCGGCCTGTCGCAGTTGTCCGGTGGTGCGCGGCAGTTCCACTTGCGCAAGCCGCGGCTGCGCCGGCAACGCGGTTTCGGCATGCGCCAGCGCGACCAGTTCGGCCGCGTCGTGTTCGATGCCCAAGGCGTAAGCCGACAGGAAATCGGCGATACGCTCGGGATCGCAGGCCGCCAAGGCGGCGGCGGCCGCGCTGGCGCTTGCCAACGCGGCTTCGACGTCGCGCGCGCCGGAGATCGCGAACGCCGGCCCGAACGCGGCCGCGCGGGTCGGATCGAAGGCGTGGAAGTCGCCGCCCGCGTCGTGCGAGGCCTGCCAGCGGCCTTCGATCAATACCGGTTCGCGCGCGCCCATGTCAGAGCCCCGGACGCTGCGCGTTGGCGCGCGCGATCACCGCCAGCGCGGCTTCGCGCTCGGCGCCCTGCACCGGCAGACGCGGCGCGCGCACCTGCTCGCTGCCCAGGCCGACCTGCGCCTGCACCAGTTTGATCAGCTGCACGAACTTGGGCACCGTGTCCAGGCGCAGCAGCGGCAGGAACCACGCATACAACTCCGCCGCCGCCGGCGCCCCGCCGGCGCGGGCCAGTTCGAACAAGCGCACCGATTCGGCGGGATAGGCATTCACCAGACCGGCGATCCAACCGGTGGCGCCCATCGCCACGCCTTCGACGATGGCATCGTCCATGCCGACCAGCAGGTCCAGGCGATCGCCGAGCAAGGAACGGATCGCAGCGAAGCGGCGCACGTCGGCCGAGGATTCCTTGACCGCCTGCAAGTTGGCGAATTCGCCGGCCAGTTCGGCGATCTGTTCCGGCGCGAAGTCGGTCTTGTACGCCACCGGATTGTTGTAGAGCATGCACGGCAGCTTGGTCGCCGCGATCACCGCGCTCACGTGCGCCTTCATCTCGCGCCAATCGGTCGAGTAGACGTAGGGCGGTAGCACCATCAGGCCGGCGCAGCCGAGCTTCTCGGCTTCTTGCGCCAGCCGCACCGCTTCGTCGGTCGACAGCGCGGCGATACCCGGAATCACCGGCGCGCGGCCCTTCAAGGCGCCGACCAGAGTGCGCAGGATCGCCAGCTTGTCCTCGAAGCTCAGCGTCGCCGCCTCGCCGAGCGAGCCCAGCGGGACGATGCCGATGCAGCCGGCGTCGATCAGCGTGTTGGCGTGCTTGGCCAGGAAATCGTGATCGATCGTTCCGTCGGCGTTGAACGGCGTGGTGATGGCGGGGATGACGCCGCGCCAGAACGGGGCATTGCTCATGAGGCTGGATCCTTGCGGTTCGTGGGTCGGGTGGAAGCGGAATGGGGAGCGGGTGTTTCGACGGCTAGGTCTGCGATCCGGACTCTTGAACCGAAGCCGCGGGTGGATAAGAAAGCCCGGCGAGACTGGCCAGCCGGGTTGGGAAAACCGGCGGTCGCGCGCTGTGCGCGAGCGCTGCCGGAGTCGATGCAAGCGGTGAAGCGGTCGCAACGAAGCCGCGCAACTCGGCCAGCGCCGCGCCGCAGATGCGGCCCTGGCAACTGCCCATGCCGCAGCGGGTGGCGAGCTTGGCGGCGCGCCAGTCGCGGTGAACATCCAGTTGCGCCAGGCTCACGTCTTCGCAACGGCAGACCAAGGTCCGCGGCGTGGCGGCGTCGCGCACGGCCTGACACAGGGCGAAGTGACGCGGCAGCAACTCGGCGAAGGCGCGCGCGCGACGCCGCTGCGGGCGCAGCGCGCGTGCGGCGTCGAGCGCGCCGGCGGCCGCGTGGCCGGCCATCGCGCCCTCGATCCGCGCGCAGTCGACGCCGCCGATGCCGCAGGCCTCGCCGGCCGCGAAGATGCCGGCGACGCTGGTGGCCAGATTCGCGTCGACCCGCACGCAGGCATGCGCGGTGGCGTGGTCCAGCGCGCAACCCAGTTGCGTCGCCAGTTCGGTGTTGGGCACCAGGCCGTAACCGACGGCGAGTTGATCGACGGCGACGCGACGGCGTCCGGCCGGCGTTTCCAGTTCGACCTCGCGCACGCACTCGTCGCCGTGCGCGGCGCGTATCCAGCTGCCGCCGCGATACGGCACCGCGGCCAGACGCGCGCGCAGCGCGACGGCCTGCGCCAGTTTCGCGGGCCAGCGCCACAGCCGCGCGGCGAACCGCGCCAACTGCGCGGGCGGCGCTTGTTCATAAATGCCGAGCACCTCGGCGCCGTGCGCGCGCGCGGTCGCCGCCGCGGCGAGCAGCAACGGGCCGCTGCCGGCGATCAGCACGCGCTTGCCGGCGATCGGCCAGCCTTGTTTGGCCAGCGCCTGCAAACCGCCGGCGCCGGTGACGCCGGGCAAGGTCCAGCCGGGAAACGGCAACAACAGTTCGCGCGCGCCGGTGGCCAGCACCAGCGCGCCGAATCGCATGCGTCGCGCCAGCCCGGCTTCTTCCAGCAATACCTCGCCCGGCGATGCGGCGACCACCTGCGCTTGGCCGAGCCAGCGCAGATTCGGCAACGCCCGCAACTGCGCGAAGCGCTGCCGCGCCGGCGAACGTTCGGGCTTGCGCACGTCGTGACGCCAGACCTGGCCGCCGGCGCGCGCCTGCATGTCCACCAGCACGACTTCGACGCCGTGCGCGGCGGCCGCGCGCGCCGCGGCCAGTCCGGCCGGGCCGGCGCCGATCACCAGCACGTCGCAGGATTCAATCATCGCAACGCACCTGCATGCCTTCGCGCGCCGGCGTCATGCAGGCGCGCTGGTGGGCGACGCCGTCGATGCTCACCCGACATTCGAAACACACGCCCATGCCGCACAGCGCCGCGCGCGCTTCGCCGCCGCGCGAACGGCGGAAACGCGTGGACGCGGCGGCGACCGCGGCGGCGACGTTGGCGCCGGCCGGCACTTCGACGGCCACGCCGTCCACGCGCAGACGGATCGGTGCTGCTCTCATCGGCCTGCTCTCATCGGCCTGTTCTCATAACAGTGCCCTCATCGCAGCACCCGGGCAGGCAGGAACGGCGCCGGATCGATCGCCGGCGCGCGTTGCAGCAATTGATCGATCAGCAATTGCGCGGTGCCCAGCGCGGTGGTCACGCCCAGGCCCTCGTGACCGGCCGCCACCCAAGTGTCTTCGCGCACGCCGGCCGCGCCGATGTAGGGCCGCCCGTCGGCGGTGGTCGGACGGAATCCGGTCCACACCCGCAGCGCCTGCAACTCGCGCAGCATCGGCAGGAAGGCGAAGGCGCGTTCGAGCATGCGTTGCAGCATCGGCATCGACACCGCACGATCGCTCGCGCCGAACTCGCGCGATGAGCCGATCAGGATCTGTCCGGTCGGCCGCGGCTGCACGTTGAAGGCCACGCTGCTGTCGGCGTCGCCGTGAGCGCTGTCGGCGTAGCCCAGTTCCAGCAATTGATGGCGCACGCGGCCGGGATAGCGCTCGGTGATCACCAAGTGGCCCTTGCGCGCGCGCATCGGCAACTGCGGCAGCAACTCGGGCAAGGCGCAGCCGGTGGCGATCAGCACCGGGCCGGCGAGTTCGCGGCCATCGTCCAGACGCGCGCCCGCGGCGGTCAGCGCCACCGCGCGGTGGCCGATGAACGCGTCCGCGCCCAAGGCCTGCGCCAGCTCCAGCAAGTGCAGGGCGACGCGTGGCGGATACACCACCGCTTCCTCGGGCACCAACATGCCGCCGCACAGACCCGGTACGAGTTCGGGTTCCAGCCGATACAACTCATCGCCGTCGACCTGGCGCGCGCGCACGCCGGCCGCGGCCAGCCGCGCGACCTTGGCTGCGACGCCGTCGAGTTCGCGCGGCTCACGCGCCACCCACAAGGTGCCGCAACGGCTGAATTCGGCCTGCGGCAGATCGGCGAAACGCTCCCACAGCGCCAGCGAATAACGCGACAACGCCAGTTCTGCCGGATCGTCGTCCATCGCCACCAGATGCCCCATCGCCGCGGCGGTGGCGCCGCCGCCGACCGGGCCGGGCTCGATTATCGCCACGCGCAGCCCTTCGCGCGCCGCGCATTCGGCGCAGGCCGCGCCGACGATGCCGGCGCCGATCACGATGAGGTCGTAGTGGTTCATGCCGAAGACGCCGTCGCTCAACGCGCGGCGATGCCCCAGGCGAAGGGGTCGGCTTCGTCGATCAGCAGCAGCGAACACGCGGTGATGTGCGCGCTGCCGGTGATAGTCGGCAGTACGCCGCGTTCGCCGGGGCGATAGGAGCCTTCGAACACGCTGCCGAGCACGCTCTCCTGTCGCCACACCGCGCCCGGCGCGAGTTTGCCGTCGGCGGCCAGACAGGCCAGCTTGGCGCTGGTGCCGGTGCCGCAGGGCGAGCGGTCGTAGGCCAGTCCGGGACACAGAACGAAGTTGCGTCCGTGGTTGTCCGGCGCGGCGGCGGCGGTTTCCAGTTCGACGTGGTCGATCTGCGCGCCGTCGGCGCCGGTGACGCCGGCCGCTTCCAGCGCGTGGCGGATCGCTTCGGCATACGCGGTCAAATCGCGCTGATGCGCCAACGCGATCTCGCGTCCGGCCTTGGCGATGAAGAACCAGTTGCCGCCCCAGGCCACGTCGCCGACGACTTCGCCGTAGCCGGGCACGTCCAGCCGCACCGCGGCGGCGTGACGCCAGCTTTCCACGTTGTCGATCGACACCCGCCCGTCTTCGTGCAGATACGCGCCGACCGTACCGACCGGGGTTTCGATGCGGTGCGAACCGGGCCCGATGCGACCCAGATGCTGCAGAGTGCGCACCAGCCCGATGGTGCCGTGGCCGCACATGCCCAGGTAACCGACGTTGTTGAAAAAAATCACCCCGGCGCAGGCATCGGCCGATTGCGCCGGCAACAGCAACGCGCCGACCACCGTGTCCGAACCGCGCGGCTCGCAGGCGATGGCGCTGCGCCAGTGGTCGAATTCGGCACGGAACCGCTCGCGCTGCCGGGCCAGGGAACCGGCGCCCAGATCGGGGAATCCGGAGACCACCACGCGGGTCGGTTCGCCGCCGGTGTGCGAGTCGATGATGTCGAGGCTGTGCATGCCCACATGCTCGCGGCCCGGCCGTTCCGGGTCTAGCGGACCTTGCCGGCATCGGATGCGGAATTCGGCATAATCCGGGCAACGTCGCCAGCCCCCGCGAGCCCGCCATGCCCTCAGCGCCTGCTACTCCCGCCGCGGCGAGCATCGACGCCGAACTCATGCAAACGCTGTGCGACGCACTGCCGGACGTGGTGTTCTTCGTCAAGGACGATGCCGGCCGCTACACCCACGCCAATCTGACCCTGGTGCGGCGCCTGGGGCTCAAACGCCGCGAGGACGTGATCGGCCGCGCGGTCACCGAAGTGTTTCCGGCGCGCCTGGGCGGGCGCTACGCGATCCAGGACCGGCGCGTGCTGGCCGGCGAGATCATCGAGAACCAACTCGAAGTGCATCTGTATCCCAATCGCCAGCCCGGCTGGTGCCTGACCGGCAAACGCCCGCTGCCACTGCCGGGCCAACGCCGCGGATTGGTCGGCCTGTCGCGCGATCTGGGCTCGCCCGACGGGCGCGATCCCACCTATGAACGCCTGCGGCTGGTCATCGAACACATGCACGAACACTACGCCAGCGCCTTGCGCGTGACCGCGCTGGCGCAGGTCGCCAAGCTGTCGGTGGCGCAGTTGGAGCGGCATTTCCAGCGCGTGTTCCAGCTCACTCCGCAACAGGCCATCACCAAGCTGCGGATCGAAGCGGCGATGCGCGAATTGCGCGGCGAGGCCAGCATCGCCCAGGTCGGGCTGGCGTGCGGGTTTTCCGATCAGAGCGCGTTCGCGCGCCAGTTCAAGGCCACCGTGGGCATGGCGCCGCGCGAGTACCGCGCGTCTCATCGCGAGTTCGGCGCCGCGCGCTGAGCACGAACGCCGGGCGTCGGATCAGGCCAGCGCGATGGCTTCGATCTCGATCCGCCAGGCCTCGTCGTAAATCCCGGTCACCACCACGCTGACCGAAGGGCGCGCGAGGCCGCACAGGCGTTCGCGACGGATATCGCGCTCGCGCCTGCGGTCGTCGACGTGGGCCAGAAACACCGTCACCTTCACCAGATGTCGCAGCCCCATGCCGGCCGCCGCGAGTTGCGCCTCGACATTACGCCACGCCAGCCGGCATTGCGGGCTGAAGCGCGCGAGCGTGTTGCCGTCGGCATCGACCGGCACCTGTCCGCTGATGAACAACAGGCGCGAGCCCATGCTGATCGAATGCACGCTGATCGCATGCGCACCAGGCTGCGCGGACGCGTCGTCGCACTCGCCCGATGCCGGGGCGATTTCGCCGACGGCGCGACCGCCCACCAGCAGCACCGCGGCGGCCCCGCCGGCGAGAAAGTCGCGTCGTTGCATGCCGGCCTCAACGTGCCTGCGCGGCGGACGGCGATTGCGCGGGCGGCCAACGGCCACTGTCCTCGAACGCTTGCGCCACCGTATCGGCCAGGCGCTGGGCCAGGGCGCCGTCGGGATCGATATCCGGATCGAAGATCGTCAACTCCATGCCCACCGCCTTGGGACTGGCCAACAGCCGCGCGAGCAACGCGCGCAGTTGTTCGAACTCCAGGCCTTCGGGCGTGGGCGAATCCACCGCCGGCATGATCCGCGCCGCCAGCACGTCGGCGTCGACGTGGATCCAGAAACCTTGCGTGGGCATCGCGTCCAGCCGCTCGCGCGCGGCGCGGCCGGTCGCGTCGGCGCCGTCACGGCGAATCGCCTCAGCGTCGACGATGTGGATGCCCGAGCGCTCGAAGCTTTCGAACTCGTAGTCCCGCTTGTCGTCCTTGGCCAGCACCAGCCCCAGATGCACCACGTCCCGGGTGCGGAAGTACGGCGACTGACCACGCAGATCGGACAAGGCCTTCGGTCCGTGTCCGGTGGCCAGGCCCAAATCGAGTCCGGCCGCGGTGAGGTAGCCCTGGTAACGCTTGCGGTCGCGGACGAAGGAGAAGTCGTCGTGCGCATCGACGAAGGCCAGCCCATAGCGACCGCGCTGTTTCAAGGCCAAGCCGCTGCCCAACAGCACACTGCAATCGCCACCGAGCACGAACACGAATTCGCCGCCTTGCAGCAACGGCGAGAGACGATCGGCCAAGGTCTGGCTGTAATCGCGAACGGCGGCGCCATTGCGGAAACCGATGTCGTGGTCGGGCTCCGGCGAGTACGCGGGCGCCGCGACCTCGCCCGCATCGCGTGCCCGCAAGCGCCGCGCCAGTCCGGCCGCGCGCAAGGCCTGCGGCAAGCGACGCACGCCCGGCTCCACGCCCGGCCGCGGCGGGCGCAGGCCGAGATTGCTGGGAGCGTCGATCACCACGATGGCACTGGAATGCGACGGCGATGCGGGCATGACGGCTCCGGCTTGAGCGGGCGCCGACTGCGCGCAGGCGTTGAGCGCGGCCAGCAGCACGCCGCCGGCCAACATGCGGCTCAGCCGCTGGGGCTTGAATGAGGGAGGCATGGCTTGCAACCCTTTAAATTGTTTTTAAAGGTTATGGCTGCATTGCCAAACCTGTCAATACGAATTTAAGGGTTACAGACGAACGGCGCCCGCCCAGTCACCCGCAGGGTGACCACGCCCGATAAGCCCCTCTCCCGTTTACGGAAGAGGGGTTGGGGTGAGGGCCCGCCTCTGGAGCGGCCCGATCAGTAGCGATCGTTCAAAGCGAAGATCGGCTTGCGCTCCTTCCACTTGCCGCCGGTGAAATCCGGGAACTCCAAAGTCTTGTGCTCGGCGATGGACTGCTCGGACAAGGGCGTGATCGCGCTCCAGGCGATCGCATCGAAGATGTCGATCGGCATCGGCGCATCGGCCTTGAGCGCCTCGACGAAGGCGTTGATGACGAAGAAATCCATGCCACCGTGGCCGGCGTCGGCGGCGGCGCTGGCGAAGCGCTTCCACAGCGGGTGGTCGTACTTGGCGAACCAGTCGTCGGCCTTGTCCCACTTGTGCGGCTGGCTCTTGCCTTCGATGTGGATCGAATCGTTGAGATCCATCCACAACCCATCGGTGCCCTGCAGGCGGAAGCCCAGCGAATACGGGCGCGGCAACGAGGTGTCGTGCTGCAGCACGATGGTTTCGCCGTTCTCGCACAGCAATTGGGTAGTGACCAGATCGCCGAGCTTGAACTTGACCTTGGCGTTGGGATGATCCGGTCCGGCTTTCTTGACGATGTAATCGTGCAGGCCGCGCGGTTTGCTCGAGAACGCGCTCAAGTGGGTGAAGCGATTGCCACGATGGATGTCGATGGCCATCGCACACGGGCCGATGCCGTGGCTGGGATACAAGTCGCCGTCGCGCTTGACCGAATGCTCGGTGCGCCAGCGCGCTTCCGACCACGCCTTGGGACCGAACTCCACGCCGCTGCCGTAAGGCTGATCGGGATTGCCGCTGTTGAACTTGACCCCGCGCAGATCATGCTGATAACCGCCCTGCAGGTGCACGATCTCGCCGAACAGCCCCTGCCGCACCATGTTGAGCGCGGCCAGCACGTCGCGGCGGTAGCACACATTCTCCAGCAGCATGTACGGGGTGCCGGTGCTTTGCTGGACGCGCAGCACCTCCCAGTGATCGTCCAGGGTGATGCCGGCCACCACCTCGCAGCCGACCGCGATTCGCGCGCGCATCGCCGCGATCGCCTGCGCGGCATGGAACTCCCACGGCGTGGCGATGATCACGCCGTCCAGGCCGCCCTTGGCCAGCATCTTGTCATAGGCCTGGTTGTCGCCGTCGGCACCGTAGGTGAGCGGTTTGGCCTTGCCGGCCTTGGCGATCATCGCCAGCGAGCGATCGAGCATGATCGGCTCGATGTCGCACAGCGCGGTCACCTCTACATCGTCGCGACGCAGCAGTTCGGCCAGATGCACCTGCCCGCGCATGCCCACGCCGATCAGGCCGATGCGCAGCTTGGCGCCGCGTTTGCGCGCGAACGCCGGAGTGAACGCGCTGCTGGCCAGCAGCGTGCTGGCGGTGGCGGAAGTGGCGAGAAAGTCGCGTCGGTTCATGCAGGTGCCTCGGTGGAATGCGAAGGAGGGTCGGGGACGACGGCGCTCAGCGCCGCAAGGGTTTGTACGCGATGGCTTCGATCTCGATCTTGCAATCGACCATCATTTGCGAACGCACGCACGAGCGCGCCGGCGGGTGTTCGCCGAAGTACTCGCGATAGATGCGGTTGAAGGTCCAGAAATCGCGGGTGTCGTCGAGCCAGACGGTGATCTTGACCACGTCGCTCAGGCCGCAGCCGGCCAGGCCCAGCACTTTCTGGACGTTCGCCATGGTCCGCCGGGTCTGCGCCTCGATCCCGCCCTGCTCGATTTCGCCGCGCTCGGTCATCGCGACCTGGCCGGAGATGTAGACGAAATCGCCGGCGCGCACGGCCGGCGAGAACGGCAGCGATTGGCCGCCCGCGCCGCTGGGCTCCAGGCCGTAACGGATGATGCCGTCGTGTTCGCTCATGCGCAGATCTCGTAAGTCGTTGAAGGGGTGGCCATTACGTCCGAACCGCGCGGCGAACGACCGGGCCGGCGACCGGCGGAATCGCCCGGAGGTGACAGATCGCCCACGCCATGAAATTATCTTACAAAGTTTCAGCATGCATTTTGCACTGCACAATGCCGATATATGAGGCAATTTGGTAGCTTTGCGCAACAGACCGACGCCTCATGTTTTAAAATTACAAGGATTCGCCGATGCCCGCCGGCCGCTCGACCCCTGTGCGCTCGCTGTATGCCTATCCCTGGGACGTGGCATCGCGCGGCGCGCGCGAGTTCTCCGCCCAGGCCGTCGAGCTGGGCTTGAACTCAGTCACCCTGGCCCTGGCCTACCACGCCGGCAAATTCATCAGCCCGCACCACCGCGGCCAACGCGTGGTGTTTCCCGAAGACGGTGCGGCTTACTTCGAACCCGATCGCGACCGTTACGGCGAGATCGCTCCGGCCGCGCACTCCGACCCGGCGCTGCGCCACGTCGCCGCCGATCTGGCCGACGACGGCCGCCTGCAAGTGCGCGCCTGGACCGTGCTGCTGCACAACAGCCGTCTGGGCGAACGCCATCCGCTGCACGTCGCGCGCAATGCCTGGGGCGATGCTTATCACTACAGCCTGTGCCCGTCTTCGCCGGCGGTGTTCGCCTATGCCCAGGCCTTGTGCGCGGACATCGCCCGGCAACCTGTGCGCGGACTGGTGCTGGAAACGCCGAACTGGCTGCCCTACGCGCACGGTTATCACCACGAGTTCGCCCAGGTGCGCGGCAATCTGTGGCTCGACACGCTGCTGGGCCTGTGCTTCTGCGCGCATTGCCGGCGACTGGCGATGCAGGCCGATCTGGATGCCGACGCTTTGGCCGCGCGGGTACGGGCGCGGGTCGACGCTTATCTGTCCGCGCCGGTGGATGCCGCGCCGGATCAGGCGGCGGCGTGGTTGATGGCCGATCTGTTGGAGATGGCGCAGTTGGCGGCGTATCTGAAGCTGCGGCAGGAGCGCGTCACCGCCCTGGTCGCGGCGATCCGCGACGCGGTGCCGCGCGACCGCGAGGTGTGGGTGATTCCCACCGTGCAGCGCCCGACCGCCAACACCTGGCTCGAAGGCAGTCAGCTGGCCGCGCTGGCCCGCGCCTGCGACGGCGTCGAGGTGCCGTTCTACGAAGCCAGCGCCGCGCGCGTGGCTGCCGATGCGTTCGATACCGTGCAACGCGTCGGCGATGCGAAGCGTGTGCGTGCGATCCTGCGCCCCGGACCGCCGGACCTGGGCGACGGCGCAGAACTGGCGCCGGCGCTGGCGGCCGTGAAGACGGCCGGCATCGGCGATGTTTCGTTCTACAACTACGGACTGCTGCGCAGCGATCGTCTCCAGGCGCTCGGCCGCACGCTGCAGTCGGATCGATGAGGATCGAGCGGCTCATGAGCGATAACCGATTGACGTTGATTACCGGGGCTGCGGGTGGAATCGGGCGAGGGTTGATCGAGCGCTTCGTCGCCGGCGGCGACCGCGTGCTCGCCCACGATCGCGATGCCTCCGCGCTGCAAGCGCTCAGTGCGCAGTTCGGCGACGGCCAGGTGCTGACCGCGGCGAGCGAGCTGTCGGATCTGGACGCGTTGCGCGCGGCGCTGGCGCCGGTGGTGGCGGCGCACGGCCCGATCGGCGCGGTCGTCGCCAATGCCGGCAGCGCGCAGAGCCTGAGCCTGGCCGGCACCGCGCCGGGCGCCTGGCAACTCGACATCGACCTCAACCTGCACGCCAGTTATTGCACGGTCGAAGCCGCGCTCGACGGGCTCAAGGCCACGCGCGGCAACATCGTCTTCATCGGTTCGGTCAACGGTCTGACCGCGCTCGGTCATCCGGCTTACAGCGCGGCCAAGGCCGGGCTGATCAGCTACGCCAAGTCGATCGCGATCGAGTACGGCCGACTCGGACTGCGCGCCAACGTGGTCTGCCCCGGCACGGTCAAGACCCAGGCGTGGCAAGCGCGCGCGGACAAGAATCCGCAGGTGTTCGAAGCACTGAAGAAGTGGTATCCGCTCGGCGATTTCGCCACCCCCGAAGACATCGCCGACGCGGCGTGGTTCCTGGCCTCCAAGCACGCGCGGATGATCAGCGGTGCGGTGCTGCCAGTGGACGGCGGACTGATGGCCGGCAACCGGGTGATGGCCTCGGAACTGACCTTGGAGCCGTTCTGATGAACGAGGCACTGCGCGCGCTGGACCGGCAGCTGTTGCATCCCGGCACCAAGGGTCTGGCCCTGCAACAGCCGTTGCGTCAGGACGCCATCGCCGGACTGGGCTTGAACGTGCTCGACGGCGGCTTGTCGTACCCGGTCGCGGTGCTGCGCCAGTCCACCCTGGATCACAACATCGCCTGGATGCGCGCGTTCGTCGAACGCGCCGACGCCTTGCTCGCGCCGCACGGCAAGACCACGATGAGTCCGCAGTTGTTCCAGGCCCAACTCGATGCCGGCGCCTGGGCCATAACGCTGGCGACGATTCCGCAGTTGCGCGTGGCCCATCGCTTCGGCGTCAAGCGCGTGCTGCTGGCCAATCAACCGGTGGCGCCGGCCGATATCGAAAGCCTGGCCGCGCTGCTGCGCGACGAGCCCGATTTCCAGGCCTGGGTGTTGGTCGATTCCAGCGCCGGGGCGCAACGCTTGAACCGCATCGTGCAGGCGATCGCGCCGCAACGGCGTTTGCCGGTGCTGATCGAACTGGGCGCCGACGCGGGGCGCGCCGGCGTGCGCGGCGCGGCGGCGGCGTTGGAGCTGGCGCGCGAGGTGCATGCGGCCACGTATCTGAGCCTGGCCGGCATCGAAGGTTACGAAGGTCTGTGGGTCGGCGCCGATCGCGCCGCCGATCTGCAACGGGTGGAATCGCTGCTGGCGCAGATGGTCGAGGTGACCCGCGCTTGCGATGCGCAGGGACTGTTCGACAGCGAAGAGATCCTCATCAGCGCCGGCGGCTCGGCCTACTTCGATGTCGTCGCCCGCGCCTTCGCCGGACTGAGCGACCTGTCGCGGCCGTTGCGGCGGGTGCTGCGCTCGGGTTGCTATCTCACTTCCGACCACGGTTTCTACCACGGCCTGCAACAGGAAATGCGCGGCCGCCACGACGCCGATTTCCGCCACGGCCTGCAGCCGGCGCTGGAGGTATGGGCGATGGTGCAGTCGCGGCCGGAACCGGGGCTGGCGTTGTTGACCCTGGGCAAACGCGATGCGTCCTACGACATCGATCTGCCGCGCCCGCTGTGCTGGCACCGCCCCGGCGAGCCCGCGCCGCGGCCGATGCGCGATGCGCGCATCGTCAAGATGAACGACCAGCACGCATACCTGGAACTGCCGGCCGAACATCCGCTGCAAGTGGGCGATCTGGTCGCCAACGGCATCTCGCACCCGTGCACCACCTTCGACAAATGGCCGCTGATGTTGCTGACCGACGACCATTACCGCGTCGTCGGCGCGATCAACACTTTCTTCTGAGGAGCCGCCTCACGTGTCCGACAACCTCATTCCGGCGATCCGCGGCGCGCTCGACAAGCTCCGGCCGGCCGAGCGCAAGGTCGGCGAGGTGGTACTGGCCGATCTGGACTTCGCCATCCATGCCAGCATCAGCGAACTGGCCGCGCGCGCGGGCGTGTCCGAGCCCAGCGTGACCCGCTTCTGCCGCGCTGTCGGCTGCGAGAGTCTGCGCCAGTTCAAGGTGCAACTCGCGCACGGCCTGGCCGCGGGCGTGCCGTATCAAGCGGTCACCATCGACAAGGACGACGACGCGGCGACCTTGGTGCACAAGGTCTGCGACAGCATCTCGGTGGCGTTGCAGGACGTGCGCGAGCGCACCGACCCCGCCGCGCTGGACGCCGCCGCAGCGTTGATCGCCGGCGCGCGCCGGGTCTGCTGCATCGGCGTGGGCTCCGGCTCCGGCGTGGTCGCGCAGGACGCGTTCCTGCGTTTCCTGCGCCTGGACATCGCCGCCACCGCGCACAGCGACGGCCATCTGCAACGTCTGGCCGCCGGCATGCTCGATTCCAGCGACGTGCTGCTGGCGATCTCGCTGTCCGGACGCAGCCCGGAGGTCAACGACAGCGTGCGCATCGCGAAACAACAGGGCGCCCGGGTGATCGCGCTGACCCAGGTCGGCACCCCGTTGGGCTGGGACGCGCACGTGCCGCTGTTGTTGCCGCCCTCCAGCGCGGCCACGCCATACTCGCCGGGCGTATCGCGGCTGATGCAGTTGACAGTGATCGACATGCTGGCGATCGCGGTGGCTTTGCGCCGGCAACCCGAAGTGCTGGAGAAAGCGCGGCGCGCCAAGGCCGAGCTGGAACGTACCCAATCGCCGAGGCGCGCGTGAACGCATTCGTCGCGCAGACCGCGTACGACCTGGTGATCGCCGATGCGCAAGTCTTCGACGGCGGCGGCGGGCCGGCGTATCGGGCCGATGTGGCGATCCAGGGCGAGCGCATCGCCGCGATCGGCGCGCCGAACGCCTTGCGCGGACGCATCCGCGAGGACGCACAGGGCCTGGCGCTGGCGCCGGGCTTCATCGACGTGCACACCCACGACGATCGCGCCGTGCTCGACGACCCAGGCGTGTTCAACAAGCTCAGCCAGGGCGTGACCACGGTGATCGCCGGCAACTGCGGCATCAGTCTGGCGCCCTGGCGCGCCGACCGCGAACCGCCCGCGCCCTTGTCGCTGATCGGCAGGCAAAGCGACTTCCGTTTCGAACGGTTCGCCGACTACCTCGACGCGGTCGATGCGGCGCGCCCGGCAGTCAACGTCGCGGCGATGGTCGGGCACTCGACCCTGCGCATCGCCGAAGTCGCCGACCTGCAGCGTGCCGCCAGCGCCGAGGAGATCGAGCGCATGCGCGCGCACCTGCGCCAGGCCATGGACGCCGGCGCGATCGGTTTCTCCAGCGGCCTGTTCTACAAGCCCAGCCAGGCCGCGCCCAACAGCGAAGTGACCGCCTTGGCGATGGAAAGCGGCGCGCGCGGCGGTGTGTACGCCTCGCATATCCGCGACGAGTACGACGGCGTGCTCGACGCGCTCGATGAAGCCATCGACGCCGGCGAGGCCGCGCGCACGCCGGTGATCCTCTCGCATCACAAATGCGCCGGCCCGAACAATTGGGGCCGCACCCGAGAGACCTTGGCGCGCATCGACGAACGCCGGCGCAAACACTGGGTCGGGCTCGACGCCTATCCCTACACCGCCGGCTCCACCGTGCTCGATCCGGATTACGTCGACGGCGTGATCCGGATCCTGGTGAGCTGGTCGGTGCCGCATCCCGAGCACGCCGGCCGCGATCTGAGCGAAATCGCCGCCGACTGGAACGTGGATCAGAAACAAGCCGCGCGCCGCCTGCACCCGGCCGGCGCGGTGTATTTCCAGATGCGCGAGGACGACGTGCGCCGCGTGCTCAGCCACGACCGCACCATGATCGGCTCCGACGGCCTGCCGCACGACGCGCACCCGCATCCGCGCCTGTGGGGCGCGTTCCCGCGCGTGCTCGGGCATTACTGCCGCGACGAAGGCCTGTTCCATCTGGCCGAAGCGATCCGGCGCATGACCTCGCTGTCGGCCGACAGCTTCGGCTTGAAACAACGCGGGCGCATCGCGGTGGGGCTGGCGGCGGATCTGGTGCTGTTCGATCCGGCCACCATCGCCGATCGCGCCAGCTTCGCCGATCCCAAGCAACCCGCCGCGGGCATCCGCGCGGTGTGGGTCGCCGGCGCGTGCGCATTGCGCGACGCGCGGGCCACCGGCGAACGCCGCGGCCGTACGCTGCGCCGCGAGGAGGAACGTCATGGCCATCGATAGCGGCCACGGGCACGGCAGCGGCGCGACCGCGCTGATCGGCGTGGATTGGGGTTCGACCCATCTGCGCGTGCACGCCTTCGACGCGCGCGGCGGCGTCATAGCCACCCGCCAGAGCGCGCGCGGCATGGCCACGTTGTCCGGCGCGGAAGATTTCGCCGCCGCCCTGGACGAACTGCTCAGCGTCGACCTCGACGACGGCAACGCGCCGATCCTGCTGGCCGGCATGGTCGGCGCGCGCAGCGGCTGGCAGGAAGCCCCGTACGCGTCGCTGCCGGCCGACGCCGCGGTCCTGGCCGCGGCCTTGCAGCCGCTGCGGTTCAAGCATCGCCGCGCGGCGATCGTGCCCGGCGTCAGCGGTCCCAGCGACGGTTTCGACGATGTCATGCGCGGCGAGGAAACCCAGGCGCTCGGCGTTCCGCCTGGAACACGGCGGGTGGTCGCGCCGGGGACGCACAGCAAGTGGTTGCGCTTGGAGGCGGGCGCCGTGGTCGGGTTTTCTACCTATCCGACCGGGGAACTCTACTCGTTGCTGCTCGAACGCAGTTTGCTTGGACGCGGACTGCCGGCCGGTGCGTGGTCGGAACGTGGATTTCTCAATGGCCTGGACACGGCACGCGAGCGGCCGGACTGGTTGCATCAGTTGTTCGGGGTCAGGGCGCGCAATGTGCGTAATGCTGCTCCGGTGGAAGAGCTGCCTGCGTTCCTTTCCGGCCTCCTTGTTGGCTACGAATGCCTCGGCGCCAACACCGCCAGCGCGCCGCAGATCGAGGTCGCGATCGTCGGCGGCGCGCAACTCGCCGCGACCTATGCGCTGGCGCTGCGCCGCTTCGGCATCGCCCACTACATCATCGAAGGCGACACCGCGTTCTGTCACGGGCTGTGGCGCGTCGCCCAAGCCGCCGGATACGTATGACGATTCCACTGACACCTGCGGTACTGCACGCCTGGCTCGCCCGGTCCCCGTTCGTCGCGATTCTGCGCGGCATCACGCCCGATGAAGCGGTGCCGGTCGGCGAAGCCTTGTGGGGCGCCGGCTGGCGCATCGTCGAAGTGCCGCTGAATTCGCCCGACGCATTCGAGAGCATCGCCCGCCTGCAACGGCGCTTCGGAGATTCGATCCTGCTCGGTGCCGGCACCGTGCGTCGCGCCGAGGAAGTGCAGACGTTGAGCGGGATCGGCGCGCGGCTGATGGTCTGCCCGCACACCGATCCGGCGCTGATCGCCTGCGCCAAGCGCAACGGCCTGCTGGCCCTGCCCGGCGCCGCCACGCCGAGCGAATGCCTGGCCGCGCTCGATGCCGGCGCCGACGCGCTCAAGCTGTTTCCGGCCGATGCGCTGGGGCCGGCGATGCTCGCCGCCCTGCGCGCGGTACTGCCAGCCGACACCGCGGTGCTGCCGGTCGGCGGCATCCGCGCCGATCAGCTGGCGCCCTGGCGCAAGGTCGGCGCGAGCGGCTTCGGCATCGGCGGCACCTTGTACCGGCCCGGCGTCGCGCCGGAGCAAATCGCGCGCACCGCGCATGCGTTCAACACTGCCTGGGAGCAAACATGACCGGATTGGGCCTACGTATCGCCGCCTGCGCGCTCGGCGCGGCACTGTCACTCGCGCTGTCGAGCGCGCCAGCACTCGCCTCGCCGCGGTTCGCGATCGAAGGCGATCGCTTCATGCTCGACGGCAAGCCGCACCTGATCCGCTCCGGCGAGATGCACTATCCGCGCATTCCGCGCGAGTTCTGGCGCGAACGCCTGCGCCAGGCGCGCGCGATGGGCTTGAACACGGTCACCACCTACGTGTTCTGGAACCTGCACGAACCCGAACCCGGGCAATTCGACTTCAGCGGCAATCTGGACATCGCCGCCTTCATCCGCACCGCCCAGGAAGAAGGCCTCGACGTGATCGTGCGCCCGGGCCCGTACATCTGCACCGAGCTGGATTTCGGCGGCTTCCCTGCCTGGCTGCTGCGCACGCCGGGCTTGCGCGTGCGCAGCATGGACCCGCGCTTCCTCGCCGCGGGCGAACGCTACCTGCGCCGCGTGCATCGGGAATTGGCGCCGCTGCTGAGCAGCCGCGGCGGGCCGATCCTGATGATGCAGATCGAGAACGAATACGGCTCCTACGGTCGCGATCGCGACTACATGCGCACCGCCCAGCGGCAGATGATCGACGCCGGTTTCGACGTGCCGCTGTTCACCTCCGACGGCGCCGGCCCGCATTATTTCGAAGGCGGCCCGTTGCCCGGCGTGACCGCGGTGATCAACTTCGACGGCGAGGTCGATGACGCCAAGAGTTCGTTCGAGGCATTGCGCAAGTTCCGTCCGAACGGGCCGCGCATGGTCGGCGAGTACTGGGCCGGCTGGTTCGATCACTGGGGCGAACAACACCACACCACGCCGCCGCAGCGCGCGGCGTCGACGGTCGAATGGTTCCTGCAGAACAAGATCTCGTTCAATCTCTATATGTTCCACGGCGGTACGAGCTTCGGTTGGCTGCCCGGCGCGAACTACAGCCGCGAGATGCCGTACCAACCCGACACCACCAGTTACGACTACGACTCGCCGGTCGATGAAGCCGGCCGGATCACGCCGAAATACCGCGCCCTGCGCGAAGTGATCGGGCGCCATCTGGAATCGGGCGAGACCTTGCCGCCGATAGCGGAACCCGCCGTGGCGACGATCGCCATCCCGCGATTCGAACTGCGCGAATCGGTGTCGCTGCTCGATGCGCTGCCTGTGCTGAGCCGACCGGTGAAGGCCGAGCTGCCGCGCAGTATGGAAGCGTTGGATCAGAACTACGGCTTCGTGCTCTATCGCAACACGGTACCGGCTGACGCCAGCGGCAAGCTGGTGATCGACGAAGTGCGCGATTACGCCACCGTGCTGGGCGACGGCAAACCGTTGGGGACGTTGGATCGGCGGTTCGGCGAGCGCGAGCTCGATGTCGCATTGAAGCCCGGCACGCGCCTGGATCTTCTGGTAGAGAACATGGGCCGAATCAATTTCGGCGCCCGACTGGACGAGGAACGCAAAGGCATCACCCGTTCGGTCCGCGTCGGCGCCACTGAGCTGTTCGATTGGACCCACTATCCCTTGCCGCTGACGGACTTGAGCCGCCTGCATTATTCGCAGCGCTCACAGCCACGCACCGACCCGGCGTTCTGGCGCGGACAGTTCACACTCGACCGTACCGGCAACACCTTCCTCGACACCCGCGGCTGGGGCAAAGGCCATGTCTGGGTCAACGGCCATCACCTCGGCCGTTACTGGAAGATCGGCCCGCAGCAGACGTTACTCGTGCCGGCGCCATGGTTGCGACAGGGGCGCAATGAAGTGGTGGTGCTCGATGTGGATGGCGGCGCGACCGCGCGCCATCTGCAAGGGCTGGCCGATCCGGTGTACGAAACCGCGGCGGATGCGTTGAAGCCGGGGAAACGCTGAGCGTTTCTTCGATGAAACAAAAATGAAGCAGGCAGCGCGGCGGATCAGGTTGCGCGGAACGCGCACGATCGAAACTCATCGCTGCCTGCTCCGCGCGCCGCGTTCGCACCGGTTTCGCTGGGCTAGCCGGCCTTGATATAAAAAGGCTTGAAAACGTGATATCCATCGCGCTAACAAGCGCGACGCCGAGAAAGCGCCACGATCGAAATTCGCTTCCCATGAACGCGCGCAATGGGCCGGTGTTCTCACCGCGGATCTCCGACGGCTGTCGCGCTGTTTCGCTGAAATGTTTCGCACAGGCCTGTCCGCTCGCCATGTCCCCCACCGTTGTCTGGAAAGTGCAGCGACTTTGCACACCTAACTTTCCCCTCAGCGTGCAGAAGGATCAGCCGCCATGCCCTATTCAGTCCCCCGTTGTATCGCCGTCGCATTGCTCGCACTGCTTGCCGCTCCAGCGCATGACGCTGCGGCCGCGGCATCGAGCGCCACCGGTCCATCGGCGCAAGCCGCGCCGGATTCCCAGTTGAGCGCCGTGGAGTACGAGCAGCGCAAGACTCGCATCGTGCAATTCTTCGAGAATCAGCGGTCCGGCTATCGGGCCGTCGCGACTACGCGCACGAAATCCGGTCAGATCATCGATTGGATCCGGCCGGAATCGCAGGTCGCCGATGGCGTCATCGCCACGCCGCCCAGCGATGCCGAGGGCCTGCCGCCCAAGGGCAAGGCCTATCTCGCCTCGGTGCAATCCAAGGCGCCTGGCGCGCCGGCGAGCACTGCCCTCACCGAAGTACAGCTCGATGAGTCGATCCGCGGCCCCAAGGGCACCGTGCCGATCGTCCGCTTCGATGTCGACAGCTATCTGCGCGAGGTCAAGAACCTGCCGCTGGACCCGCGGCAGATATTGACCAAGGCGCCGCCGCAGCCGAGCCCTGCCGCCAACAGCCGCTACTACGTGGTCTGGCAGCGCTTCGCCGACGTGTACGGCACCTCGGGCTTCGTCAATATCTGGGACACGGTGGGGCCGGTCGGCAATGAGACTTCCATCGCCCAGGCCGCGGTCATCCGCGGCACACCGATGCAGGCGGTGGAGGCCGGCAAGATCGAGCATTCCTCGTTCGCGCCCTCCAAGCAGCCCGTGTTCTTCACCTATTTCCGTACCAACGGCAGCGCGTCGGGCGATTGGGTCGGCGGCTACAACGCACTGGTCAAGGGCTGGGTGCAAGTGTCGGCGACCGTGGCCCCGGGCATGTCGCTGGTCCCCTGGAACAGCGTCGCCGGTGGCGCGCAGCGCGATGTGGACATCGAAGTGCGTCTGGTCAGCGGCAACTGGTGGGTCAAGGCCGCCGGTCAATGGGCCGGTTACTACCCCAATTGCAAAGGCGCTACCGCGCCTCCCTGCGCCAGCGGCACCTTGTTCTCGGCGGCCGGTATTCGCGACAAGGCCGATCGCCTGGATTGGTACGGCGAAGTCTTCGACAGCAGCGCGCCTGCCTCGACCTCCACCGACATGGGCAGCGGCGCCTTCGCCAGTACCCAGTTCGGTCATGCCGCGTACTTCCGCAACCTGACCTACTACTGGGCGCCCGAATCGTTTTGGTGGTGGGACAGCGGCGCGCTGTCGGTTACCGATTCCAAGTGCTACAGCGGCCTGGGCCCGTCCTACAGCGCCGACGTGAACTGGAGGAACTGGTTCTACTATGGCGGTCCGGGCAAGGAAGGAGCCGGCTGTATCTAAGGTCTTGCTACTGCTGATGCTGCTTGTGTGCGCTGCCTGCGGCCATGAAGGTCCGCAGGCAGCGCACGACGGGCCGCGCCGTCTGGGCGCGGCCTGTTCGTCGGATGCGCAATGCGGTTCGGAGTTCTGCGACAGGCAGGCCTGCGCCGCGCCGGTTGGCATCTACGGCCGTCGGTGCCAACCCGCTCCGCGCGGCGAGGACGCGGTACGCGACGGGAAATTGAACGAGTGCGGCGCTTACGTATGCCAGAGCGAACGGTGCCGGTCGTGTTCGTCGGCGCGTCAGTGCATGGATGAATACGGCGCGCCGGCCTGCGCGGTGGTGCAGGGCGAGCCGGGGATGCGTTGCGGACGATAGCGCGGCCAAGAACGCGGCGAGTTCAGTGCACGCAACTTATCGGCAAATTGAGTCTGGCGCGATCGATGCAGTCGCTCGCGATTGGAAAATCGACCCGCGGCAAACCTTGGCCGGCGCGGATATCCGCCGGCGGCGGCGATGACGCGAGACCGATGGCGCCTCAGCTCGTCTCGCCCGACTCGATCGCCGGCCCGCTGACCAAGTGCAGACGCGGCGGCGCCGAACGCATCGCTTGCGCTTCGCTGGGCGCCGCGACGTCGACGTTCACCGACTCCTGCGCCGCGACCGATTCAATCGCAACGGGCTCGGCTATGGGTTCATCGACCATGGCCTTGCGCACCTCCGCCAGCATCGGCAGCAGGTTGTAGAACGAATTGGCCACCGCCTTGCGCCCGAGCGCGCTGTAGCGATCGCCTTCGCACAAGGCGAACCAGGTCGCCGAACGCAGCGCCTGCATGGCACGGTGAATTTGCGCGTCGTGCGCCAGGTCGCTTACCGAAACGTCGTTGGATCTCATCTGGACCTCCCGCCGGTTTCGCCGGCATCGTCAGCCTAGCCAAGCCTCGGATCAGATACTGCGACAGACCATGAATCGCGCGCGCATCGGCGAACTCCGTTGTGCTGCCGATCAGTTTCGTCCGGTGCGACGACGAGGTGAAAGGCTGCGTCCGACTCGACGGCGACCGCGCAGCGTCGCCTTCCCCAACGCGAACCAAGGACGTAGCCAGCGCATGAGCGACCTGATCGACCAAGCCCAGTACTTCGAGGAAATCAACCTCGCCCAATCGCTGCTGGCGCGCAGACTGAGCGCCGAGGCGAGCGTGCGCCCGGCCGCGGCGGGCTACTGCCTCAACTTGAATTGCTTCGAGCCCTTCGACGGCGAGCCCGAACGCTTGTACTGCGGCCCGGCCTGCGCCGAGTCGCATCATCGGCAGATGCTGCGCGACGGGCACCGGCGACCGTCGCGCTGAAACGGCGCGAACGCAACTGGCCTGACCGGTTCGCGGTTAATGGCCCTTCCGGGCCGGCCTGCCGCGCGCGCATCGTGGCTGCCAGACCACCGCGAGCCGCCCGCATGACCCGTCCCGCCTCCACCGCCCGACGCCGGATATTGATCGACGCCCTCGCCGGCGCCGCCGCGATGAGCCTGGCGCCCTTGGCCGGCGCCACCGCGCGCGCCGCCGCGGCCGGCAAGCCGTCGGTCAAGAAACTGCCGGGCACCGACATCGTCCTGCCGACCGGCGATGTGCGCGATTTCGATTTCTTCGTCGGCGATTGGACCTTCGCCAACAAGCGCCTGAAAAAACGCTGGGTCGGCAGCGACGAGTGGGACGAGTTCCCGGCCTCGCTGCGCTGCGAAAGCCGCATGGGCGGAGTGGTCAACATCGACGAAGGCGTATTCCCGACCAAGGGTTGGCAGGGCATGACCGTGCGCGTGTTCAACCTCAAGGAACGTCGCTGGTATCTGTACTGGATCAACAACACCACCGGCGAGTTGTTTCCGCCGGTCGCCGGCGGTTTCGACGGCGATCGCGGCGCGTTCTACGGCGACGACACCGACGAGGGCCGGCCGATCAAGATCCGCTTCCTGTGGACCCGCATCGATACCGATCACGCGCGCTGGGAGCAGGCGTTCTCGCTCGACGGCAAGGCCTGGGAAACCAACTGGCGGATGGAGCACACCCGGGTAAAGGCCTAGTAGCATGGCGGCATGGCCAAACATGCCGGTTCGGTGTTCTCCGTCGATGTCGCCGGGCTGGAATCCGAGCCCGGCCAACCCGCCTACGCGCGCATCTGCGAGCGCATCCGCGCCGCCATCGTCAGCGGCGCGCTGGCGCCGAACGCGCGCCTGCCCTCCGGCCGCACCCTGGCCCAGGATCTGGGCGTGGCGCGCAACACCGTGGATTGGGCGCTGGATCAACTGGTCGCCGACGGTTATATCGTCCGCCGTCGCGGCGCCGGCAGCTTCGTCGCCGCGCAATTGCCCGAACGCGACGCGCCGCCGCTGACGCCCGCGCGTGCGGCCGCGCCGGCCGTCGACGCTTCGCCGCGCCGGTTGTCGCGACGCGCGCAGGCCCTGCGCGCCTATCCCGGCCATTACAGCGGCGCTTCGGCGATCGCGTTCACACCCTCGCTGCCGCCGATCGACCCGTTTCCCCGCGCGGTATGGAACCGCCTGGTCCAACGCGAAGCCGCCAAGCCCGGCGGCGAGTACTGGGAATACGGCGCCAGCAACGGCCTGCCGGCGCTGCGCAGCGCGATCGCCGCACACGCCTCGGCGATGCGCGCGGTGCGCTGCTCGCCCGAACAGGTCCTCGTGGTCACCAGCACCCAACAGGCGGTGGAGCTGGCCGCCAAGGTGCTGGCCGATCCGGGCGAAACGGCCTGGTGCGAAACCCCCGGCTACCAACCGGTGCAGCATTGCCTGCGCGCGGCCGGCGTCGACGTGGTCGCGGTGCCGGTGGACGAGTCGGGATTGAACGTACACGCCGGACAGGCCTTGGCCGCGGACGCGCGCCTAGCCTACGTGACCCCGGCGCATCAGTATCCGCTCGGCGTGGAGATGTCGATCGAACGCCGCAAGGCCTTGCTGGCGTGGGCGCGCGAACGCGACGGCTACGTGCTGGAAGACGATTACGACGGCGACTACCGCTATCAGGGCCGGCCGATCGCGTCCTTGCAGGGCATGGACGACCACGGCCGGGTGATCTACATCGGCAGCTTCAACAAGATTCTGTTCCCGGGCCTGCGCATCGCGTACGCGATCGTCCCCGAAGCGTTGATCGCCGCGTTCGTCGACGCCAAGCACGCCGCCGACGGACACACGGCCTTGTTGATGCAGGGCGCGTTGGCCGCGTTCATCCACGAAGGCCATCTGGGCCGGCATCTGCGCAAGACCCGGGCGATCTACGACGAGCGGCGGATCGCGTTTCTGGACGAAGCCGCCGCGCTCGCGGATCTGCTCGAATTCGGCCCGGCCATCGCCGGCATGCACGTGACCGCGTTGTTCCAGCGCGAACTCGCCGGGCGCCTGGACGATCGCGCCGTCGCCGACGCCTGCGCGCGCGCCGGCGTGGTGGTCCATCCGCTGAGCAAGTACGGCGCCTGCGAACGCGCCGGGTTGGTGTTCGGTTTCGCCGGCGCCACCCGCGCGGACGCGCGCGCGGGGCTGGCGATCGTGCGTCGGGCGATCCTGGCGTCGATCGCGCCCGATGCGGCGGATTGAAGCCGCAAGCGGCTTCGGACTTGCCGCAACCGCGCGGGCGCGGTACCGACCGCCGCCCGGCGACCCGACTCAGATCGCCACATCCCCCACCGCCGCCTGCTGCACCGTGACCCGGTCGCGGCCGCCGGCCTTGCTCGTGTACAGCGCCGCATCGGCGCGTTCGAGCAGTTGATCGAAACTCTCGCCCGGACGCAGCTCGGCCACGCCGACGCTCAGGCTCAGCGGCAGCACCCGGCCGTGCACGGTCAGCGGATTGGCGCTGATCGTGCGGCGCAGATGCTCGGCGACCACCTGCCCTTGCTCCAGACGCGCGCCGGGCAGGCCGACCAGAATCTCATCGCCACCGTAACGGCCGCACAGATCGGTCGCGCGCAATCGGGCGCGGGTGCGCTCGGCCACCGTGCGCAGCGCCTCGTCGCCGGCGCTGTGGCCGTGTTCGTCGTTGATGCGCTTGAAATGATCGATGTCGAAGAACACCACGGTCAGCGGCCGCTGATTGCGGTGCGCATCGCCGATGGCCTGGCGCAGGCCCTCCTCGATCGCCGCGCGGGTCATCACGCTGGTCAGGCGGTCGTAGGTCGCGCGCTGTTGCGCGCTGTCGCGGTCGCGGCGCAATTGCTGCAGTTTCGCCGCCAGCCCCAACAGCAAGCCCAAGCCGCCGAGCACCAATCCGACCGGGTAGGCGTACTCCAGCCAGGGATAGGCAGGCCACCAGCGCTGATAGGCGCCGACCAGTACGATCAATACCGCCGCCAACGGCGTCCAGGCCAAGGTCAGGAAGTAGGCCTCGCGCTGTCGGCGCATGATCGCGATGGTGCTGGCGTAGACGACGGTGGTGATCACCACCAGCAGCACCGCATTGCCGAAGGTCGCGCTGATCCGCCAGGTGCGGAACACCGATACCAGCAACAGGCCGCCGAGCAGCCAGCTGCAGGCGTTGAGCACCCGCGCCACCGTCGCCTGGGTCGCGCGCAGATCCAGGAAGAACACCAGGAAACGCACGCTCGCCAGCACCGCGGCAGTGCTCAGCACGATATTGCTGCGCCGGTCCGGCAGGACATCGGTGAACCACGGAACCATGCGGATCTCGCCGCCTTCCACGGCCAGATTCAGGGTCTGCACCAACAGCGTCACGCATAGGTAGACATAGCCGCGCTCGCGCAGGCCGACCCAGAAACCGAACGCGAGCAGCGCGATCACCCCCAACGCGGTCAGCAGCACGCTGCGCAGCGCGATGTGGCTCATGTCCAACCGGTGCACCTCGTCCAGCGCCTGCACGTTGAGCGTGGACTCGGTCAGGTCGCTCGCCTGCACGCGCAGATAGATCTCCTCGCCGCGGCGCAATCCGCCATCCAGCGCAAACACCATGAAGCGCGAGGAATGGCTGAAGTCGATCGGCTTGTCGTGCACCGAACGGCGCACCGGCAGATCCGCGCCGTGGCGCCAGACGTCGACGCGCTTGCGGTACGGCTGGTCCATCACCAACTGCGGCGAATGCGTCGGCGCGACGTCCTCGGTCGCGATCAGCCGCCACCAGTGCGCGTCGCGGTCCATGACCAGAATCCGGTTCCCGACCACCGGCACGAAGCCTCGGTCGAACCGGCCGGCCAGCACCTGCGCCGGCGGCGGATCGATGGACGGATCCAACTGAGCCAAGGCGAACGGCTGCGCACAGGCCAGTCCCGCTGCGATCAAACCCAGCAGGGTCAGCAAGGCCTGCCAGACAAGGCGCCAGGACCGATCCATTTCCTTAGCCATTTCGACGGAACCGGCGCGAGCCTCGGCCCGCGCCAGGCGCCTGATCTTACCGTCCCGGGGGTGGACCCGGCCGGACAAGCATCCGGATTCGGGCCCCGCGAACCGGGCCGCGTCACAGAAAGCCCGCCGACGGGCCCGGCCGGCCAATTGTAAGCAATGGTCAGGTTGAGAAGCCGGACATCTTTCCTCGCCGCCCGGCCGGCCATGCTTTCGCGGTCGGTCCGGCCACAGTGCGGCCGGGCCGCGGCGGCCCGTCGCGCAGACTCGGCGCCTGCGCCGCCGGCGCGGGCGCGGTATCTCGCGCGCGCCGCGCAATCCAGGTCGCGCGCGCAGACACTGGACGCACGGCGCGAGCCGCTGCGCGCGCACCGACCACGCCCGACGGCGTGCCGTCCCCCTTTCGCTCAGCGCGAATCCGCCGATACCGGCCGAGCGCGCGTGGTCCGGTCCGCCGCTGGCGCGCGGCGAACCGGCGGCGCGAACGCGCGGCGGCCCCGTCGCCGCGGGCCCGCATACCCGCCATTCCAATCCACGCTTACTTTTCTGGAGACGCAATGAAGACTCTCACGCTACCGGCCCTGGCACTCGCCCTGGCGATGCTGGCCGCGAACGCGAACGCGCATTCGCCCGTCGCGACCGCTGCGCCGGCGACGACCGCTGCCAAGGCCGTCTGGAAGCCGCTGACCCCGGGCACCACCTGGAACTGGCAGCTCGACGGCCGCACGGTCAACGCCACGGTGCTCGACCGCTCGACCAACCCCAAGAAGATGCTCGACATCGACCTGGACGCCACCCCGGCGGCGACCATCGCCCAGCTCAAGGCCAAGGGCATCTACGTGGTGTGCTACACCGAAGTGGGCAGCTACAACAGCCGCCGCGCCGACGAAGCCGAATTCCGCAAGGTGCCCGGCCTGATCGGCAAGCCGATGGACGGCTTTCCCGACGAGAACTGGATCGACGTGCGCCGCACCGACGCGTTGATGCCGATCATGCAAGCGCGCCTGGACGTCGCCAAGGCCAAGGGCTGCGACGGCGTCGAACCGGACCTGGACGACTCCTACACCGAGGACACCGGCTTCGAACTGACCATCGACGATTCGCTGCACTACCTGGGCCTGCTGGTCGACGCCGCGCATGCGCGCGGCCTGTCGATGGGCCTGAAGAACGGTCCGGAAATGGCCGAATTCGCCGCGACGTTCGCCGACTGGGCGCTCAACGAAGAGTGCAACGAGTTCGACGAATGCGGCGGCTACAAGGAATTCATCACGCGCAACAAGGCCGTGTTCCAGGTCGAGTACCGCTCCAACGGCACCCGGGTGAAGGACTTCTGCCCGCAGGACAACAAGGCCAACTTCGACGGCCTGCTCAAGGACGCCAGCGAAGAACTGCACGCCTTGCCGCGCGATGCGTGTCGTAACGGCTGAGCACGGCGCAGGCGCTGGCCGCCCGCTGCGACGCAACCGACCGGCTCTTGGACAGGGCCGGCACGGTCAGCGGCGGCCCTGTAGGAGCGGCGCAAGCCGCGACCGCGACATCGCAGATACGACGTAAACCGGATGTCACGGTCGCGGCTCGCGCCGCTCCTGCAGGCGGGCACCGCGGCTGTATCGCGACAGTTGGTGTCAGGGATCGGGAAACTCGATCGTCACCGACGGCGCCGAACGGTCGGTCGGGCCGTGATACACCGCTTCGATGTTGTTGCCGTCCGGATCGAGCACGAAGGCGGCGTAATACCCCGGATGGTAGCGGCGCTCGCCGGGTGCGCCGTGGTCGCGTCCGCCCGCGGCCAATGCGGCGCGATGGAACGCATCCACGGTCGCGCGGTCGCGCGCCTGGAATGCCAGATGCACGCGCGTGACTTCGCCGTCGGCGCGATCGACCCACAACTCGTCGGTGTAGAAATGATCCGGCGCTTCGACGAAATCCGGCGCCAGACCCAACGACGCCATCACGGCGCGATAGAAGCGCTTGCTCGCATCCAGGTCGGACGCGCGCAGATGGACGTGATCGATCAACCGGCCTCGATGCAGTTTCATGGCTCTCTCCTGATGAGCGCGAAGTTGGGGTGCTCGATGCGGCGCGCGCGGTCCAGGGTGCGGGCGCGGGCGTTAAGCGCTCGCCAACGCCGCGTCAGTGTCGCGTGCGCGATCGCCGCGACATGGCGGCCGGCTCAACGCCCGATTCAACGGCGGTAACGCTCCACGCCCAGCCCCTCCAGGCTGATCTGCGGCTCGCGTCCGCCGATCAGATCGGCGATCACCCTGCCGGTGCCGGCCGCCATCGTCCAACCCAGGGTGCCGTGGCCGGTGGCCAGAAACAGCTTGCCCAAGCCGCTGGCGCCGAGCACCGGCGTGCCGTCGGGCGTCATCGGCCGCAAACCGGTCCAGAACGCGGCCTGGGACGGATCGCCGCCGCGCGGAAACAGATCCGACACGACATGGCTCAACGTGCGCCGTCGCGACTCGTGCAGTCGATGGTCGTAACCGGCCAGTTCGGCGGTGCCGCCGACGCGGATGCGATCGCCCAAGCGGGTCACCGCGACCTTGTGAGTCTCGTCCATGATCGTCGACTCCGGGGCGTAACGCGGATCGTCGATCGGCAAGGTCAACGAATAGCCCTTGACCGGATACACCGGAATGCGCACGCCCACCGGCGCCAGCAGCAACGGCGAGTAGCTGCCCAGCGCGAGCAAGTACGCATCGGCCCGCAACGCACCGGCATCGGTGTGCACCGCGCGCAGTTCGCCGCCTTCGCGCTCCAGGCGCTGGATGTTCACGCCGAAGCGGAAGCGCGCGCCCAGCGCTTGCGCCAACCCAGCGAGATTCTGGGTGAACTTGAAACAGTCGCCGGTCTCGTCGCCGGGCAGGCGCAAGGCGCCGACGAACTTGTCCCGGACCAGATCCAACGCTGGCTCATGGCGTACATAACCGGCGCGGTCGAGCAGCTCGAACGCCACCCCGGATTCGCGCAGTATCTCGATGTCCTTGCTGGTGTCGTCGAGCTGTCGCTGGGTGCGGAACAACTGCAAGGTGCCCTGCTGACGCGCGTCGTAGGCGATGCCGGTGTCCTCGCGCAACTCGCGCAGGCAATCGCGGCTGTACTCGGCCAGGCGCACCATGCGGCCCTTGTTGATCCGGTAACGCGCGTGGGTGCAGTTGCGCAGCATGGCCGCGCACCAGCGCAGCAAGGCCGGGTCGAGCGCGGGCCGGATCACCAAGGGCCGGTGCCGCATCAGCAACCATTTGATCGCCTTCAACGGTACGCCCGGCCCCGCCCACGGCGCCGAATACCCGGGCGAGACCTCGCCGGCGTTGGCGTAACTGGTCTCCATCGCCGGCGCCGCCTGACGATCGATCACTTCGACGTCGTGGCCGGCCTTGGCCAGGTAATAAGCCGCGGTGGTTCCGATGACGCCGCTGCCGAGAATCAGGACTTTGATGCCAATCTCCCGCCGCCGAGCAGCCCTGGACAGGCGCGCAGGGCGCCGCAGTGGCGCCGCAGTGGCGCCGCAGTGGCGCAGGCTATCACCGCCGGGCGCGGGCTCGCAGCCCCCGCGGCTCAGTCGCAGACTTGAATCAGTCGCGAATCTTGAAATCGGGGTGCTCGTTGAGCGAGCCGTCCGCTTCGAGCACCACGAACTTGCTGCCGTCGGCGCGGAACACCACCGGGATGGGATCTTGAAACAACGGCCGGCGCACGAACTCCAGCGTCCATCCGAAGTGTTCCAAGGTGGCCAGCGCTTCGAGTTGCTTGGCGGTCAGGCCGGCGCGCAGTCCGACCGGGCTGATCCGCTCGGCGTGTTTGCGGCGTTCGCGATCGGTCATGGGGGCGTGACTGCAAGGACGGGACCGGTAGCGACGATAGCGCAGCCAGGCTGAGCGCAGCCACGCCGGGACGCCAGTGTCGCGACTTATCGAGAGAACTGAGATGCAACTCGCGCTTCGGCTGCCGGGTTCAGCGCCCGGCTCGGCCTGCGCGCTCAGCGCGTCGACGCGAATTCGATCACCGCGTTCTCGAACGCCTCGCCGAATTCCACGTTCGACAGATGCACCGCCGGGAAGGTCAGCAGTTTCGCGCCCGGAATCGTCGCGGCGATCGCCTCGCCGTGGCTGGCCGCGGTGACCGTATCGTGTTCGCCGGCGATCACCAGGGTCGGCACCGGAATCAGGGCGATGGTGCGGCGCAGGTCCATGTCGCGCACCGCGGCGTAACTGCCGGCCAGACCCTGCGGCCGGGTCGCCAACAGCATCGCGCGGAATTCCTCCACGACCGGCGCTGCGCTGTGCAGCATGTGCGCGGGAAACCAGTTGCCCAGGAACATCTGCGCGGTTTCGCGCATGTCCGGCGCCTGCAGGACCGCGGCGATGCGCTGGTCCCATTGCCCGGCCGGGCCGAGATAGGCCGAGGTGTTGCTCAGGATCAGTCGATCGATGCGCTCGGGCGCATGCACGCCGAGCCATTGGCCGATCATGCCGCCGAGCGACAGGCCGAGAAAATGCGCGCGTTCGATGCGCAGCGCGTCGAGCAGTTCGATCGCATCCCGGCCCAAACGGTCGAGCGAATACGCGCCGGCCGGGACGTCGGAGCCGCCGTGGCCGCGCGTGTCGTAGCGCAGGACGCGGAAATGCCGGGTCAGCGCCGGAATCTGCGCGTCCCACATCTGCACGGTGGTGCCGATGGAATTGGACAGCACCAGCACCGGCTTGTCGGCGTCGCCGTCGAATCGGTAAGCGATGCGGACACCGTCGCCGACGGTGATATGGGACAGGGCGTTCATGGGGCTTCCTCGCTGGAGTCGCTTGGGAAGCCGCGGCACGCGCGGATCGCGATGCCTGGCGGTTTTCCTGCAACGGCCTCGGCCGTGGACAAAGGCTAGTTGCGCGGGGCCCGGCTTGATATTACAAAGATCGCACAGTCTTTGTAATTTAACCGGATAATCGCATGAGCGCGTTCACCCTGCACGATCTGCAATGCTTCGACGCGGTGGTTCGCGCCGGCGGCTTCCAGGCCGCGGCCAGCGCGCTGCATCGCTCGCACCCGGCGGTATTCGCCGCGGTCGCCAGGCTGGAACGTCAGCTCGGTCTGAGTCTGCTCGACCGTAGCGGTTATCGCGTCCAGCCCACGCAGGCCGGACGCTCGCTGCATCGCCGCGCGCAAACGCTGCTGGGCGAACTCGATGCACTGCGCACCCATGCCGAGCAGTTGGCGATGGGCGAGGAAAGCGAACTGAACGTGGTGATCGGCGATCTGTGTCCGCGCGCGCTGGCGCTGGGCGTGCTGAGCCGATTCTTCGCGCAGTGCCCCGGCACGCGCTTGCATCTGCATTTCGAAGCGGTGACCGGCCCGTGGGAGCGCTTGTTCGACGGCGAGGCCGATCTGATCTTGCATCGCATCGACCCGAGCGATCCGCGCCTGGAGTGGATCGACCTATGCGAGGTGCCGATGATCCCGGTGGTCGCCGCCGGCTTCCTGCCGTTTCCGCTCGGCCGCGCGATCCGTCCCGAACAGATGCGCGGCCTGACCCAGTGCGTGATGCGCGACAGCGCGCGGCACTCGCCGCCGCAGGACCACTTCACCGTGCAAGGCGCGCACCAGTGCACGGTGGCCGATCAGTTGATGAAGAAGGACCTGATTCTGCACGGCATGGGCTGGGGCCATATGCCGCGCTTTCTTATCGAGGAAGAATTGCGCGACGGCCGCCTGCAATCCATCGCCGGTCGCTACCTGCCCGGCCGCGCCGAAAAACTGGTCGCGGCGCGTCGGCGCGATCGCGCGCACGGCCCGGTCGCCGATCGGCTGTGGACGTATCTGCAGGCGCAAGCGCCGGCCTTTCGAACCGCGCCCGCGACGGCCAAGCCGGCCCGTCGCGGCAAACGCTGAGCCGTGCGCGCCGCGGCCGGGTCGTTGCCGAACGCAGCCCTCGAACCGGGCAGCGACGGTTATATGATGCGACCGCGGCCCGTACTGGTCGCACGCATCGGCAACCGCCTGCGACCATCGCCAGCGAACGACGGCGGCGCGGCGATCCTCAGCAACCGCCGTTGTGGCGCCCGCAGACGGTGTCGCACGGCCCATCCAGGAGCGCGACGATGGCGATAGAGCAATGGCTGACCCTGGGCATCGTCGTCGCCGCAGCGGCGACCGGCCTGATGGCGGGTTTCTTCTACGGGTTCTCGATCTGCGTGATGCCGGCGCTGGCGCAGCGACCGGCGCCGGAAGCGGCCGCTGCGATGCAGTCGATCAACCGCGTCGTGCTCAACGCCTGGTTCTTGCCGGTGTTCCTGGGCACGGCGTTATGGTCGATCGTGTTGGCCGTGGCGGCCTTCATCGACGGCTTCACGCCCACGGCGGCGCTCATCGGCGCGGGCGCGGCGATGTACTGTCTGGGAACCTTCGCGGTGACGATGCGCTTCAACGTGCCGATGAACAACGCGCTCGCCGCCGCCTCGGCGCAGGACCCGGCGATCGCCGCGCACTGGCGCGCGTACTCGAACGATTGGACGCGCTGGAACCACGTGCGCGCGGTGGCCGCGCTGATCGCCATGCTGTGCTTCGTCGCGGCGCTGGTCTGACCCGCGCCGGTCAGCCGTTCTTGCTCCAACGCGAACGCGGGCGATCGCCCCAGGTCGTCTTCGACGCCGGGCCGACCACTTCCGGCTCGGTGTCGGTGCCGAGCGTTTTCAAACGCACCGGCGCATAGTTTCCGTCGCCCAGCAGATCCAGGCTCGCGGTCGGATTCTTCAACAGCGCTTCGCGCTGCAGAAACGTCTCTGCGCCGACCGCAGGCGGCCGGCGCTGACTGCACAGGCCGATATCGAGCTTCAACCGGCTGGTGCCGGAAGTGCGCCATGGATGCCCCGGCACCAACCGGCTCACCACGGCGCTGTCGAGCTCGATCGTCACTGTCTTGTTGTCGATCGATTCGCATCGACCCACGGCGATGTCGAACATGGTCTGCATCGTGACCTCAGTGCGATACGAAGGTAAGAACGCTGTCGAGCCGCGCAGTCAACAACAAACTGCGCAGCCGCGCTTCGATGACCGGAATATTGCCCAGCCTCGGCGAGGCGCGCAGCGAGTAAACGGCAGTGCGCTTGCCCAACAGATAACGATGTGCGCGTTGCACGGTGACGTTGGTGGTTCCGCACGCTTCCATCCAGATCAAACGCAAGGGCGTCGGGCCGATGGTCTGACCGTTGGACAAAGTGAATTGAAACCATTCGACGTGATTGTCCATAGCCGCTCCACGCAATAGTTGGACCAGTATGCGCCTATCCAACCAGCCACGTTGAACGGCCCGCCACGCAGAAATAGCTCGCTAAATCCGCATAAAGGGCGTAGCGTGGAGGAGCGACCCGGCTACTCGCGTTCTCACGCCGCATCGGCGATCTTGCCTGTACGACGCTTTCGTCATTCGAGGCATCTTGCGATATCAGACCCGCATCATCGATCTTCGGATCGGTGAGTTCGACTATCGCATCCGCGCGCTCAAGGATCGACAGCAGTACTACGATCCCGACGAAGAAGCCGAACGCGCGGGCGTGCCGCCAGCGATGTGGGCGATCTTCGGACAGCTGTGGCCCACCGGCGTGCATCTGGCCAGCGAGATCGCCAAGCGCGACATCCACGGCAAACGCATTCTCGAGATCGGCTGCGGCCTGGCGTTGAGCAGTCTGGTATTGCAGCGCGGCGGCGCCGACGTCACCGCCACCGATCAACACCCGCTGGCCGAACGTTTTCTGCATCACAACGCCGGACTCAATCATCTGATCAAGGTGCCTTACGTGCATCTGGACTGGCGCGACGACCTCGACGCCACGCTCGGCAAGTTCGACATCATCGTCGGCAGCGACGTGTTGTACGAGCGCAACCACGCCACGCTGTTGTCGAACGTAGTCGGTCTGTATGCCGCCGACGCGGCCGAAGTGCTGATCGCCGATCCGGGCCGCGGCAATTGCGGCGCCTGGACCACCGCGATGCTCGCCAACGGCTTCACCTCCACCGAAAGCCGCTTCTCGGTCGAAGGCCGCCCCGTGCACAGCGGCCGCCTGATGAAACTTCAGCGCTGACTCGCCGCGCGCGGCGGCCGCTCAACGCAGGCGCGAATCGTCACATCCCGCAATCGCCCGCATCGCGATCGGCGATTGCGATGGCGCCGGGCATGTTATCGCTGTGACGGCTCGTCATATCGATGCCCGGGCCGAAGCGTCATTGCGAATCCCCGCGAACTATGCCGCGCGTTCGCCTGACTGATCCCAAGCGAGCGCGACGACCGATCGGCGGCCGACGCGCCGGATCCGCGCGCGATTACTGACCGAGCAAGTTGTCGGTATTGGCCGCGTTGTTGATGATGTTGGAGAACGGCAGCAGCTGATTGACGAAGCGGTTCCAGCGGGTCACGCCGGCCGGTCCGACGAAGACCACGTCGCCGGCGCGCACCGAGAACTGGCTGGCGAGCGCATACGAAGCCGGCGACTTGGCGTTGAGATGGAACACCGTCGCCGGTTGCTTCTTCATGTCTTCCACGCCGCGGATCACGTACACCGACTCGCCCTTGGCGGTCAGCGGATTGAGCCCGCCGGCGCGGCCCAGCGCCTGGGTCAGCGACATGTCGGTGGTCTTGAAGGTCAGCGCCTGCGGACGCACGACCTCGCCGACCACATAGACTTCCTTGCGGTCGTTGTAAGGCATGTACAGGTGATCGCCGGCCTTGAGATAGACGTCCTGGGCAATCGATTCGCCGCGATTGAGTCCATCCAGATCCAAGTGGTACTGCTTGCCGCCGCGAGTCAGCACGAATCCGGCCAGATCGGCGCGGATCGGATCCACCGTCGCCGCGCCGATCGCCTGCGCCAACGTCAGCGGCGTGGCGGTGATCGACTGACGATCGGTCTTCACGAACGCGCCCTGCAAGGTCACGCGCTGACTGCCGTAGTCGATGATGCTCAGATCGACCTGCGGGCTTTCGACGAAGCGCGAGATCTTGTCGGTGAGCAGCGTGCGCAGTTCCTCGATGGTCAGGCCTTCGGCGCGCACCACGCCCACATAGGGATAGAACAAGGTGCCGTCCGGACGCACCAGGCGGCCGTTCGCGGCGGCCTGCTGCTGGCTGCCGGCCGGTGAGGTCAGCTCGGGGTGATCCCAGATCGTGATGTACAGCGTGTCGCCGCGGCCGATCCGATACGACTCGGGCTGATAGGCCATCAACTCGGCCGGCACCGATATCTCCGAGCGGTGTTCGCCGGCGAGGTACTCCGGCGTGATCGTCACCATCTGGATGTGGCCGTCGTCGGCCACGCCGCTGCGCACGAATTGGCTCGGCGATATGTACTGCCCCGGCGCCAACATGCAGCCGGTGAGTCCGACGATGGCGGCGACGGCCAGCGCGCGCGAAATCTTGTTCATGGTGGGTCGTCTCTAGATCGCGAACGCGGGTGGGGCGGAAAGACTAACCGGTGGCGCCGAGCGTCCGTACGAGGGAAGCTGCGCAACCGCGACGATCGACCCTGGCCGATCGGCACCGACGCGCGCCCGGCGCGCGGGCACCCGCCCGGCACGCACGGCGCAAGACCGCGACCGAGCCGATCGCGTCGTGGAAAGCGGGCAGGCGCCGACCGCTGTTGACGGACGACCAAGATGCGGTTGGCGCATGAATCCTCAGTAGATTGGAACGTTACTGGTGCGGCCCCCGTGCGAAAAGTATAGCCAGCGGCCACGCATTCTTCGTCCAGGCACATGGACGCAGATCACGTTTCGCTCATCACGCATCGCTGGGGTACAGCTTGCGTTAGGCAAGCTAATTGCTTGAGAAACATATCTTTAACGAATAATTTCAAGCGATTTCGCAATGATGGATGCGGCAACGAGTGATGAGGGTCACGCCTTGACTGATGCGTTGGCCATTCATGTTGACCCTGTCATGTGCAACTCTTACATTCGCGGCCGTTGCGTTCGAGCCACGCTTCGTGCGCCTCATGATGCGCGGTCGTTCGACGATGAGGCATAAAGCGTGTGTTTAATAAAGTTTTGATGGTATGCGTGGGCAACATCTGCCGCAGTCCGACCGCGGAAATGCTGCTACGCCAGGAAAAACCGGATATCACCGTCGAATCCGCGGGTCTGGCCGCCTTGGTGGGCCATCCGATCGACGCTACAGCACAGGCCGTGCTGGACGGACATGGATTGAGTGGGCAATCCCATGTCGCTAGACAGATCGACCGCTCGATGATCGATGCGGCCGATCTGGTGCTGACGATGGAGCCATGGCAGATCGATGCCGTGCTCCGCATTTCCCCACATGCGCGAGGCAAGACCTATCTATTAGGCAAATGGCTGGACAACACCAGCATCCCGGATCCGTACCGGCAATCGCGCAGCGCCTTCGAACAGGCCTATCAGTTGATCAGCTCGGGGGTGAGCAGCTGGAGGGCCTATTTGTGAGGCGCTTCGTTTCATTTTTCAAAGGTTCTTGCATCCATGTCGGCAGCCCCCACGACACCCGCGCCCTATCAGGACGACAGCGACGATGAGATCGACCTGGCCGCACTGCTAGGTACGCTGCTCGATAACAAATGGTTGATCGGCAGCGTCACCGCGATCGGTTTCGTGCTCGCGGTCGGCTACGCGCTGATCGCCACGCCGGTGTACCAGGCCACGGCCATGGTGCAGGTGGAGTCGAATACGCCCTCCCTGCCCGGCCTGACCGCGGTGACGCAGGCGCTGACCGATTCGGCGCCGCAAGCGATGACCGAAATCTCGCTGCTGACCTCGCGCTCGGTGGTCGGCAAGGCCGTGCAAGATCTCAAGCTGGACGTGCAGATCGAGCCGCTCCGCTTTCCGCTGTTCGGCGACCTGATGGCCCGCCGCTACCAACCCACCCGTGCCGGCGAGGTGGCCTCGCCGTGGCTCGGCCTGGACAGCTACGGTTGGGGCGGCGAAGAACTGCAGATCGCCCAGCTCACGGTGACCGACGAACTGGTCGCCAAGCCCATGACCCTGATCGCCGGCAGCGCCGGCGCCTATCGGTTGTTCGACGAAGACGGTATCGAACTGCTCAGCGGCAAGGTCGGCGAAACCGCCAAGGGCGGCGGTGTGAGCCTGCAGGTCAAGACCATGGCCGCCAACTCGGGCATGCGCTTTGAAGTCACCCAGCTCGCGCGCCTGGCGATCATCAGCTCGCTGCAGAGGAATCTGACGGTGAGCGAGAAGGCCAAGGACTCGGGCATCTTGCTGCTGAGCTACCAACTCGCCGATCCGGACCTGGCCGCGGCGACGCTGGACGCGATCACCCGCCAATACACCAAGCAGAACGTCGAGCGCAATTCGGCCGAGGCCGCGACCAGCCTGAAGTTCGTCAACGAACAATTGCCCAACGTGCGCCGCGATCTTGAAAAGGCCGAGCATGCGCTGGCCGCGTATCAAACGCAGAAGCACACCGTCGACATCACCCTGGACGCGCAGTCGCTGCTAGATCAAGTCGTCGCGCTGGACACCAGCATCTCGCAGCTGAAGATGCAGCAGGCCGAAGTCAGCCGCCGCTTCACTCCGCAACACCCGGCCTACAAGGCCCTGATGTCGCAGCTGGGCGAACTGGAATCGCGCAAAACCCAGCTCAACGACCGCATCGGCGTGCTGCCGCAGACCCAGCAGGAACTGCTGGGCCTGACCCGCGAAGTCCAGGTCAGCACCGTGACCTACACCAACTTGCTCAATCAGGCCCAGCAGCTCGACATCGCGCGCGCCGGCACGGTCGGCAACGCCCGCGTGGTCGACCCGTCGGTAGTGGATCTGGACCAACCGGTCAAACCCAAGCGCCCGCTGATCGTGCTGCTCGGCACCGCCGCCGCCGGCCTGCTGGCGGTGGCCTGGGTGTTCGTGCGCCAGATGCTCAACCGCGGCATCGAAGACGTGAAGCAGATCGAGCAACTGGGTTTGCCGATCTTCGCCTCGATCCCGATGAGCGACTACCAGCGCGATCACCAGAAGCTCGGCCGCAAACTGCAGAGCAACGGCACGCGTCCCGACAAGCCGCACTTGCTGGCCCTGGACGCGCCCAACGATCTGGCGATCGAAGCCATGCGCAGCCTGCGCACCGCGCTGCATTTCGCCCGCATCGACGCGCGCAACAACGTGCTGATGATCTGCGGCTCCAGCCCGGGCGCGGGCAAGACCTTCGTCTCCACCAATCTGGCCGCGGTGATCGCCCAGGGCGGTCAGCGCGTGCTGCTGATCGACGGCGACCTGCGCCGCAGCACCCTGCACAAGGTGCTGGGCCAGCAGCCGCACAACGGCTTGTCGGACCTGCTCAGCGGCCGCATCGACGTGAAGACCGCGATCCGCGCCACCGCGATCGACGGCCTGCACTTCATTCCGCGCGGCGAAGCGCCGCCCAATCCGTCCGAACTGCTGATGCGTCCGGACCTGGGCGTGCTGCTCAAAGTCGCATCCCAGCAATACGACCTGGTCATCATCGACACGCCGCCGATTCTCGCGGTCACCGATGCGGCGATCATCGGCCGGCATGCCGCCACCAGTCTGATGGTGGTGCGCTTCGGCCTGAATCCGCCCAAGGAACTGGAAATGGCGATGCAGCGTTTCGACCAGAATGGAATCGAGCTCAAGGGCGCGGTGTTCAACGCGGTCGAACGCCGTCACGACACCAACTACGCCTACGGCTATGAGTACCGGGCCAATTCCTGACACCGGGCCGGCTCTTGAAACCGGTCCGGGCGCGTGGATGCGGTCGGGCCGGCGCGGCACGGCCGGAAAGACGATTTCAATCGCAACTTTCTCGCCAGCGGCGCGGGTTTCGGTTTCGCCTACATTTTTTCGCCCGGCCCGGCTCGCCCGCCCCCGTGTTTCCCAGGTATTTACCGCTGATTCAAGGAAATTGACCGGGCGCGACGATATCCATCGTACGGCCCGTGAAACGAATCCTGCTGTGCATCCCGATTGTCGTGCGATACGCCGCAACGATCATGAGAACGTAAATATTTCTTATATGTGTCGCACGTGAACGCCACGCACGTTTCAGCTATGTGTGCCAAAAAACGACTTACTAGCGCACAGTATTCAGTAACTGAACAGTGGCACGATTCCGCCCGCTGCGAGCACTAACGCAATTGCGTCGGAGCTCGCGAGAATGAACAAACGGATCGTGTTTTCACAGACGATCGGATCTATCGCACCAATGCGGTCGTCGCAGCGCCGGAACTCGCCAGCCACGGACATCGCATAGCAGCAGGCAACAAAAAAACAGGATTGACCGAAGGGGGCGGTCGTCGGATGGGTCTACCGAAGACTTTCCTTGGAAACAACGGTCATGTCGAAAGAACAGTTCGTCATAGCGAGCGCCCTGGCGTTCGCAATCACCTGCATCGCGATGTCGGCGCTGTATCCCGTCGCCGGCCAACTCGGACTGATCGACCGTCCGAATGCGCGCAAGCAGCATAAGGGCCTGATTCCGGTCATCGGAGGAATCAGCTTCTTCCTCGGCCTGCTTGCCGGCGCGCTCTATCTGGGGCTGAGCGATCGCTTCGCCCTGTGTCTGCTCGGAACCTCCGCGTTGATCGTGGTGACCGGCGCGATCGACGACGCGAAAGACCTGAGCGTGCGTGCACGCCTGCTGGTGCAGACCGTCGCGGTAGGCCTGATGATTTCCGGCAGCGGTGTGTACCTGGACGATCTGGGCAATCTGTTCGGCACCGGGCCGATCCGCCTGGGCTGGCTCGGCGTCCCGGTCACCGTGATCGCGGTGGTCGGCCTGATCAACGCCTTCAACATGCTCGACGGCATCGACGGCCTGGCCGGCAGCATGGCGATGGTCAGCATCGCCGCGATCTTCGTGTTCGACCGCAGCGGCGTGCTGTCCAAGGCCGCGCTGCCCTTGCTGTTGCTGCTGTTCGTCGCGCTGATCCCATACCTGTTCGTCAACCTGGGCGGCATGAACGAGCGCAAGATCTTCATGGGCGACGCCGGCAGCATGCTGATCGGTTATCTGACCGCGTGGAGCCTGATCTATCTGAGCCAACGCGCCGGCGCGGCGCGCATCGATGCGGCCGAAGCGCTGTGGTGCATCGCCCTGCCGGTGTTCGAGACCTTGACGGTGATGTACCGCCGGGTCAGCAAGGGCCAGTCGCCGTTCAAGCCCGACCGCCAGCACCTGCACTACATCCTGCTCGATCACCAGCGTTCACCGAAGGCCGCGCTGATGACCATCGTCGGCATCGCCTGCGCGCTGACCGCGGTCGGCTACGCCTTGCGCGATCTGCCGGTGGCCGTCGGCCTGTTGGCGTTCTTCCTGGCGATGGGTGCGTACTCGCTGGCGCTGACCCACGGCGACAAGCTCAAGCGGCTGTCGGGCGGCTCGCGCAGCTCCAGCGCTGAACTGTCCGGTGGCGAGCTGGCCACCGGAAAGCTGGCGTTCGCGCCGGAAGGCTCGACCGCGCTCAAGACCGCGCCGGTGCCCGCCACCGCCTATGCGCGCACCGAACCCAGCGGCGGATTCGCGCCGCTCGCGCCGGTGGCGACGAGCGGGGTGGCGCTGTCGCAACCGGCCCGGGTGATCAGAACCTTGTGCGTGTTCGGCACCCGTCCGGAGGCGATCAAGATGGCGCCGCTGGCGAAGATGCTGGCCCAGGACCCGCGCTTCGACGCGCGCGTGTGCGTGACCGGCCAGCACCGGCAGATGCTCGATCAGGTGTTGAACCTGTTCGACATCCACCCCGACTTCGATCTCAACATCATGAAGCCCAAGCAGGATCTGACCGACGTCACCACCGCGATCCTCACCGGCATGAAGCAAGTGTTGTCCGACCTCAAACCCGACGTGGTGCTGGTGCACGGCGATACCTCCACCACCATGGCGACCACGCTGGCCGCGTACTACCAGCAGATTCCGGTGGCGCACGTCGAAGCCGGCCTGCGCACCGGCAACCTCTACTCGCCCTGGCCGGAAGAGGCCAACCGCAAGCTGACCGGCGCGCTGGCGGCGATGCATTTCGCCCCGACCACGCTGTCCAGCCAGAATCTGCTCGACGAAGGCATTCCGACCGACCGCATCGCCATCACCGGCAACACCGTGATCGATGCGCTCAAGGAAGTGCTGGTGCGGATCGAACGCACGCCCGCGCTGCGCATCCAGGTCGCCGCGCAGTTCGAGTTCCTCAAGCCCGAGCGCCGCATCGTGCTGGTCACCGGCCATCGCCGCGAAAGCTTCGGCGGCGGTTTCGAACGCATCTGCCACGCGCTGCGCGACGCCGCGCTGCGCCACCCCGAAGTCGACATCGTCTACCCGATGCACCTCAACCCGCAGGTGCGCGAACCGGTCAACCGCCTGCTCACCGGCATCACCAACGTGCATCTGATCGAACCGCTGGAGTACCTGCCGTTCGTGTATCTGATGAACAAGGCCTACATCATCCTCACCGACTCGGGCGGCATCCAGGAAGAAGCACCGTCGCTGGGCAAGCCGGTGCTGGTGATGCGCGACACCACCGAGCGTCCCGAAGCGGTCGCCGCCGGCACGGTCAAGCTGGTCGGCACCGACCGCCAGCTGATCGCCGACGGCATCAGCGAACTGCTCAACGACCGCAAGGCCTACGAGGCGATGAGCTTCGCCCATAACCCCTACGGCGATGGCCTGGCGTGCCAGCGCATCGTCGAGGCCCTGGCCAATTTCAATCGCGAAGACTCCTTGCTCGCCGCTTGAGTCCCCGCGCCGGAGCCACGCCCGCGCCTTTCGGCGCGGGCGTAGTCCGTTCACCGACACCCTTGAACGCAACACCCTCCCCCACGGAGGATCACTGGAGCCTTTATGAGTTTCGACACCGTCTCGGTCATCGGCCTGGGTTACATCGGCCTTCCCACCGCCGCCGCTTTCGCCGCTGTGCGCAAGCAGGTCATCGGCATCGACGTGAACCGGCAGATCGTCGATACGATCAACCGCGGCGAGATCCACATCGTCGAGCCCGACCTGGACGTGGCGGTGCGCGCGGCGGTATCGGGCGGTTTTCTGCGCGCCTCGATCCAGCCCGAATCGGCCGATGCGTATCTGATCGCAGTGCCGACCCCGTTCAAGAACGATCACGAACCCGACCTGCGCTACATCGAAGCAGCCGCCAAGGCGCTGGCGCCGGTGCTGCGCAAGGGCGATCTGGTGGTGCTGGAATCGACCTCGCCGGTCGGCGCGACCGAGCAATTGGCGCAGTGGCTGGCCGATGCGCGCCCGGACCTGAAGTTCCCGCAGCACGACGGCGAAAACCCCGACGTCAACGTCGCCCATTGCCCCGAGCGCGTGCTGCCGGGCCATGTGATGCGCGAGTTGATCGAGAACGACCGGGTTATCGGCGGCATGACCCCGCGCTGCTCGGCGCGCGCCTGCGAGCTGTACAAGAGCTTCGTGCGCGGCGAGTGCATCGTGACCAACGCGCGCACCGCCGAGATGTGCAAGCTCACCGAGAATGCGTTCCGCGACGTCAACATCGCCTTCGCCAACGAGTTGTCGATCATCTGCGACAAGCTCGGCATCAATGTGTGGGATCTGGTGCAGTTGGCCAACCGCCATCCGCGCGTCAACATCCTCCAGCCCGGCCCGGGCGTGGGCGGCCACTGCATCGCCGTGGACCCGTGGTTCATCGTCAACAGCGCACCGGAAGAGGCACGCCTGATCCGCACCGCACGCGAGGTCAACAACAGCAAGCCGCGCTGGGTGATGGACAAGGTCGACGCGGCCATCGCCGACGCCAGGGCCGACGGCAAGCAGGACAAGGACCTGACCATCGCGGTGTTCGGCCTGGCGTTCAAGCCCGACATCGACGATCTGCGCGAAAGCCCCGCGCTCGACATCGCGATCGAACTGGCCGCGCGCCATCCGGGCAAGGTGCTCGCGGTCGAGCCGCATATCGATGCATTGCCGGAGAAAATCCAGTCGCCCAACTTGATCCTGGTCGATTTCCCGACCGCCAGCGCCCAGGCCGACATCGGTCTGTTGCTGGTCGATCACAAACCGTTCCGCGAACAGGCCGCGCCGACCCATCTGCGCCTGGTCGACACCAAGGGCATCTGGATCTGAGCCGGCGCGGCTCAGGCGGAACGCTTGCATCATGATCCGGCGACTGATCACCACCGCCAGTCTCTCGGCCATCAGCGCGATGGCCTCGCGCGGTGCGCTGTTCGCCGGCGTGCTGGCGACGGCGCATTATCTGGGCCCGGCCGCGTTCGGCCAGTTCACCCTGATCCAGACCACCGCGCTGTTGTTCACCACGTTCTGCGCGTTGAGCCTGGGCCAGATGGCGACCAAGATCGTCGCCGAAGCGATGGCGCAGGACAGCGCGCGGGTGTCGGCGGCGTTGACCGTGTCCTACGGTTCGGCGGTGCTGGCCTCGCTGCTGTTCTCGGCCTTGCTGCTGGCGTGTTCGTATCCGTTGGCGGTCAAGATCGGCGGCTCCGCCGAACTCGCCGGCGTCTACGCCTCCTCGGCGCTGCTGGTGCTGACCGGTTTCGTCGGCGCGATCCAGAACGGCGTGGCGCTGGCGCTGCACAAGGTCAAGCAACAGGCGGTGGCGAACATCGTCACCGCGCCGCTGGTGTTCGCGATCATGCTGCTGGCGGCGTTGCAACGCGACATCGCCTGGGCGGTGTACGGTTCCATCGCCGCGCAGTGGTTGATCGTGCTGGGGCAGGAACGGGTGCTTCGACGTTACCGGCGCGAACACGGACAACCTCTGGCGTGGTCGTCGACCCGGCGCGAGGATTGGTCGGTGGTCTGGCGTCTGGGCTTGCCGTCCTCGCTGTCGGGTCTGCTGACGATGCCGAGCATCTGGCTGTCGATGGCGATGCTCTCGCACAGCGCCGGCGGCGCGACCCAGTTGGGCAACTTCGCGGTCGGCAATCAGGCCCGTTCGATCCTGCTGTTCGGCATGGGCGTGGTCGCCAACGCGACTTTGCCGCTGCTGTCCTCGGCGATCGTGCGCGGCGCCCGCGCCGAGGCCAGCACGACCTTGCGTCATTCCATCGCCTTGCTGGTGGTGGTCACCGCCAGCATCGCCGGCGTGCTCGCGATGGCCGCGCCGCTGCTGATCCAGCGCTTCGCGCCCGCCTACGCGCACGCGGTCGAACCGCTGCAATGGCTGTTGCTGTCGGCCGTGGCCACCGCGCCGACCACGATCCTGATGCGCAAGGCCACCGCCGACGGCCGCCCCGGCGTGTTGCTGGCCGGCAACGCGGTGTTCTCCGTGGCCTTGCTCGGCGCCACCTCGGTGGCCTTGCAGATGCACACCGGCGCTACCGGCGTGGCGATCGCCTACGTGATCGCTTCGTGCCTGCAGCTGGCCACCTTCGCTTTGTACAACCACCGCGAACTGCGCTGGAACTCCGCGCCAGAAAGAAATTGAAAGCAGAAATTGATGAGAACACCTCGATGAAAGCATTCCGCCTGATCAAGAAAGCCGTCGTTCTGAGCATCATCCGCCTGGGCTGGTTCATCAAGCCCGGACTGGTGACCAAGCTGTATGCCTGGTACCTGCGCTCGGAGGGCGCCAACATCGAGCACTCGCCGAATTATCTTTCGGCCAAGATCTGGTTCGACGGCACCGACTATTCGCTGATCACGCTCGGCAAGGGCTGCACGATCTCCAGCAACGTGCGCATCCTCACCCACGACTGGGCGATCCACACCGTCGCCAAGGAAATGGGGCTGACGTTCGACAAGCCGCAAGGCAAGATCCGGCCGATCTCGATCGGCCGCCACGCATTCGTCGGCACCGGTTCGATCATCATGCCCGGCACCCGAGTCGGCGCCGGCTGCATCATCGGCGCGGGCACGGTGGTGCGCGGCGAGATCCCGCCGCTGAGCATCGTGATCGGAAATCCCGGCCAAATCGTCGGCTCGGTCACCGAGTACGTCGAAAAATCCCTGCGTCGCGGACACTGAGCCCGAACCGCCGACATGCGCGTCCCCAGCCCCAAACTGTTTCTGGCGCCGGCCTGCCTGGGTCTGTTCCTGCTGTCGGCCTGGGCCTCGGTGTTCTTCGCCGTCGACACCGATCTGGTGCAGTACACGGCGATCGCCGCGACCATCGTGCTGGGGGGGTTGTCGTTGTCGTATTCGGGCGTGAGCCGTTTTCTGTATCTGCTGCCGATTGCCGTCACGCTGATCGTTTTCGCCCAGATCGCCTATCTGAACAGCGATCTCGCGCGCCACCCCAAGGAGCTGAAGTTCTATCTGATCCTGGTGTTCTGCGCGTACTGCGCCTGCTTCGTGATGCGCGGCAAGGCCGCGGACAACTTCGTCAAGATCTACGTGGCGCTGTGCTTCATCCTCAGCATCGCCGCGCTGGGTTTCAACAAGGGCGCGGAAACCGACGCGCAGCGCCTGATGCAGGGCGACGGCAACCCGATCTGGATCGCACGCGCCGCCGGCACCGCGATCATGTACCTGGCCTATCGCTTGCTGACCCAGCCGCGCCATCGCGCGGTGCGCGCCGGCCTGCTGCTGCCGTGCGTGGCGGCGCTGGTACTGGCCGGCTCGCGTGGGCCGATCGTGTCACTGGTGATCGGCCTGGGCGTGTTGCTGGTGTTGACCAACCGCGGCGCCTTGCTGTTGTCGAGCAAGGTCTGGGCTGCCGGCGTGGCCATGGTTTTGTTGGGGGTGGCGGGAGCCATTCTCGCGCCCGCCGGCGTCCGCGACCGCATGGCGAGCCTGTTCGTCAGCAATTACAGCGGTAGCGACGTGCTGCGCATGAACTTGTACGAGGTCTCCTTCGCCATGCTGCGCGATACCTTGTTCGGCAAGGGCTTCGGCGCGTTCGAGGCCAGCGGCGCGCTGCAACCGTATCCGCACAACCTGCTGATCGAAAGCCTGATCGAACCGGGCCTGGTGTTCACCGTGTTCTTCTTCGCTCTGATCGGTTATGCGATCCGCCGCCTGTACAAGTCCGCCAAGCTCGGACAAGGCCGCGACATGGTGCCGACCTTCCTGTGCGCGCTGGCGGTGTATTCGCTCGCCAACGCGATGTTCAGCGGCGACATCACCAGCCCGAAAGAACTGTACCTGTGCGTGTTCTTCGCGATGTCCACGGCGCTGACGGTAAAACCGGCCGTGCGCGCGTCGCCGCCGCTGCGCGCACGGCCTCGACTGTCCGACCCCTTATGAACGGCCCGCTCCCCACGTCCGGCTCCACGCAAACGCTCCACCCTCCCGCAACCCTGAGTTCCTACATGCAAGCGATCATCCTCGGCCAAGGCAATCCCTACCTCAAGAATCCGTACTTGAGCAAACTGTCGAAGGTGCTCGACAGCGCGAGCGTGCCGTACGAATTCTGGATCTGGAGCCGCGACAAACAGGCCCAGGCCCTGCCCAAGGTCAAGGTATTGCTGAGCTTCGGCTCCTGGGGCGGCGGCGCGGTCAATGCGCTCGGTTACGCGGTGTGGGTGGCGTGGCTGACCTTGCGCGTGTTCGCGCAACCGCGCGCCGGCGTCTATTTCTGCTCGCGCCTGGATGCGGCGCTGCCGTGCGCGATCGTCGCGTCGGTACGCCGGTGCCAGTACGTCTTCCTCGACCGCGACAAGCTGTCCAAGAGCTATGCCTGGCCGACGTCGGTCAAGCGCGCGATCGAGGCGATCGAACGCTTCGTCGGCCGCCGCGCCGCACTGCACGTAGTGCCCGGCGATTCGCGGGCCACCGACAACGACAGCGACAACATCCGGGTAGTGCGCAACACCCCGCACACCGAGGTGATCGAACGCGCGCGCCAACTCGCCGCGGCGATGCCCGCGCGCCAGGACAAGCTGCGCGTGCTGATCAGCGGATTGATTTCGCCCGAACGCGGCGCCCGGATGATGCGCGAAGCGGTCCAGGCCACCGGCGGCCGGATCGAATTCGTCGGCGCCGGCCGCTTACTCGGCGAAGACGCGCAGCGACTGGCCGAGGGCATGGGCGCGAACTATCGCGGCATCGTCAGCAACGAAGACGCGCTGGCGCTGCTGCTCAGCGCGGACTTGGTGCTGGCCTTCTACGACCCGGCGCTGGAGATCAACCGCTTGGCCGAGCCCAACAAGTGGTTCGACTGCGCGGCGCTGCAGATTCCCTTCTTCACCAACCCCGGCCTGCTCACCTCCGCGCCATTCGAGCAGCACCAGGCCTGCTTCATGTGCGACTACGGCGACGGCGAGCAGCTCGCGCGCCAGTTGCTGCGGATCGCCGAGGACCGTTCGCTGCTGGAACACCGCCGCGCCGGCCTTCGCCAACTGCGTTACGAGGCCTGGGACACCGCGATGGCGCGGGTGATCGCCGAATGCACGAGGCTGGCCGCATGAACCGTACAACCGCTTTGCTTGTGTCCCTGCTCGCCGCCGGCACCTTCGCCATCGGCGGCGCGAACGCGCGCGATCGGGCGTTCGTTCTGTACAACAACACCAAGTACACCGATCTGGCCGATCGGAACCTGGCGATCCCGCGCTCCAACCTGGTCGGTGAACCGCACCTGCCCGAGTTGCGCAATGGCGTCATGCCCGACGAGCAACGATTCAAGGACGCGGTCAAGGCGAATCTGAGCAACCCCGGCCCGTTGGTGCTGGACTTCGAGCACATCAACCTCAGCCGCGACCCCGAACTCTCGGCGCGCAATCTCGACAAGCTCAAGACCCTGGCGAAGTGGGCGCGCGAAGCCGCGCCGGGCCGCAAGATCGGCTACTACGGCTTCCCCGGCGCGATCAGCGCTCGCGATCCCGAGCGCGCGAAACAGCTTGCACCGTCGGTGGACCTGTTCTTTCCCTCGCTCTACACCGTGGACGACGATCGCGAGAAGTGGACCCGGCGCATGAACAACATGGTCGCCGCGGCGAAGAAGATCGACGCATCCAAGCCAGTGCTGGCCTTCATCTGGCCGCAATACCACGACATCACCCCACGCAGCGCCGAATTTCTCCCGGCCGATTACTGGCAGTTCCAGCTCGACCAGCTCAAGCGCGCCACCGACGGCGCGGTGATCTGGAGCAAGCGCATCGAAGGCGGCGACCGCGACTGGATTCCGGTCACCCGCAGTTTCATCGAAAAGACCCAGTCGGCCGCGCCCAAGCGCTGACCGCGCCAGCACGCGCCTCCCCCGCTCCCAACGCCTTGGAATCACCATGCAACAAGTCCTGCAAAACCTGCGCGACGGCAGCACCGAAGTCGCCGACGTCCCCGCCCCCGCGCTGCGCCGCGGGCATCTGCTGATCCGCAGCCGCGTCACCCTGGTCTCGGCCGGCACCGAACGCATGCTGGTCGAGTTCGGCAAGGCCAACATGCTGCAGAAAGCGCGTCAGCAACCCGACAAGGTGCGCATGGTGCTGGAGAAGATCCGCACCGACGGCCTGGCGCCCACCATCGACGCGGTGCGCAGCAAGCTCGATCAGCCGCTGGCGCTGGGCTATTGCAACGTCGGCACGGTCATCGGCATCGGCCCGGGCGTGACCGGTTTCGAGCTCGGCGACCGCGTGGCCTCCAACGGCAAGCATGCCGAAGTCGTCGCGGTACCGGTCAACCTGTGCGCCAAGATTCCCGACAACGTCGACGACGAAGCCGCCGCCTTCACCGTGCTCAGTGCGATCGCCCTGCAAGGCATCCGCCTGGTCCAGCCGACTCTCGGCGAAACCGTGGTGGTCACCGGCCTGGGCCTGATCGGCCTGGTCACCGTGCAATTGCTGCGAGCGCACGGCTGCCGTGTGCTCGGCATCGATTTCGATCCGGCCAAGCTCGCCCTGGCGCGCAGCTACGGCGCGGAAACCGTCGATCTGTCCAATGGCGAAGACCCGCTTGCGGCCGCGCAGAACTTCTCGCGCGGCCGCGGTGTCGACGCGGTGTTGATCACCGCCTCGACAAAGAGCAACGAGCCGGTGTCGCAGGCCGCGCACATGTGCCGCAAGCGCGGCCGCATCGTCCTGGTCGGGGTCACCGGCCTGGAATTGTCGCGCGCGGATTTCTATGAGAAGGAACTGTCGTTCCAGGTGTCGTGCTCGTACGGCCCGGGGCGTTACGACGCTTCTTACGAGGAGCGCGGCAACGACTATCCGGTCGCGTTCGTACGCTGGACCGAGCAACGCAACTTCGAAGCGATTCTGGACATGATGTCCAGCGGCGCGGTCAACGCCAGCGCGCTGGTCAGCCACCGCTACGGCGTCGCCGATGCCGAGCAAGCCTATGCGGTTCTCGGCGGCGGCGAACCCTCGCTGGGCATCGTGCTCGACTACGGCCGCGGCGAGGAGATGGCCGACGATCTGATCCGGCGCAAGGTACCGTTACCGATCAAACCGGCGGTGCGCGAGGTGGCAGCCGAGGTCGACGGCGCCGGCGTCGCCTTCATCGGCGCCGGCAACTACGCCGGCCGCGTGTTGATCCCGGCCTTCGTCAAGTCCGGCGCAAAGCTGCACACGGTGGTCACCAACAACGGCGTGGGCAGCGTCCACTTCGGCAAGAAGTACGGCTTCCGCAACGCCAGCACCGACACCGACGCCTTGTTGCGCGACGCCAGCGTCGGCTCGGTGGTGATCGCGACCCAGCACGGCAGCCACGCCGACCTGACCTTCAAGGCGCTGCGCCGCGGCAAGCACGTGTTCGTCGAGAAGCCGCTGTGCCTGACCTTGGAAGAACTGCAGACCATCGAGAAAGCGCACAGCGAACAATCGGTGTACGGCACCCCGCCGGTGCTGATGGTCGGCTTCAACCGGCGCTTCGCCCCGCAGGTGCAGAAGATGCACAAGCTGCTGGCCGGCGTACGCGAACCCAAGTCGTTCGTGATGACGGTCAACGCCGGCGCGATTCCGGCCGACCATTGGACCCAGGATCCGCAGCTCGGCGGCGGCCGTCTGATCGGCGAGGCCTGCCATTTCGTCGACCTGCTGCGTTTTCTCGCCGGCTCGCCGATCGTCGGCCACCAGCTCACCGCGGTCGGCGCGTCCAGCGGCATCCGCAGCGACCGGGTCAGCTTCACCCTGAGCTTCGCCGACGGCTCCTTCGGTACCGTGCATTACCTGGCCAACGGCCACAAAAGCTTCCCGAAGGAACGTCTGGAAGTGTTCACCGCCGGCCGCGTTCTGGCGCTGGACAACTTCCGTAAGCTGCGCGGCTATGGTTGGCCGGGCTTTACCAAAATGAATCTTTGGAGCCAGGACAAGGGCCAGAACGCTTGTGCGGCCGCGTTCATGCGCGCCGTGCAGGGCGAAGCGCCGCCGCCGATTCCGATCGACGAGATTCTGGAAGTGGCGCGGGTCACCATCGAACTGGACGCATCGGTCTGATCATGAGCTTCGCTTCGCGACTGCCCCGCATGTGGCACACCGTACGCTATCTGCGCCCGGTGCAGATCTACGGACGCGCCTGGCACCGGCTGCATCGCCCGCGTATCGAACACGCGCCGGCGCCGCCGCTGACGCCGACCGACGGCCGCTGGTCCGCCTGCGCGCGTCCGGCGTCGATGCTCGGCGCGCACCGCTTCCGGTTCTTGAACGAAGAACGCGAGCTAGCTAGCAACGACTGGAACAACTCGGCGCTGCCCAAGCTGTGGCTGTACAACCTGCATTACTTCGACGACCTCAACGCCAATGGCGCGTTGTCGCGCACGCATTGGCATCGCGACCTGATCGCGCGCTGGATCGCCGACAATCCGCCGGCCGCTGGCAATGGCTGGGAGCCGTATTGCCTGTCGCTGCGCATCGTCAACTGGATCAAGTGGCGCAACAGCGGCCAGAGCTTCGGCGACGAGTCGCGCGAGCGCTCGGCGCTGAACAGTCTGGCGACCCAGGTGCGTTATCTGCGCGGCCGGCTGGAACGGCATCTGCTCGGCAACCATCTGTGGGCGAACTACAAGGCCTTGCTATTCGCCGGCGCGTTCTTCCAGGGGCCGCAGGCCAAGCGCTGGCTGGATCTGGGCCTGAACGGGCTGCGTCATGAGATCGGCGAACAGATCCTGGCCGACGGCGGCCACTTCGAACGCAGCCCGATGTATCACGCGATCCTGCTGGAAGACCTGCTGGATCTGCTGCAGCTGGCGCGGCTGTATCCCGAAGCGGTGTCGCCCGACGACGTGGCGCTGTGGCGCGACCGCGCCGAAGCCATGCTCGGCTGGCTCAGCGTGATGACCCATCCCGACGGCGGCATCGCCTTCTTCAACGACGCCGCGCTCGGCATCGCGCCGAACCTGGCCGAGTTATCGGCGTACGCGCGCAGTCTCGGCATCGAGCCGACGCCGCCGTCGGACCAATCGCTGCAAGTGCTTCCGCAATCGGGTTACGCGCGGCTGCAATGCGGCGATGCGGTGTTGATCGCCGACGTGGGCGACATCGGTCCGGACTATCTACCCGGCCATGCCCACGCCGACACCTTGAGTTTCGAACTCTCGCTGTGCGGGCGCCGCGTGCTGGTCAATGCCGGCACCTCGCGTTACGACATCAGCCCGCAGCGCCTGTGGCAGCGCGGGACCGCGGCGCACAACACCATCGAGATCGACGGCTGCGATTCGTCCGAGGTGTGGAGCAGCTTCCGCGTGGCGCAGCGCGCGCGGCCGCTGGATGTCGAACACGGCCGCTTCGGCGACGGCGCCTGGCTCGCCGCCGGCCACGACGGCTATCGGCGTTTGAAGGGCCGGGCGGTGCACCACCGCCGCTGGGTGCTGCAACCGGGCGCGTTGCGGATCGAAGACCGCATCGACGGCGGTTTCGTCAAGGCGGTTTCGCGCTTCCGAATCCATCCCGATGCGCGCGTGGAAGACCACACGATCCAGCTCGAAGGCGCGCCCGACCTGCGCTGGCGGATCGAACCGGCCACCGAACGCACCACGCCGAGCACCTATCACCCCGGATTCGGCGTGACCCATGCCTGCACGGTGATCGAAGCCGCCATCGACCCTTCCGCCGGACAGGCGGTCACCTTGTTCCTGTGGGATTGCTGAGTCGCCATGCGCATACTTTTTCTTTCGGACAATTTCCCGCCCGAGGGCAACGCGCCGGCCACGCGCACCTACGAGCACGCAGTGCGCTGGGTGCGTGCCGGACATGAAGTGACGGTCATCACCTGCGCACCGAACTTCCCCGAGGGACGGTTGTTCGATGGCTACCGCAACGATTGGCGCAGCGTCGAAACCATCGACGGCATCCGCGTGGTGCGGGTCAAAACCTACATCACCGCCAACGAAGGCTTCGTCAAGCGCACTCTGGACTATCTGAGCTTCATGGCGGCGTCGGTCGTGGCCGGCGTGTTCGAACGCCGTCACGATGTGGTCGTGGCGACCTCTCCGCAGTTCTTCTGCGCGCTCGGCGGCTGGGCGCTGGCGCGGCTCAAGCGCCGCCCGTTCGTGTTCGAACTGCGCGACCTGTGGCCGGCCTCGATCACCGCGGTCGGCGCGATGAAGCGCAGCCTGGCGATCCGCGTGCTGGAACGGTTGGAGATGTTCTTGTATCGCAGCGCCGATGCGATCGTGCCGGTCACCCAATCGTTCCGCGAAGAATTGATCCATCGCGGCGTCGATGCCGACAAGATCCATGTCGTGCTCAACGGCGTCGACCTGCAGCGCTACGTTCCGTGCGCGCGCGACGAGGCGATGGCACAGCAATACGATCTGCACGGACGCTTCGTCGTCGGTTACTTGGGCACGCACGGCATGGCGCATGGTCTGGAAACCGTCGTCGATGCAGCGGAGCGGCTCAAGCACGATCCGCGCATCGTGTTCTTCTTCGCCGGCAGCGGCGCCGAGCGCGCGCGGGTCGAGCAATTGGTCGCGCAGCGGCAGTTGCCGAACGTGCGCATGATTCCGCGCCAGCCAAAGGAAATGATGCCCAAGCTGTGGGGGCTGTGCGATATCTCGCTGATTCCGCTGCGCGACAACCCGGTATTCAGCGGGGTGATTCCCTCCAAGCTGTTCGAAGGCATGGGCATGGGCATTCCGGCGCTGATGTCGCTGCCGCGCGGAGAAGCCACCCGGATCGTCGAAAGCACCGGCTGCGGGCTGTGCGTCGCTCCGGAGAATGCGCAGGCCATGGCGGATGCGATTACCCAACTGGCCGGCGATCCGCAACGCATGCAGCGGCTGCGAGCCGCCAGCGTCGCCGCGGCGCCGGCGTATTCGCGCGATCGCCAGGCCGGCTTGATGAGCGATGCCCTGGCACGTCTGCTCGACGACGACACCCGCGGCATGCTGCGCACTTCCAAGTAAGATCCCGCCGATGAATCCTCTTGCCGCTGGCCTGTCGTGGTTGACCGCGCCGCTGAATCTCTCCGCCGCGGTGGCGCTGTTGGCGGCGCTGATCTGGCTGGCGCGCTGGCGCCGCAGCGGCGTCGCGCTGTTTCTGGCCGCGGCGGGATGGTCGTTGCTGTGGTCGATGCCCGCGGCCGCCGACGCGCTGCGCGATTCGCTGCAACGCGCCTACCTTGGTCAGTCCGCCGAAGGTATGCCCGAAGCGGATGCCATCGTTCTGTTGGGCGGGGACATCGGTCGGGTCTCGCGCTACGACAGCGGCGATGCGCAAACACCCGATCTGGCCGGCAGTCCGATCGCCACCGCAGCGCGCGCCTGGCATGCCGGGCGCGCGCCGGTGATCGTGCTCAGCGGCGGTCCGAGCGGCAGCACCCGCGGCGTCAGCGAGGCGCGGATCATGGCCGATGCGCTCAACAAACTCGGCGTGCCCAACCAGGCGCTGGTGTTGGACGAGCGCAGCGGCGCCACCCGCCAGAACGCCGAGCACAGCGCACGCATCGCCGGCGAGCGCGGATGGCGGCGGGTGATCGTGGTGACCTCGGCAATGCACATGCCGCGCGCACTGGGCTGGTTCAAACATCAACGCTTGTCGGCCCTGCCGCTGGCGCCGTCCGAACCGCCGCCGCGACTGAGCACGGCATCGCCTTGGCAGCCGTCGATGCAGGCGCTGCAGTACAGCGCACGCGCACTGCGCGAGTACGCGGGGCTGCTGGAGATCATCGTCGCTTAAGCGCGGGATTTCATCGCGGCCCGTACCCCGCGACGCGGCTGCCGCCGCATCGCGGTCCGATCCGGGACCGGGCACTTAGTCGCCAAGATAGCGAGCCAACGCGATCTCTGCGTCGCCGCCGCTGTCGCGTGCATGGCCGGCAACGACGATCTTTCCATCGCTCTGAAGAACCATCCCGCTGACATAGTCGTAGCTGCCGGCGAAATCCGTGGTGACCGTTCCGTTGTCGCCGAAGGTCGGGTCCAGAGCGCCCTGCGCACTGAAACGGGCCAGAGCGAAATCGTCGTAGTGGTTGCCCACGCCGGCCAATACGATCTTTCCATCGGCCTGCAGCGCCATCGAGGTTGCTTCCGAATATTCGCCCACCTGGGTCAGCACATAGCCCGGACCATTGCCGAAACTCCTATCGTATGAGCCATCGGCCAGCAGCCGCAAAAGCGAGAAGCGACGGAAGCTCCCGCGCGAGTCCGAACCGCCTGCCAGAATTTTTCCGTCGGGCTGGACCACGACCGCCGAGAAGGCCTGGTAAAATTCCGGATCCAGTGAGTAGGTGGCCAGGCCGTTGGTTCCGAAGCCAGGGTCGAGATGTCCGTCCGCATCGAATCGGGCCAGAGCGAAGTAGGTCGAATCTCCGCCCGCCACCAGTATCTTCCCATCGGCCTGCAGGGCCACCGCCTCGGCAAAGGCAAACTCTCCGCCGAAATCCGCGCGAGCGATGCCCTGCGTTCCGAAGGAGGTGTCGAGCATGCCGGAAGAGGTAAAACGGACCAGCCGCATGTCGTTGGACGAACAGCCGTAGCACCATGGCCAGCCGGTCAATGCGAGTATTTTTCCGTCGTTCTGAACGACCAGAGCGTTGAACGGCTTGGAATCCACGTTCAGCAGGACATAGCCATTGCCGTCGCCGAAAGTCGGATCGAGGCTTCCGTCGTGGTTGTAGCGTAGAAGCATTGCTTCGTAGTTTTGCCTCGTCAGCAGCAATCCGCCCGCCAGAATCTTGCCGTCCGCTTGCAGCGCCAACGCCGAAATCTTGTTGTGGCTCTTTCCCAACATCGTTACGACCATGCCCGCCTGTCCGAAACCGGTATCCAGACTGCCGTCTGGGTTATGGCGGGTCAGAACGGCTGAATCCACCTGACTACTCAGGGTTTGGATGTGACCACCGGTCACCAGCTTGCCGTCGTTCTGGATGACCAGGGCCTCCGCGATGTCGAAGAACTGCGCCGAAGCATCGACCGTCACCCGACCTCCCACGCCGAAACTCGGATCCAGCGCTCCGGCTTGCCCCCATGCGGGCGACGCGCCCAGCAATACGGTCGCCGCGAGGACGCGGGCACGATACTTGTACAGGTTGGACAATCTGCGGATATTCCGCGGCCGGATTTTCATCATCAGCACCTCGCAGAGCGCGAACACAAGGCCGATACCTGACCACGCCTACGGTTCTGGCTCCACTGTCAGGTCCGGCGTGGCCGGCCGAACGACGAATACAGGACTCATAGACGAGCGCGTACAACGCTCGTCCATGTTCGCCGCGGAAGCAGTGACATCGGATCGATACCCAGGCGATCAAGCCACCCTACTGCGCATCGACATCCGGTATTCGAATCGGCGCACGCACTCCAGCGGCAGATGCGCGCGCATTGATCCGATGCCCGGCAAAAAGCCAATCGCCACAGCCGAAAGCACCGGCCCGGTCAGTGTGCGCTCGCGCAGCCCGGCGCACTGCGATTGCCATCGAATTTCGCGCGCCGTCACCGTCCAGGCCCGGCCATGCAACCCGGGCCGGCGATATGAGTGTCCAAGACGGAGTAACGCGCCTTCGCTTTTCCGTCGAGTGCTATGTTGGCGAAGCCCCAACCGGACGGCCCGCCCACATTGAGCGCCGAAATCACCTTGTAACTCAGATCCGGCGTGGCGCCGGAGGCGGCCAGGCTGCGCCATCGCCCGGCATCGGACTGTACCTTGCCGCGCCCGACAAAACCGATCTTGCCGCCGCGCCGGTCCACGTCGGCCGTCGAGAACCAGCCGCTGTCGCTGAAACCGATGAAGCGTTCGGGACGGGTCGGATCAGCCAGGCAATACGTCGTATTGAGCAAACGCGCCAGGCCGATGCGGCCCCCGTCCATCGTGTCGAACTCTGCGCCGATCACGATCCGACCGTCGGATTGCAAGGCCAAGTCGATCAGCGCGTTGTACTTGGGACCGAAGTCGATAGGCGGGACCACAAAGTCCGCATCGATGGAACCATCGGGATTGATCCGTTGAAGCCAGTTGCCTTTCGGCTCGGAATACTTGTCCATCACCAAAGCGCGGCCGTCGGCTTGCAATACCAGCGCACCGCCGCCCTGCAGCGTGGGCGACTGGAATCCGTTGTCCAGACTGCCGTCCGCGCGGTAGCGCAGCACCACGCCTGGACCGTTCACGGTAAGGAGATGGCTGGTCAGAATGCCGCCGTCGGCCTGCAATTCCACGCCATGAACCCGATCGTTTTCATCGAAAGGAACGCTGGCGATGCCGCCTTGGCCGAACGCCGGATCCAGCCGGCCGTCGGCTGAATATCGCGCGACCAAGCCTCCCTTCATGGCGCCCACCACGATGATTTTTCCGTCGGGCTGCAGCTTCAACTTCTTGCCGAATGTCCAGTATTGAGTGGTCAAGGGCGGCGCGGTGGCGACCCCGTCGGTGCCGAAACCGCGATCGAGTTGGCCGTCGGCTTGGAAGCGTGCGATCAGCGGTATCGGAACGGCCAATGAATCGTCGAGGTTGTTGACACCCAGCACAATCTTGCCGTCGGCCTCCACGGCCATGTCGTAGGTGTCGACCACGAAGCCCAAATTCGCGGTGACCACTCCGCCCACGCCGAAGTCGGCATCCAGTCGGCCATCGGCGTGATATCGGATGAGCAGCGCGCCGGCATTGAGCGATCCGGCCACCAGGATTTTTCCGTCGCTCTGTACGGCCAGGTTTATGCACGAGTGCCAATCGGAAAAATCGCGCGGCAACTTGATGTACGCCACGCCGCCCTCGCCGAAGGCCGTATCGATTCGTCCGTCGGACTGCCAACGGAACAGACGGCAATTCAAGAACCGCCAGTCCTGATCCACTCCAGCGACGATGTCGAAGGTCAGCAGTTTGCCGTCGGACTGCACCGCCAGATCGACGATGCGGTCCTTGTTGAATGGCGCATCGGATGTCGCGATACCCGCTACGCCAAAACTTTCGTCCAACGCCCCGTCGATCGGTGCGGTTTGTGCGAACACTTCGGCGACCGGAACGGACGCTGCAAGCAGACCTGCGAGAACTGCGAAACGCGTGGAGTGAAGGGACGCGATGCATGACATTGGATTACTCCGGCTGATGTAAGCAAAATGAGCCGTGCTCGCGGCCCCACAGCTCTGTGGATGAGTGCGACGCGGGTGCGGCCATGGCGCCGGCGCTCGGCACTTTCGTTCCTGATCCAAGCAGCGATCGATGGGCCCAAACGAGCCCATGGACCTCGCCGCGCCTTACTCGACCGTCACCGCTTTAGCCAAGTTACGCGGCTTATCGACATCGGTGCCGCGCGCCAATGCGGCGTGATACGCCAGCAACTGCACCGGAATCGCATGCACCACCGGCGACAGCACGCCGACGTGGCGCGGCGTGCGGATCACGTGCACCGCCTCGGATTCGCCGAAGTGGCTGTCCAGGTCGGCGAACACGAACATCTCGCCGCCGCGAGCGCGCACTTCCTGGATGTTCGACTTCACCTTCTCCAGCAGTTTGTCGTTCGGCGCGATCACCACCACCGGCATATCGGCGTCGACCAGGGCCAGCGGACCGTGCTTTAGCTCGCCCGCCGGATACGCCTCGGCGTGGATGTAGGAGATTTCCTTGAGCTTGAGCGCGCCTTCCAGCGCGATCGGATAATGCACGCCGCGGCCGAGGAACAGCGCGTGCTGCTTGGGCGCGAACCGCTCGGCCCAGGCGATGACCTGCGGCTCCAGGTTCAACGCGTGCTGCACGCTGCCCGGCAGATGCCGCAGCGCATCGATGTACTCGGCTTCCTGTTCGGCCGACAGATTTCCGCGCAGCTTGGCCAAGGTCGCGGTCAAGGTGAACAACGCCACCAGTTGGGTGGTGAAGGCCTTGGTCGACGCCACGCCGATCTCGGCGCCGGCGCGGGTGTAGTACGCCAGCTTGCTCGCGCGCGGAATCGCGCTCTCGGGCACGTTGCAGATCGACAAGGTCTTGTCGTGGCCCAGCGACTTGGCGTATTTCAGCGCCTCCATCGTGTCGAGGGTTTCGCCGGATTGCGAAATCGTCACGATCAGCTGCTTCGGATTCGCCACCGCCGCGCGATAGCGATATTCGCTGGCGATCTCGACCCGACACGGCAGGCCGGCGATGGCCTCGATCCAATAACGCGCGGTCAGGCCAGCGTAGTAACTGGTGCCGCAGGCCAGGATCTGCACGCCTTCCAGATCGGCGAACACCTCGGCCGCGGCGGCGCCAAACAGCTCAGCGTTGAACGCGCCCTCGTCCATCACCGCCTCGATGGTGTCGGCGATCGCGCGCGGCTGCTCGTGGATCTCTTTCTGCATGAAGTGGCGATACGGGCCCAGCTCCAGCGAGGCCAGCGACACGTCGGATACGTGCACTTCGCGCTCGATCACCGCGCCCTGCGCGTCGAATACCCGCACCTGCGCGCGGGTCACTTCGGCGGTATCGCCTTCTTCCAGGAAGATCACCCGGCGCGTGGCCTGCAGAATCGCCGAGACGTCGCTGGCGACGAAATTCTCGCCTTCGCCCAGGCCGATCAGCAGCGGGCAGCCCATGCGCGCGGCGATCAGACGGCCGGGTTCGTGCTTGCTCACCACCGCGATCGCGTAGGCGCCGGTCAGTTCGCGCACCGCCGCCTGCACCGCCGCCAGCAGATCCAGACCCTGCTTCTGGTGGTAATGCACCAAGTGCGCAATCACCTCGGTGTCGGTCTGCGATTCGAACGCATAACCGGCCGCGCGCAAGCGCTCGCGTTGCTGTTCGTGATTTTCGATGATGCCGTTATGCACCACCGCCAACTCGCCGAAGCTGATGTGCGGGTGGGCATTGGCTTCGGTGACGCCGCCGTGGGTCGCCCAACGGGTGTGGCCGATGCCGATCTGCGCATGGAAATTCTCGGCCTGGGCCGCGTTCTCCATTTCGCTGACCCGGCCGGTGCGGCGCACACGGCGCAGGTCGGCGCCGTCGAACACGGCGATGCCCGCCGAGTCGTAGCCGCGGTATTCCAGGCGTTTGAGTCCATCGATGAGGACCGGTACCACATCGCGATCGGCGATCGCACCAACGATTCCACACATGCTGAACGTACTCCGGGGGAAGTGGCGATAGTTTATCCATCCCGTCGCGAGGCGGACGCGACACGCGTCTCGTGCGCACGCAGTGGCGGCGCGCGCATTGGCTTGGATTCAGCTAACAGTTGCATGTTCAGCGCCCACGTAGTGATCGCGCGAATACTCGCTTCGTTGGCAGAACGATGACAGTCCTTGACGCGCTGGATGATCGTTACCGTCGATCCGCCACCGCGCTTGCGTTCTCACCGCGCGCCGCCCCCGTCGGACCGACCCGGTCGCGATGGAAGCCGACCGGCCGGCCCCTGCGTCCCCGCACCCGACCGGCTCCGGCCCACCCCGGCCGACCGCGGCGCAGGCGCCGAGCCACCAAGACCGTGCCAAGCCTAGTAGCCGCCGAACCGAGCCGCGACGACGACGCAGCGCGACCCGAGCTCCGGCTACGCGGCTCCAGCGGGTCCACGACGCGACCAAAATGGCCGGCCCGAAACCGAAGCGCTATGCTGATGGCATTCCTCTCGGCGCCCTTCCGATGACCGCCGCTGTTCCACAAGACATCACCCAGCTCCTGCAAAGCTGGCGCGACGGCGATCCCGACGCTGAGACGCAATTGCTCGAACAGATCTACCCGGTGCTGCGGCGTCTGGCTCAGCAGCGCCTCAACCGCAACGGACAACTCACCCTGGTGGCGACCGAACTGGCCAACGAGGCCTACTTCAAACTGGTCGAACAACGCCAGGCCACGTTCCAGAACCGCACCCACTTCTACGCGATCGCCGCGCACGTGATCCGCCGCCTGTTGGTCGATCATCTGCGCGAACGCTCGGCGCTCAAACGCGGCGGCGACGTGTTGCGCGTAACCCTGCAAGCCGGACACGACATCGCCGCGGCCGCGCCGGACCTGGCCGACGCGCTCGATCTGGATCGCCTGTTGCAGCGGCTCGAACGCATCCATGCGCGCGCCGCCAAGGGCGTGGAGCTGCGTTACTTCGGCGGCCTGACCATCGAGGAAACCGCCGAGACCATCGGCGTGTCGCTGCCCACCGCCAAGCGCGACTGGCAGTTCGCGCGCGCCTGGCTGCATGACCAACTGTCTCCGCCCACCGTCTGAGCCGGAGATCTCACCCATGCAGACCTCCACGTCGGTGTGGGCGCAGGCCGCCGAACTGTTCGCGCGAGCGGTGGAACTGCCGCCGGATCGACGCGAGCGGTTCCTGATCGAACACTGCGCGGGGCATCCCGATCCGGCTGCGTTGCGCGCAGCGGTGCAACGCCTGCTCGATGCCCACCAAGCGCTGGACTCGGCGCCGGACGCCGCGCAGGCCGACATCTGGGACGAGGCCGCCAACGCGGCGCTCGCCGATTGGATCGAGCACGACGGCGAACGCCTGAGCCCAGGCAGCCGCGCCGGCGCCTTCACCATCGAACGCGAACTCGGCGCGGGCGGCATGGGTCGCGTCTATCTGGCTCACCGCGAGATCGACGAGGGCCGGCAACACGTCGCGCTCAAGATCGCCACCCTACATCGCCTGGTCCCGCAAGTGCGCCAGCGGCTGCGACGCGAGCGGCAATTGCTGGCGACGCTGGAGCATCCCAACATCGCGCGCCTGGTCGATGCCGGCGAACTGGCGTCGGACCGCCCGTATTTCGCCATGGAATACGTCGACGGCGAACCGATCGTGCCCTATTGCGATCGCCTGCGACTGCCGCTGCGCGCGCGCATCGCGCTGATGCTGCAGGTGTTGTCGGCGGTGGAGTACGCGCATCAACGCCTGGTGCTGCATCGCGATCTCAAGGGCGGCAACGTGCTGGTCGATCGCGACGGCCGGCCGAAACTGCTCGACTTCGGCATCGCCAAGACCCTGGTCGCGAGCGAACCGGCGGCGGGCGCGGCCACCGCCGATGCGCACGCCTTCTTCTCGCCCGCCAGCGCCGCGCCCGAACAGGTGCTGGGCGCGGCGACCGGCGTGGCGACCGACGTGTATGCGCTGGGCGCGCTGATGTACGAGCTGTTCGTCGGCGAATTGCCGCTGACCATGGCCGACGCCAGCCCGGCGATGCTGGCGCACGCCATCGCCACCACCGTGCCGGCGCTGCCCAGCCGCGCGATCGCGCGCCTGCACAAGCAAGCGCCCGAGCGCGCGCAGGCCGTCGCCCAACAACGCCACACCGCGAACGCGCCGAAGTTGAGCCGGCAATTGCAGGGCGACCTGGATGCGATCCTGGCCCGCTGTCTGCGCAAGGAACCGGAGCGGCGTTATCCCAGCGTCGAACGCCTCGCCGCGGACTTGCGCGCGGTGCTGGAATCGCGCCCGATCGCCGCGCGCCACGGCGAATCGCTGTACCGGCTGGGCAAGTTCGCGCGCCGGCACACCGCGGCATTGAGTTTGGCCGTATTCGCCTGCGCGCTCAGCATCGGCTTCGTCAGCCATATCGTGCTGCAGTCGCGCGAACTGGCCGCCGCGCGCGACCGCGCGCAGGCGCGGCAGATCCAGGCCGAACACGTCACCGCCTTCATGATCGATCTGTTCCGCGCCTCCGACCCGGCGCAAGCGCGCGGCCGCGATCCCAGCGCGCGCGAGTTGCTGGCGCGCGGCGCGCAGCGCCTGCTGCACGTCGACGACACCCAGACCCGCGCCGCGCTCGCCGCGGCGATCGCCGATGTGGATCTGGCGCTGGACGATCGCGACGGTGCCGAACGCCATTCCGCCGATGCGCTCAAGCTGTTGCAGACGCTGCCCGAGCGCGATCCGTCGGCCTTGCGCGCGGTCTATGCGTTGCGCGCGCGCGTGGCCATGGCGCGCGCCGAGTACACGGCCACACAGCGCTATCTCGACCAAGCCTTCGCCGGCTTGCCCGCGGCGGCCATCGACGAGCGTCTGCAGCTGCAATCGCTGCGCGCCGGGCTGTATCAGGCCCAAGGCCGGCTGGACGACTCGCTGCGCTTGTGGGAAACGCTGGATCCAGAGCACCAGCGGCGGTACGGCCTGAGCGACCCGCGCAGCATGCAGGCGCGCCGCGCCTGGGCCAGCGCATTGCGCGCATCGGGCCAACAGCCGCGCGCCGCGCGCTTGCTGGCGCAGCTGCCGGCACCGGCCGCGAGCGAACACGGCGACGATCCGGCCTCGGCCAAGGCGATCTATTCGCAAGCCTTGCAACAGCGCGATCAAGGCAACTACCCGCAAGCCGAGCGCCTGGCGCAGCAAGCGCTGCGGATCGACATCAAACTCTACGGCGAGCGCCACGGCGAGACCGCCAAGGCGCTCAATGCGCTGGCCACCATCCGTCAGGCGCGCGGCGACTATCCCGGAGCGGTGGCGTACTTCGAGCGCTCGCTGGCGATCAAACGCGCGGTCAACGGCGACATCCATCCCTCGGTCGCGGGTGCCGAGTTCAATATCGGCGTCATGCAGCATCTGTACCTCGACGCCCCCGCCGCGGCCGAACCGCATTTGCGCAAGGCGGTGGAGATCGGCGCCCGCGTCCTGCCGGCGGAGCATCTGAATCTGGCGATGTACCGGATGGGCCTGGCGACAGCCTTGCACGATCTGAACCGCGCCGCGGAAGCGCGCCGGGTGCTCGCACCGGCGCGCGCGCGTTTCCAGCAGATGTCCGGACAGACCTTGAATCTGGCGTTGGCCCAGGCCGAAACGATCTGCCTGAGCACAACCACCGTCGACGCGGCGGGCAAACGCGAACTGGGTCGCGCACTGGACACGGTCCGCGCCGAACTGGCCGCCGACCATCCCAAGCGCCGGCGTCTGGAGCGTTGCGACGCGCGACTGGATGCCGTGGCCCGGCGCTAGGAGTCCGGCAAGGCCGGTCCGCCGATGGAACCTCCGCTGCCCTCGCCTTCGCCCCCGCACTCCTTGAACTCGCCCGGCCACGACAGATGCACGCCGTCTTCGGGCCCGAGCCCGGTGGCATGCAGCACACCGTTGCGCAAGCGCGTCGGCGTCCATTGCGCGGTCGGCAACTTGAACTGGATCGGTCGCTGCGCCGGGGCATCAGCGCCCTTCGGCAGTACCGACACCACATTTCCATTACGCGCGAATTCCAGCTCAGACCAGGACAGCCTGACAGCGGACTCGTCCACGTATCCGATCGTCATTCTGTCGTGCTCCAGCAACAGTGGCTCGAGTTTGGAGCCGCCCACCGACGACCAGGTCGGGCGCGGCGGCATCAGCCAATCGGCCAGCAACAAGATCTTGTCGCCTTCGCGCGCCAACGACAGCGACAACAACCGCTCCGGCGCGCTCTTGTCCGGCGGCGAGAACAGCCATTCGGCGATGCCCATCTCCGCGTCCCGGCCATCGCCGAACGTCAGCGAGGAGATGGCGACCTTGAAATTCAGGCGATAAGGATTCTGTTGGGAATTGCCGCTTTGCAGACGAAGATACAAACCCTCGTCGAAGCTCAGATCGTGCACCAGATAGGGACCGCGATCGACCAGCGGAGGCGGCATATAGGCCTCGCTGCCGCGAAATATTTCGACTTCGCAGCTTCCTCCGTTCGGTGCCGTCACGCCGGTCCAATCGGGACCCGTGCTTTCATCGCAGAAGTCGTTGCCGGCGACCGCTTGACCGGCGCACAGCGCCAGCGGCGCGACTAACAGTTTCAACATGCTTTTCACGAAAAACCTCCCTGTGGAAATTCGATCGACGACCCATACGACCTGTGCGGCGGCGGGTGCGGGTGCGGGTGCGGGTGCGGGTGCGCAAAGCCTACCTGCGCTTGTGCTGCCGGACCCGCAGCGCAGACTCACCGCCGTGTCCTCGCCACGCCCGACCCGGTCGTTTCGGCCAAGGGCTCGCCCTTCGGTACGCTTGCTGATTCACATACTCGCAATCGGCGGGCATAACGGCTCATCCCGATCGATCGGGCGGCGATCCCGACCCGATCGCCGCGACCCACTTCCGGCAACCGGCAACCGAACTCTCCGCCCCCAACCGATGAAATCGCAGAATCACAATGAGCCGAGCCTGTCGGCCTGGAGATCGTAGATCCTGCGCGTCGCCCCGCATGGCGTCGCCATCGCCCGCACCGATCACGGAAACGACCGCATGCATATCAGCCACGAAACCCCAGACCAGACCGACGCCCGCCTGCGCGGCGTCATCGCCGCCGCCGATCTGGTCTGGCACCCCGGCGCTTACGCGTTCTACGAATTTCCCAAGCGCGCCTTGCCCAGCGACGCGCTCGACGGCGCACTCGCCGCGGTCGCCGACGAGGAGGTCTGGAGCCTGCTCAAGCCGGTGTCCGGACCGGCGCCGGAAACCTTCGCGCTGTTCTCGTTCCACTTTCAAGGCGGCGTGGACAACAGCGGTTTCGTCGGCTGGCTGGCCAGCGAACTCAAGCGCGGGCTCGGTACCGGTGTGTTCGTGGTCTGCGGTCAGAACAGCCGGCGCGGCGGCATCTTCGATTACTGGGGCGTGCCCGAATCGATGCGGGATCAGGCCATGGCCGCGGTCGCACGCTTGCGCGCGAGCCCGTCGCACGGCGCTTGAGCGGCGCCCTCGGCGGAAACCTGGATTGGCGTCGCAGATCGCCGCCCACCTAGGGTTTGTGGGCTGCGCGGCCGCGACATGAACGCGCGGCACGCGTGCTATGTTCGGCCTCAGCCGCACTGAACCCGGATCGAGACGGCCCCGCCATGGCAAGGATTCCGCTGGTTTTTCGCCTACCCCACGGCGCCGCCGCCCCCCGGCCCGCGCCGGACGCGGCCGCGCAAGGTTTGCCGCTGGCCTCTTGCGGGCCGAGCCTGCGCTGGCCGGACTTGTTCTTGCCGACGCACGGCCGCGCGCTGTGCTTGGCCCTGATGGTTTCCCTCTCCTTATCGGCGTGCACCATGCAGACCACGACTTCGTTCGATTCGGCCGCCTGGAAATCCCAGCGCGGCACCAATGCTCAGGACAACCAGCGCGGCGCGATGGTGGCGTCGCTGGAAAAAACCGTCAGCGCCGGCATGCCGCGCGCAGAGGTGATCGCCTTGCTCGGCGAACCCGACTCCACCGATGCCGCATCCTCGACCGACGTCTACGAACTCGGCGTCGCCCGCTTCGGCGTGGACGAGGAGTTCTACCGGATCCAGTACCAGGACGGGAAAGTCGCCTCGCATCGCTGGGGCCGTCGCTGATCCCGGCTTCGACCGCACGCCTTAAGTTCAGCGACACGCCCATACACACGAGCGAATCAGGGAGATCGTCATGGCTGACCGGCCCGATCTGGCTACGCTGCTTACCACTTATCAGGTCGCCGAAGATCGGATGATCGACTACCACCCGCGCCTGGCCGGCAGGTTCGATATTCCGGGCTCCGATTCGGTCAAGGTCACCAAGACCGAAGGCGCGCTGCTCGACCGTCTGACCCAGGATCGCGGCCTGCTGGGCCTGCGCGAGCTCGACGGCATCCGCAAGCAGGCGCTCAACGAAGGCGTCGAGCGTTTTCCCAACAATCCGGTCCCCGGCACGATTCCGGCCGATCGCAGTCGCGAATGGCAGGGCAACGACGGCCACCGCGATGCCTTCCGCCATGCCTACTGGAACGCGTTGATGACGCAGAAGTACGGCGCGGAATGGACCGGCGCGTTCGCCACCGCGCACGAAGGCGTGCCGGGCAACAACGCCAATCGCGAGGCGATGGACCTTTACAACAACAAGATCGGGCGCGAAATCGGCGCCGCCAATCCCAACGTCTCGGCCGAGAAACTGGCCGATCTGGTCGAGCAAAGCTTGAACCAGGGCAAGCTGGTGATGATCGATCGCAACGGCCAACTCGAATGGAGCGATCGGGTCACCAAGGGCCAGCACGGCCTGGCGCCCGATGGCGTGCTGCCGCCGCATCTGCGCACGCCCGGCGTGGTCTACCCCGACAACTCCGTCAGCGCCAACGCCGCGCCCGCCGCCGATACCCGGCTCGCGGCCGCCGAAGCTTCGCCCGCGGTGGAGCGCATGCGTCAGGATCCGCGCTACGGCCAGGTCGTCACGGCGATGGACGCCAAGGGCCTGCACGATGAGACGCTTGCCGCCAATCTGTACTCAGCGGCCGCGCGCGCGAACCTGCCCGCGGTGGCCAGCATCGAGATCGGCCGGCCGGTTCAAGATGCGCAAGGCAACCCCGACCGCAATTTCTTCGTCCTCGACGGCACCAGCGGCCCGCTGGGTCCGAACCACGCCCGGGTCAGCGAGAACGAAGCGCGCGGCGTCACCGTGCAGGTGGCGGCGAATCAGGCTGAGCAAGCGCGCACCGAACAAGTCGCAGAGGTCGAGCAACCGCAGCGCAAGCCCTCGTTCAACGTTTGAGGTTGCGGTAAGCGCATTCGCGCTGCGCGCTCATCCTCTCACCCCACAAGCCTCTCCCGCGGCGCGGGAGAGGGAGAAGATCGCACCTGTTTCCCGTAACGCGGGACGCCCCCAACACTAAGCCCCTCTCCCGCTTTGCGGGAGAGGGGTTGGGGTGAGGGCACGACAGCGACGAGACTTCAATCCGCTGTTACTTGCGCACGAACTCCAACAAGTCGCGGTTCAAACGATCCTTGTGCGTATCCGGCAGACCGTGCGGCGCGCCCGGGTACACGATCAGCTTGGCGTTCTTGATCAGTTTGGCCGAAGCGCGACCGGCCGCGTCGATCGGCACGATCTGATCGTCGTCGCCGTGGATCACCAGCACCGGCACATCGATGCGCTTGAGATCAGCGGTGAAGTCGGTGGCCGAGAACGCGGCGATCGAGTCGTAGGTGTTCTTGTGGCCGCCCTGCATGCCCTGTGAACGGAACGATTCGATCAGCCCCGGCGAAGGCTTGGCGCCAGGCCGGTTGTAGCCGTAGAACGGGCCCGAAGCGATGTCCAGGTACAACTGCGAACGGTTCTCCAGCGAAGCCTTGCGCAAGGCGTCGAAGACTTCGATCGGCAGCCCGCCGGGATTGGCCGCGGTCTTGAGCATCAGCGGCGGCACCGAACTCACCAGCACCGCCTTGCGCACCCGCTCGCTGCCGTAGCGGCCGAGATAACGCGCCACTTCACCGCCGCCGGTGGAGAAGCCGACCAGGACCGCATCGCGCACGTTCAAGGTGTCGAGCACGGCCTTGAGATCGGCCGCGTAATGGTCCATGTCGTTGCCGTCCCACGGCTGGCTGGAGCGGCCATGGCCGCGACGGTCGTGGGCGATCACCCGAAAGCCCTGGTCGGCCAGGAACAGCATCTGCGATTCCCAGCTGTCCGAGCTCAGCGGCCAGCCATGGCTGAAGGCCACCACCGGGCCGTCCTTCGGACCCCAATCCTTGTAGTACAGCTGCACCCCGTCCTCGGTGACGATGGTGTCGGAGGCCTGGCGCACCGATGCGGCCTGCTGGGTCGGCGCGGTGGTCGCCGCGGCCGGGGTCGCGGCTTTCGCGGCGGTGGCCAGGCCCAGGCTCAGCAGCGACAGGGCGAAGGAGCGGTGCAAAGCGGTCGTGACGGTCATGGCGGTCTCTCCGGTTGGGTGGCGGGCGGCTGGCCCGTGAGACGTACTTTGCGCGCCCAATCGGGACTCTACGTAACGTATAGTCCGTAAAACTTTACTCATCGTATGTCATGACCGACCGCCTCGAAGCCCTGCTGGAACGCTTCTCCGCCAGTGCCCGGCTGTTCCACGCCGGCGCCCTGTGCGGGATCAACGACCTGGTGCCGGAGCTCGGCGCCGGGCAGCTGCATCTGGTGCACGGCGGCGTGGTCGAAGTGGTCAACGGCGGCGAGCCGGGCTTGCGCATCGATACGCCGAGCCTGCTGCTCTACCCGCGGCCGATGGCGCACCGCTTCATCACCGACGCCGAGCGCGGCGCCGATCTGGCCTGCGCGAATCTGCATTTCGAAGGCGGCGCGGCCAATCCCATCGCCAGCGCGCTGCCGCCGTTCGTGTGCATCGACCTGCATGAGATCGACGGCGCGCAACCGGTGCTGTCGTTGTTGTTCGAGGAAGCCTTCGACCGCCGCTGCGGCCGGCAGGCCCTGGTCAACCGCCTGTTCGAAGTGGTGTTGATCCAGGTGCTGCGGCATCTGATGGAAAGCGGCCGTACCCGCGTGGGCATGCTGGCCGGGCTGTCGCATCCGCAATTGCGCCATGCACTGGTCGCGATCCACGAATCGCCCGAGCACGATTGGACGCTCGATTCGCTGGCCGCGCGCGCCGGCATGTCGCGCAGCGTGTTCGCCAACGCGTTCCGCGACGCTGTGGGCTGCACGCCCGGCCTGTATCTGCAGCAGTGGCGCGTGGGCCTGGCGCAGCAATCGCTGCTCGGCGGCCGGCCGTTGAAAACCATCGCGATGGACGTGGGCTACGGCAGCGAGGCGGCCTTGTCGCGCGCGTTCAAATCCTCCACCGGTCTGTCGCCGCGCGCCTGGAAGATCCAGGCCTTGCGCGAACACGCGCCCCTGGCCGGACCGAGCCACTGAACACGCGACTTCGTCCACGCACTGCCGTGGCGCGCGGCACGCTCAAGGGATGGGTTCGCGAGGTCGCGCAGCAGCGCGATCAGCCGCGGCGATGAAACAAGGTACGCAATAGTCCGATCCGACCGCACCGCGCTATGCGCCGAGGACGCGGGCCGCAGGGCGGCCCCACCCGCGCAAATCGCAACGCCCCTGCTATTACTGACATGGGGCTTTGAACGCCTCCTTCAAGACTGGTATTTATCCAATAAATTCATATAGTTGCGACGTCACCTCGACAGGATCTGACGACCATGGCCCGCACCGGAACACCGCCCCAGGCGAGCACGACCCGACCGCCCGATGCGCTCCCCGCGTTCAAGAGCGAACCGGCCCGCGAGCGCTTTGTCGCCGCTTACGACGCCGCGCTGGGCGAGTGGCCGGTGCCGTACGAAGCCTTCGAAGTCGCGACCGAATTCGGCTCGACCCATGTCGTCGCCAGCGGTCCGGCCGACGCGCCGTCGCTGCTGCTGTTGCCCAGCTTCGCCGGCACCGCGGTGGCATGGCGGCTCAACATCGCCGCGCTGAGCCGGGACCACCGCGTGTATGCGATCGACGTGATCGGACAACCGGGCAAGGGCTGGGCGCATCGGCGCCTGCGCGATCGCCGAGAATACGCACGCTGGCTCGCGCAATTGCTCGATGGCCTGGGCGTGCATCGCGCATCGATGGTCGGTTGCTCCTTCGGCGGCTTTCTGGCCTTGAACCAGGCCTCATTGACGCCTGAGCGGGTCGAACGGGTGGTGTTGATCAGTCCGGTCGGAACTTTCGCTTCGCAGTATTGGAAGCTGATCTATTCGGCGCGGATCAAACGGCCGCTGCTCAATCTCGTGCGCCGCCTGCGCCGCACCCCGCATGCGCCGAGCATGGCCGATCTGGGCATGCGTCCGCGCGACGAACGCTGGGCCGCGTTGATGGCCGCGACGATGTCGTCGTTCGCGCAGGTGAGCGTCATCAACCCCGCGGTGCTGGGCCGCGGCGAACTGCGCGCCATCCGCGCGCCGGCCTTGTTGTTGATCGGCGACGGCGAGCGGCTCTACGACGCCGCGACGATGCTGCAATACGCGCGCAGACGGATGCCGCGCCTGCAAGGCCGCGTCGTCGCCGGGGCCGACCATATCGCGGCGATGGCGCAGCCGGAACAGGTGCAAGAACTGATCCTGCAGTTCCTGCGCTCGGACACCGCCGCGGCCTGAGCCGAGGCGCACATTCTCAACGCTGCGCGCCGGCCAACTGGGCGGCCAGACCGGCGAACATTCGGCCTGCCACCGTCACAAAGGCAAATGACAATCAGTCTCATTTAATGCTAAGGTCTGCATCCGCCGGCCTCATTCCCGACGCAACGCCGCTCGCCTGCCCCCTCCACAGACGATGTCTTCCAACGCCGCTCTCCTCACCTCGCTGCTGGTCTCGGAGCGCGAGCGGTTGTTGCGCTATCTGCGGCGTTATCTCGATCGCGCCGAAGCCGAAGACGCGTTGCAGTCGATGTATTTCAAAGTCATCGCGGTGGCCGGCGAGCCGCCGATCGCCGATGCACGCCACTACCTCTATCGCCTGGCTCATCACCATGCGGTCGATCAGGGCCGCGCCGAGGCGCGACGACGCAAGCTGCGCGATGCCGCGGCGGCGTGGCTGGAGGACGACGCGCTGCCCGATACGGCGCGCGTGGTGTTGGCCCAGGACGAGCTGGCGCGGATCGCCAAGGCCGCCCGCGATCTGCCCGAACGCTCGCGCCAGATTTTCCTGCTCAACCGTTTCGAAGGCCTGACCCAGCGCGAGATCGCGCAGCGGCTGGAGGTCTCCACCACCACCGTCGAAAAACATATCCAACGGGTGCTGCGCCTGCTCGATCAGGCGCGCGAAGGCGGCTGATCCGCGCCAATGCCGCGGCGGGGTTGGGTAACCGCGCCTCACGCTCGTCACTATTCAAGTCCAGGCAGCCTCAGCCACCGCATGACCCATGCCGCGCCCCCCGACTCACCCGATCACTCGCCGCACGACCGCGTCGAGCTCGCCGAACAGGCGCGCCGCTGGGTCGGCCGGCTCGCCTCGGGCGAGATGGACGAAGCCGAGCTGGCCGCGTTCGAAACCTGGATGAATTCGCCGCCGCAACACGCGGCGTTCGCCCAGCAACGCGCGCTGTGGCGCGGGCTGGAACCGCTGCGCGATGCGTTCGAAGCGACCGTCGCACCGGTCGCGGCAGTCGCGCCGATGTCCACGCCGCGCCGCCACGGACGGCGACGCCGCGCGATCGGCTGGAGCCTGGCCACCGCCGCCTGCCTGACCGCGGCGATCGCCGCCGCGCCGGCGCTGTCGCTGCGGCTGCGCGCGGACCACCACAGCGATGCGGCGCCGATGCGCCTGGTGCTGAACGACGGGTCCGAAGCGGTATTGGATGCCGACTCAGCGATCGCGGTCGACTACCGCGACGGCGAACGGCGCATCGAACTGCTGCGCGGCGCGGCGTGGTTCCGGGTGGCGCACGGCGATGCGCGCCCGTTCCGAATCGAAGCGCTGGACGGCGTCAGCCGCGACATCGGCACCGCGTTCGAAGTCAGATTGCAGGACGCGCGGGTGCATACCGCGGTCAGCGAAGGCCTGGTCGAAGTGGAATCGGGCGGCGGCGCGACCTCCGTGCGCGCCGGCCAAGCGGTTGCGTACATGGCGGGCGGCGCGGTGTCGCGTCCGGTTGCGATCGATCCGGCCGACATCGCCGGCTGGCGCCGCGGCGAATTGCTGCTGGACGCGGTCTCGCCCGAACAAGCGCTGCAACGGATCGCGCGCTACCGCCAGGCGCCGGTATGGACCCTGGGCTCGTTCGCTGGCGCGCCGCGGATCACCGCGACGCTGCGCACCGATCGGCCCGATTAGGCCATCGAGGCGATCGCCAGCAGCGCGCACCTGCGCGTGCAGCGCCTGCCCGGCGGCGCCTTGCTGGTGCGTCCGCCGGCGCGGTGATTTTGTTCGCGCAGGGGGTTGGGTGGACGTCTTCGAGGACGTCCTGTAGTTCGTAGCCGCGAGACGCGCATCGCATCTCAAGCCAAATGCCGCGCGGGTCCGGACGGTACGGACCCGCGCCACCTTACGACTTGAGGAGTTCGCTGCATGTCATCCGTTCCGGCCCGCCGCCGGCGGGCCTTCGTGCCCGTCGGATTGGCGACCTGCATCCATTGGGTCCTGTTCGGCCTGGCCGCTCCATGCGCATCGGCGCAGACCGCGGCGGCGCAAGCGGCGCAGCCCGCACCGAACCTGCGCCGCTACGACATCGACGCGCAGCCGTTGTCGGCCGCCTTACGCCAGTACAGCCGGATCAGCGGCGTGCAGGTGGTGTTCGACAGCGCCGACGGCGAAGGCGCGCGCTCGGCGCCGCTGCACGGGGACTACGACGATGCGCAGGCGCTGACCCGTCTGCTGGCGGGCACCGGCCTGAGCGCGCGCCGCAGCGGCGCCGACACGGTCACCGTGCAGCGCGATCCGTCCGCGGCCGCGCCGTCGGGCGTGATCGTCACCGACACGCTGTCGGTAGGCGCCGGCGCCTACCGCGACGCGCAGCGCGACGAACGCAGTTACGACGAGGTCTACGACGCCGACCTGTCGACGGTGTACGCCGGCAAGGAACAGATCGAACGCTACAAGGGCGCCGCGCCGGCCGACGTGTTCAAGGGCATGCTCAACGTATACAGCGGCGACGCGCGCAACAGCGGCGCGCTCGATCCCAACATCCGCGGCATCCAGGGCCCGGGCCGGGTGCCGTTGACCATCGACGGCACCGAGCAGGCGCTGACCGTGTGGCGCGGCTACAACGGCGCCAACAACCGCAACTACATCGACCCGAATCTGATCGGCGGCATTCAGGTCATCAAGGGGCCCAACCTCACCCGCAACGTCAACAGCTCCATCGGCGGCGCGGTGGTGGTCACCACGATCGGCGTCGACGATGTGCTCAAGCAGGGCGAGCGCTTCGGCGGCGAGTTCAAACTCGAAAGCAGCGACAACTCGATCGACCCGCGCCTGCCGACCTTGTCGACCGGACGCGATTACCGCACCGTGCCCGGCTTCCCGAGCAATCCCTTCGCCACCTACTACGACCCCACGCTGTACAAACCGGTGCGCAGCAGCGGCGGCAACGACCTGATCCTCGGCGACGACCAGGCCTGGCGCCTGGCGTTGGGCCTGCGCGAAGAACGCTTCGAATTGCTGGCCGCCTACGCCTATCGCAAGAACGGCAATCACTTCTCCGGCGAGAACGGCGGCGATTTCTACACCCGCCCTTACGATCCGGCCAAGAGCCTGAACTACATCACCAGCCTGGCGCGGTTCTACCGACCCGGCGACGAAGTGCCCAACACCTCCAGCGAAATGGAATCGTGGCTGGTCAAGGCCACCTTCCGGCCGACCACCCACCAGACCTTCAAGCTCGGCCTGCGCGACACCCGCTCGACCTATGGCGAAATCCTGCCCACACGCATTTCCTGGCGCGACACCGTCGGCCAGGGCGCGCCGCAGTGGCCGCTGAGCCGGGTCGACGCCAAGGCCTACAACCTGGAATACCAGTGGCAGCCGGGCGGCCGCTGGTTCGACGTCTACGCCAACCTGTGGACCACCCGCACCGACAGCGATACCTACAGCGCCGGCGGCTTCCCCAACATGGCCACGTGGGAAGACCCGATCCTGCGCAACACCGCCCTGGCCAACGCGCATCACGACCGCACCGGCCTGACGCTGAGCAACAAGATGGCGCTGCTGCCGAATCTGGACCTGACCATCGGCGCCAACTACCAGCACGAGAAGCTGCGTTCGGATGACGAATACAAGGGCGTCGCCGACGGCTGGCGCATGTTTCCGCGCGCCGGTCGCCGCGAGGAGCGCGACTACAGCATCAAACTCGATTGGCGCGCCACCGAACGCCTGAGTTTCAGCGCCGGCATGCGTTACCAGTCGTACTGGGCCTTCGACGATTTCCTCGCCGACCGGCTCGACCAGGGCGATACCCGCGTGGGCATGGTGGTGGTACCCGAGCGCTACCTGATGACCTACTACACCCGCGATCCGCGACTGACCCAGGCCACGCTGGACGCGCGCATCGCGGCGATCCACCGCAACGCCGCGCGCTACGGCTGGGGCCAGGAGACGATCGACACCCAGATCGAGCAAGCCACTTACACCCTGCGAAAAACCGGCACGGATTGGCGGGCCGACGAGCGCGGCCGCTTCAGCCGCGCCGACAATATCTTCCTCAACGGCAGCCTGGACGGCGTCGACTACGGCCGCGGCAACGCCTCGCTGCAGCCGGTGTTCACTCAAATGCCGGCCGCGCATCACAGCGGCAGCGACTGGTCGCCGACCTTCGCCACGACCTTCAACTTCAACGACGACGCGCGCCTGTACTTCCGCCACAGCCAGGCGCGGCGCTATCCGAGCATGTTCGAAAGCACGCTGGGTTTTTCGGCCAGCCTGCCGGTGGCCGAACTCAAGCCCGAGCACGCTTACAACTACGAGCTGGCCTATGTGCACGACTTCAGCCGCGCGCTGGACGCCGAATACGCCGACATCAAGCTGACTTACTACCACCACAAGACCGAGAACGTGATCGAGCGCAGCGGCCAGCTGCAGTTCTCCAACATCGAAAAACAGACTCTGCGCGGCATCGAGTTCCAAGCCCGCTACGACAACGGCCGGTTCTTCACCGACCTCAGCGTGGCGCGCAATCTGGAGAACCAGGTCTGCGACCAGAGCGTGGCCGCGATCAACGATCCCACCGGCAAGATCGGTGTGCCCGATTGCGTGCAAGCCGGCTTCGTCGGCGGTTACCTGATCACCATGGCGGTGCCGGAAACCAGCGCCAACTGGAACGTCGGCGGACGCTGGTTCGACCGCAAACTCGAAGTCGGCGCGCGCGTGGTCCATCACAGCGGCTACGAGAACAAGGACTACGATCTCTATCAGGAACAACGCCTGGGCGCGTACTTCAACGTACCGCTGGCCTGGGATCGCATCACCACCTACGACGCCTACGTCAATTACCGCTTCAACGATTCGCTGGCGCTGGAGCTGGTCGGCACCAATCTGGGCGATCTGTATTACGTGGACCCGCTGACGCGCTCGCCGATGGCGGCGCCCGGCCGCACGCTGAAGCTGAGTTTCACCGCGCGATTCTGAAACAGCGCTGCGCTGAAAAGCGCGGCTCTTGAAAACTCGCCTGTGAACGGCGCGCCCTGAAAAACACGGCCTGAAGAATTCTGTTCCAAGAATCTGTTGCACCACAGGCAATGGATGAGCGACCGGGCGCGATGCGCTCTAGCCAAAGTTCATTCCATCGGTTCTATCTCTCTCTCTACTCAGGAGTCATCTCATGAAGCGCATCAGCCTCACCCTCGCTGTACTGACCGCCGCGATGATCGCTGGCGGCGCCAATGCCGCGGTCGTCGGCGACCAGAGCGACAACACCTACGTCGAAGCCGGCGTGTCGGTCGTCAACGCGGGCCCGCACGTGGCCGGCCGCCCGGGCATCGGCGTCTACACCATGGGCACCAGCCAGAAAGTCGACTTCCAGGGCCTGCAACTGTTCGCTGCACCCGACGCCAACGGCGTTTCCAACCTGAGCCAGCCGATCACCCCGCCCAGCCACAGCGGCATGGGCGTGTTCCACTTCGCCAAGATCGCCGGCCAGAACGTCTATTTCGGTGAGTGGTCCAAGGACGCGGCCGGCACCGACTCCCACACCGTCTACTACGCCGGCGACAACACCGGCACCACCGTGCCGGGCTCGGGCACCGCCACCTACACCGTCGCCGGCCTGAGCCAGTACAACGGCAGCAACAAGCTCAACGGCACTCTGACCGCCAACTTCGGTGCCGGCCAGCTCAGCGGCAGCCTGTCCAACGGCAGCCTGACGGTGGACATCGGCACCGCCGCGATCAGCGGCACCGGCTTCTCCGGCAGCGGCGCCAGCGCCTCGGTCGGCGGCTCCACGGTCGCCAGCGGCGGCGTCAGCGGCCAGTTCTTCGGCGCCAACGCCGCGGCCCTGGCCGGCGTCACCCGCTTCGACGATCGCCTGTACGACACCGCCTTCGGCGGCACCAAGAACCCCTGATCGTATCGCCGTACCGGGTCGCGGCCGTTCGCGGTCGCGACCCGCTCCGCCGCCGCAAGGATGCGGCGCGGAGATTGGCCCGTCATCGATGAATCGACCAAGAAAATCGCCGCTGTTCCCTCGCCGATGGGCGATCGGCCTGAGTCTGTGCAGCCTGCTGTGCGCGGGCGCGAGCGCGTGGGCGCAAGATCGCGACGACACCCGGCTGCGCCTGGACCACGGTCTGGAACAACGCCAGAACGAACGCGAACGCAAACTGCTGGAAGAGGAAAATCGCGACGCGGCGATGCCGGTCGATGCGGCCTCGACCGACGCCGCAGCAGTGGACGTGGGCACCTTGAGCCTCACCCTGTATCAGGCGGTGGAGGCGCGGCAATGGCCGCTGGCTAAGCGCCTGCTCGCGCAGTATCGATCCTTGCCCGATCGCGATCCCATGCTCGAGCTGTACGCATTGGGCGCGCTGGCCCGCGCCGACGGCGATCTGAGCCAGGCCGAGCGTCACTACCGCGCCTTGCTCGACCGCCAGGCCGACTTTCTGCCCGGCCGCCTGGAACTGGCGCGGGTGCTGTTCGAGAATCAGCTCGATCGCGAAGCCGAACAACGCTTCCGCGCGATCGAGGATTCGCTGGACCCCGCCGATTCCAAGACCGAAGGCGTGCGCCGCACCGTGGCGACGTTCCTGCGCGCGCTCGCCAACCGCCGCGGCTGGCACGGCAGCGTCGCCGTCGGCCCCACCTGGAACGACAACCTCAACCAGAGTTCGGAAAGCCGCACCTGTCTGCTGGCCGCGCCGGACGGCTTGTGCGTGATCGAACGCAGCCTGCCCAAGGCCGCGCGCTCGGCGGGCCTGGACTTCGACGCCAGCCTGAGCCGGCGCGTGGCGCTGCGCGGCCACCACGGCGTGTTCGTGCGTTCGCTGGTGTACGGCTACGCCTACCGCGACGACAGCCGTTACAACGAATCCACCTGGATCAACAGCGCCGGTTACTCTTACGCCAGCGCGCGCCATTCGTATTCCTTGGCGCCGACCTTCGAATACGGCGCCTACGGCAACCAGGCGCTGTACGGCGCCTGGGGCCTGCGCGCGGACTGGTCGTATACGTTTTCCCCGCGCTGGATGTTCAAACTGGAAGGCGACTACAAGCGCATGCGCTATCGGCGCAGCGTGCTGTCGCACTTCGACGGCGATATCGCCTCGATCTACGCCACCGTGTGGCGCGCGCTGCCGCGGCAATGGCTGGTCTTCGGCGGCCTGGACCTGAGCCAGCGCGACGGCCGGCGCGAGAGCGAGTCCTATCTGCAGCGCGGCGTGCGCCTGGGCGTGTCCAAGCAGTTCGACGCCGGTTTCGGCCTGCTCGCATTCGCTTCGCTGCGACGCCGCGATCACGACGCTTTCAACGACACCTTGCAGGCGCGGCGGCACGACGACGAGCAGAACTACACCGTGATCGTGCGCATGCCCAAGTTCGCCTTCGCCGGGCTGACGCCGAGCCTCACCCTCAAGCACAACACCATCGCCAGCAGCGTCGATTGGCTGTATTCCTACGACCGCAATTCGGTCAGTCTGAAACTGGAGCGCTCGTTTTGAACCGCACGCGCGCCGATGGCGCTTTCGACGCGGACACGACGGGCCGGCCGGCATGAACGTCTTCGCATGCATCGTCGTATCGGCCAACACCGGCGATGCCTTCTCCGCGACCGGGGCGGCGCGCGGCGCGCGGCGCGATCGCAAACCGCGCGCGACCCAGGGCCGGCACGACGGCCGCACAGGCAACCGTCGGGTCGAATGGCTCGGCGGGCTGGCTTCGATCGTCTTCCACATCGCCTTGGCCTTGTTCGTGTTGTGGCAGCAACGCACCTTGACGCCGCTGCCGCCACCGCAACCGACCGCCGAGGCGGTGCTGGTGGAACTGAGCCTGATTCCCGAAGCGCCGCGCACCGTCCAGCGCGATCTGCCACCGGGCGCGCTCAAGCCCGATCGCATCGCCTCGGCGCGGCAAGCCACGCGCGCGACCCATGAACCGCCGATCCTGCCCGATCTGAAACCGCGCGACGCCGGCGAAAAACCGGCTGCGCTGCCGGAACCGATCGAACGGCCGCATCGCCCCGAGCAGCCGCCGGCCGCCGACGCGGCTATCGCCTCGGAAGCCTCGGCGCCACCGCAAGCGGCCTTCACCGACGCACCGCGCCATGCCGCGCCTCAGGACACGGCCGGATCGCTGCCGTTGGCGGCCACTGCGTGGCAGCAGCTCCTGCTCGGCCATCTTCAGCGCTACAAACGCTATCCGCGGCAATCGCGGCGATTGCATCAGCAAGGCGTGGCCGAGGTCGACCTGATCGTCGACCGCCGCGGCAACGTGGTGGAATGCCGGCTCGCCCGCTCCAGCGGCTATTCCACGCTGGACGAAGAAGCCTTGGCGGTGGCGCGGCGGGCCAGTCCGGTGCCGGCGCCGCCGCAGGATCTGCAAGACCCGGTGCAGGTGCGGGTGCCCATCGAGTTCCACATCGCCGAGCGCTGATTCCGCCAGCACGCGACGCGCTGGCGAAACCTGCATTCCGAACGCGCTGCTTGCGTCAGCGGCTCGCGCGCATCCGGTCAGAACCGGTACGTCATCGCCAGACGCACGCTGCGCGGTTCGCCCCAGGTGTAGGTGCTGTAGTAACTGAAGATCGTGTAGTAACGCTTGTCGAGCAGATTGTCGACGTTGAGCGTAGCCGAGAGATTGTCGTTGACCTGATAGCGCGCCATCAGATCGAGCAGCCAATACGGTTCGGTGCGATGCTCGATCTCGCTGCCCGACAAGGGATTGGGCACCGCTCCCCAGGTCTGGCTCTGCCAACGCGCGCCACCGCCGACCGTCCAGCCTTGCAGGCCGCCGTGCAAGCGGTAACTGGTGTGCACGCTGAACTGATCTTCCGGCTCCAAGGTCGACACCTTGCCGCCGGTTTGGCGCGCGACCTTGTGCGAGTACCCGCCCTGAATCTGCCAGCCCGGCGACAGCTCGCCGGACAATTCGAACTCATGACCCTTGGTGCGCACGCCCTGCAGCGCGCGGTAGGCCAGACCGCCGGACGGCGTGCGTCCGCCGGTGGGCTGAGCGTAGTTGTCCTGATCGAGTTGGAACACCGCGGCGCTGGCGTTGAGGCGGCCATCGAAGAACTCGCCCTTCAGACCGACTTCGTAATTGCGGCCGTCCAGCGGGTCGAGCGTGCGCCCTTGTTCGTCCTGATAGCCCTGCGGCTTGAAGATGCTGGTGTAGCTGGCGAACACCGAGTAGTTGGCGTTCAAGTCGTAGACCAGGCCGGCATAGGGCGCGACGATGCCACTCTTGTCGATGTCGGTCGCCTTGTAGTTGGACACGCGAGTGCCGACGATGGCTTTGAGCGCGTCGGCCACGTCGAAGCGGCCGACGATGTACATGCCGTTCTCGCGCGTCACCACGTCGTCGCCATAAGAGCGCTGCCACGCGGGCTCGGGAATATCGCCGTTCCAGGTGCGGTAATCGGGCACGTCGTAGGAGTAATCGGCGGGCGGGGCGTAGCCGGTGTTGGTCCAGCGCTTGCGCGAGACGCTGCCGCCGACCACCAATTCGTGTTCGCGCCCCAGCCAGCCGAAGCGGCCGCTGAGATAGACATCGGCCGCATTGCTGACGATGCGGCCGATGTACTGCCCCATCCACAAACCGACACCGCGGCCGGTGACGGGGTCGGGATTGCCGGCCGCGGCCGCGCCGAGTGCGGCATCGTAACCGTTGACCTGATGGTTGAGCTGCAGCTTGGCGACCCAGTCGTCGCCGAAGCGATGTTCCAAGGTGCCGAAGCCGGTGCGGGTGTACTGGCGCCAACGGCTCCAGCGCGCGCCGTTGTTGAACGAGCGCGGCATGCGATTGAACTCGCCGTTGCTGTCGAGCAGCGGGATGCCGCCCCAACTGGAGCCCTTGGGATCGCTGTCGAGATAATCCGCGCCCAGCGTCAACAAGGTGTTCTCGCCCAGATCGGCTTCGAGGATGCCGTACAGCACCTGGGTGCTGCGCTGGTAGTAGTCGGTGTTGCCGTGCTTGTCCTGATACGCGGCGACCGCGCGGCCGCGTACCCGGCCGCTGTCGGTGAGCGGCCCGCCGACGTCGATCTCGGCGCGATACTCGTCCCGGGAACCGGCGCCGAGGCTGGCGCTGCCGGTGAAGCCCTTGCGTGAGGGTTTCTTGCGGATGAGGTTGATGGTCGCGCCGGGATCGCCGATGCCGGTCAGCAGGCCGGTGGCGCCCTTGAGCACTTCGACGCGATCGTAGATCGCCATGTCGCTGAGGGTGTTACCGGCCGAGTACGCCGAGTCGCGCTGCATCGGCACCCCGTCGTACTGGAAGTTCTGGATCGGGAAACCGCGCGCGTAGTACTCGGTGCGTTCGCTGTCGTAGGTGACGATGCTCAGCCCCGGGGTGACGCGCATGACATCGTCGATGTCGGTCAGGCCGAAATCGTCCATCTGCTGACGGGTGATGACGCTGATGCTCTGCGGCGTCTGCCGCGGCGACAGCACCAGTCGGGTGGCGGTGGCGATGGTGCCGGGAGTGTAGGAGCCGCTGCCTTCGGTGACGGTACCCAGCTGATTGGCGGTGACCTGCACGGTTTCCAGCGTTTGCGGATCGCGCGCCGCCTTCGAATTCTGCGGCGGCGTTTGCGCCCAGGCCGCGCCGGTGCCGCTCAGTCCGGCCAGCCCGATCGTCAGCGCGCAGTACAGCGCGTTGCGGTCGCGGCAAGGGCTCGACGCGGACAAGGAGCGGTGAAACCGGCGGAGACGATGAGCTGACATGACGAGCGCTTCCAGACAAATGGGTTGATCCCTCCGGCGGCGGCCCGAGGCTGCGGTATTGCACGGCGCCCCTGCGCGGGCGTGATGGCGGGTGCGACGCGCATGGCTGACATTCGCCACGCGCACAGCCCAGCGCCGCGCACGCCGGCGCTTTGCCTGGACGGTCGTTGGTACAAACGCAAACCTCCCGCGCCCCAGGGGCCGTGCCATATTAACCGATAACGAGATTCGTTCTCATTTGTCGCGTCGAGGGGATGCGAAACGGGTGGCCGCCTGTTCGCCGCGGCGATCGATGGCGCACGCCGCTCAGGCGGCGGAGCCACTCGTCCCCCCGCGATGCACGCCAGCGCGCATCAGCGCCGTCCCTCGAGCGGCGCTCGCCGAATCCACGGCCGCCGGGAAGCAGCGCCGCGCGGCACGTAGCGCCATCGCGCGCCGCGGCCCATCGCGCGGCCGGCGACCGACCACCTTCTTTCATCGATTACCAGGAACCCTGATGTCCACCGCCGGGCCGTCCTTCGGCACGGGCGAAATCCTGATCGCCACCGCCGCCTACACCGGCATCGAAGGCGCGCCCGATCAGTCCGGCGCTGCAACCGGACCTGCGTCGTAAAGCACGCGAAACGCCCGCTCCGGCATGGTGGGGGCAGGTATCGCTCGCCCTCTATATGTTATGTTATAACATTGCATTAATTCGGTCCGGATCCCATGCGCCGCGCCTCCCGCCTGCCTGTTTTCGACCTCTCAGCCATCGGATTGTCGGGGCTGTGCTTTCTGCACTGCCTCGCCGTCCCGTTGCTGGCCGCCTTGCTGCCCGGTCTGTCGGCATGGACCCACGCCGAGTGGCTGCACACCGCCTTCGTTATGTTCGCCGCGCCGATCACCGCGCTGGCCTTGTATAGCGCGCATCGTTCGCGCTCGTTGCGCGGCGGCATCGTCGTGCTGGCCGCGATCGGGTTGACGTGTCTCGTGGTGGGCGCGACGCGCGTCTTCGGCGACCAGGTCGAGCTGCCGCTGACCGTCGCCGGCAGCGTGTTGCTCGCAAGCGCGCATATCGGCAATTGGCGGTCGCGGCACGCAGGTCATTGACGCAGTACCCCGCCTGCCTTCTGGGAACGGCGCAAGCCGCGACTGCGACGCAAGTATGGTTTCGCGGTCGCGGCTTGCGCCGCTCCTACAAAGGAGGAGGTCGGATCCTGGCCGACAGCGCAAGCAACACGGCCGCGGCTTCCAGCACCATCGGGCGGCTTTCGCCGGTGCGCATGACCAGATGATGCGACCACGGATTGGCCAGCGAGGCCTTGGTCAACCGCACCAGTTGCGCGCTCGCCATCGCTTCGTCGGCCAACGGTGAGCGTAGCAGCGCCACACCCAGGCCGGCCTTGGCCGCAGCGAGCACCAAGTCGTAATCCTCGAAGCGGCGATCCGCCGCTTTGCCGCGATACGCTGCGCCCTGCGCCTTGAGCCAGGCGCGCCATTGGCTGGTATCGGAGTCGTGCAGCAACGGCGCGTCGGCCAGGCGCGCCGCGCCCGGGTGATGTCCCAGTTCGGCGGCCAACTCAGGCGCCGCGACCGGAATCAGTTGTTCCTTGAACAGGAGGCGTGAGGAAACCTCACGCCACTGGCCCTTGCCGTAACGCACCGCCAGATCGACCTCGCCGGTGGCGAAATCGGCCAGTCGATGCTCGATCGACAGTTCGACCCGGCGCTGCGCGGGATATCCCTGCAGCGCGCGCATCCGCGGCAGCAGCCACAGACGCGCGAACGAAGGCACCACGCTCAGGCGCACCACCGGCAACTCGCGGCGCGGACGCCAGCGATCGGCCGAATCGCTGATCGCGCTCAACGCCTGCTCCACCTGGGCAATGAAGCGCTGTCCGGCCGGAGTGACCCGGACCCCGCGGCCGTGGCGTTCGAACACCTCCGTGCCCAGCCAGTGCTCGACCGCATGCACCCGCCGGCTGACTGCGCCGTGCGTCAGGCCCAGGCGTTCGGCGGCCGCGGTGAACGAGCCGGTATCGCGTGCGGCGATGACCGCGTTGAGACCTTCCAGCGGCGGGAGCGATTTCAAGCTGTGCATGGCACGCACAGCTCATCACCGATCGGCGCGCTATGTCAACGATCGGCGCGGCGCTTCAATGAAGACCGTCCTCGCCACTCGTGCCTTTCGCCATGCGCCCAACCTCCACGCCGTATCCCGGGCCGCGAACGCGGCCGGGCTCCGCACCGACGGCACCGCTGGGACTGGCCTGGGGCGCGCCCGCGCAACTGTTGATGTCGCTGGGGCTGGCCTGGGGCAGCCCGGCGCAAGCGCAGGAAGACAGCGCGTACAAGGCTGGCGACGCGTTCGGCCATCGCATCGGTCAGGAAAGCATCGGGCTGTATTCCGAATCGCTGGTGCGCGGTTTCAATCTGCAGGAGGCCGGCAACTACCGGCTCAACGACGCCTATTTCGTGCGCGCGGCCAATCCCTCCGACGCGGTGATCGAAGGCGTGCAGGTGCGGGTCGGACCGAGCGCGTTGAATCTGAGCTTTCCCGCTCCGTCGGGTTCGGTGCATTACCGCCTGATTCCCGGCGACCGCGAACGCAGCAAGCTGGAACTCGGCTTCCAGCATCTGACCGACAGCAATCCGCGGCCGTACCTGCGCGCCTACGCCGCGCGTCGCAGCGACGACGGCCGGGCCTCGCTCGCGGCCGGATTCATCGGCACGCACAGTGCGCGCTATATCTTCGGCAACCAGGCCGAGTACTACGGCCTGGGCCTAGTGCCTCGTCTGCGCGTGGGCGATCGCTGGGAAATCACCGGCGTGCTCACCCGCTACGACCATCACTACCAGGCCGATGTCGGATTCACCCCGGTGGGCCCGCACGCGCTGCCGCGCCTGGACCGTCTGCGTTATCTCGGCCAGCCGTGGTCGCGCTACGACACCCGGAACACCACCTACGGCGTGATCGCCGCCAGCGACGAGCGCGACAACGGCTGGGACTATCGCTGGTCGAGTCTGTATTCCGGCGTCGACCGGCCACGCTCGGACTTGAATCTGTTCACTCAGATCACGCCCGACGGCCATGCGCAGGCGGCGACGGTGATCGCGCGCGGCCGCAAGATCGATGCCTGGGGCCACGAGGCCATCGCCCGCTACGATTGGACCGGCGCGAAGCACCGCAACGAACTCACGATGCTGGCACGGCTGCGCCGATCGACTTACCGCAACCCGCACGTGGACTATCTGGATCTGGGGCCGGCATCGATCCTCGCACCCGCGCGGCCGATCGGCGACCCGGGCCCGGCGACGCCCACGCGCCACTCCACCGCGGGAATCGATCAGTACGAACTCGGCCTGGGCTGGCAGTACCAGCGTCACGATGGGTTCGCGCTGAACCTGGGCGCGCGCCGCGCGGCCATCGATCAGACCGCGCGGCCGCTGCAAGGGCCGGCGCAATCGCGTTCATCGATGGCCTGGCTCTACAACGCGGCGCTGGTGGTGCCGCTAGGCGAGCGAACCACCGCCTTCGCCGCGACCACGCGCGGCATCGAGGAAGGCGTGACCGCGCCGGAAAACGCGGTCAATCGCTATCAGGTGCTGGAACCGGTGTTGGCGCGGCAGAACGAGTTGGGTATCAAGTGGCAGGCGCGCGAGGATCTGGCGCTGTTGGCGATGGCGTTCGAGATCGAAAAGCCCTCGCCCGGTTTCGACGACGCCTGGGTGTATCGCTACCTCACCGACGTATCGCATCGCGGCGTGGAGGTATCGCTGGCCGGCAATCTGGGCGAACACCTGAGCATCGTCGCCGGCCTGACCCAACTGCGTTTGCGCCAACGCGGCGAACTGGTCGAGGACGGCTCCATCGGCGCGCGTCCGCTCGGGCGTTCGGCGCGGCAGGCGCTGTTGAGCCTGAACTACCGCGTGCCCAGCCGGCCCGGCCTGTCGTTCGACGCCGACCTCAACTACTACGGCCCGCGCCCGGCCGACACCTTGAATCGCTTCCAGACGCCGGGCTACGCCTTGCTCAACCTCGGCGCGCGTTACCGGTTCGACTGGGACGGCACGCCGGCGGCGCTGCGGTTGCGGGTCTACAACGCGGGCAATCGTTACGGCTGGTCGGCGGGCACCAGCGGCATCCAGACCTACGAACCCGAGCGCCGGGTGATGCTGAGCCTGACCTTGGGCCAGTAGGCAGCGGCGTAGCGGACCGACGCGACAGCCGGCGCACGCGCGCCGATTGCTGACCTGAACGAAGTAATCGGCGCGTGCGCCGGGCGGCCTCAGAACCGCTCGCTCACCGGAAAATAGCGCCACTGCCCGACCGGCATCTTGCTCAACGACACCCGGCCGATGCGCAGACGCTTGCTCGACACCACGGTCAGGCCGACCTGCGCGCACATATGCCGCAATTGCCCGCCCTGCAGGTTCTTGATCGCGAAACGCAAGCGGGTTTCGTTCTGCCAGCTGACCTTGCACGGCGCCAACGGCCGGCCTCGGTACCCCAGCCCATGGGCGAGCCGCTTGAGCCCGTACGGCCCCAGTTCGCCGCTGACCTCGACCACGAATTCCTGCTCGATCTGCGCGTAATCCTCGGTCAGCCGGCGCCAGACCCGGCCGTCCTGGCTCAGCACCACGATGCCGGAGGCCTCGGCGTCGATCGGCATCAGCGGGGTCAGCCGCTGGAAATGGCGCTTGAGCAGGCGCACCCCGGACAGGTCGCCCTCGGCCTGGGCAGCCGGCACGACCAGGTCGGGCGCGTTCATGAAGTCCACGCCGGCGGGCTTGTGCAGCAGCATCGTCGCCGGTTCGGCCGGTTCCAGCCGCGCATCCGGGTCCAGTTCGACCCGCTGGCCGGAGACCGCGGCCTGCGGTTCTTCGACCACCTCGCCGTCGACCCGGACCCAGCCGCCCTCGATGTATTGCTGGGCCTGCGCGCGCGAACAGCCCGCCAGTTCTGCGACGCGTTTATCTAGACGGACAGGTTCGGACATGAGCAAAGTCGGCGGGAAAGGCGCTAAGTGTAAAGATATGCAGATCCCCGGAGGCGTTCTCCCTGCCCCGGTCCGACTTTTTCGCAGGATTAGATGAAGACTCCCCCCGGTTTGCAGGCGCTGATCGACGACGGCGTGATCGATGAAGTGATGCGCCCGCTCAAGAGCGGCAAAGAGGCCGCGGTCTACGTGGTCCGCTGCGGCGAGGAAGTGCGCTGCGCCAAGGTCTACAAGGACATGGCCCAGCGCAGCTTCCAGCAGCGCGTGCAGTACCAGGAAGGGCGCAAGGTGCGCGGCAGCCGCGAGGCGCGCGCGATCGGCAAGGCCACCAAGTACGGGCGCAAGCAGCAGGAAACGGCCTGGAAGAACACCGAGGTCGACGCGCTGTACCAACTGCGCGAGGCCGGCGTGCGCGTGCCCGAGCCCTACGGCTACTACCACGGCGTGCTGGTGATGGAACTGGTCACCGACGCCGACGGCCATTCTGCGCCGCGCCTGGGCGAGGTCGAGCTGGCGCCGGATCAGGCGCGCGGCTTCCATCGCTTCCTGGTGCGCCAGGTGGTGAAGATGCTGTGCGTGGGACTGATCCACGGCGATCTGTCCGAGTACAACGTGCTGGTCGCGCCCGACGGCCCGGTGATCATCGACTTCCCGCAGGTGGTCAGCGCGGCGGGCAACAACGCCGCGCGCATGATGCTGTTGCGCGACGTCAACAATCTCACCGCCAGCCTCGGCGCATGGGCGCCGGAGCTGCTCGATACCTGGTACGCCGAGGAAATGTGGGCCTTGTTCGAGGCCGGCGATCTGCATCCGGACAGCGAACTGACCGGCACCTTCGTCCACAACGAAGCGGTGGTCGATCTGGACAGCGTGCGCCATGCGATCAACGATGCGCGCGAGGAAGCCTTGATCCGCCAGCAAGGGCGCGAGGCCGCGGCGGCGGACGACTGAAGGCGGAGCCGCACGACCATTCGTGGCTCGCCGAGCTGTTGTGGGAGGGCCTATGGGGCCGACTCGCTTCGATCAGACCTCGAAACAACTCCGCATTCGCGAACAAAAGCGTCGGGGCTGAAGCCCCTCCCACAAAAGACCTCATGATCTAAGGCACTTTTGTGGGAGGGCCTTCAGGACCGACACGCTTCGATCAGGCTTCGAAGCAATTTCGCACACGCGAATCGCAGCGATCGAAACGAGCGAAGACGGGTTCGATCCGTGCGCACGATTCGCCGCGCCGCCACGCGAGTCAAATAGAAAAGATTCGCATCAACCAAGGTCGGCAAAAAACAGCCGGTGCAGCGATTCGTAGCTATTTCTCAGTTATTTTTCGACGATCGACCACTCGGTTCATGTCGGCGGCGCTTTCAGCGGCGCGAATCAAAATGAGCGTCTCACTTTGACTACAACGGGTAGGGGTGACGACGCGAGGGCCCGTTGTAGTCAGTGCGGCTCGACTGATCGCTTGGCATCGCAAACACGCAAACCAACGCCTGCCCCAGATCCGCCGCAACTACTGTTCGCATCCCTCTTTTTGCTGAAGGAGTTTTTGGATATGCGCAAGTTCAGTATGTCGGTCATTGCTGCGACCGTGGCCATGGCTGTATCCGGCACGGCATTCGCCGCCGACGATCTCGCCCCCGCGTTGAAGTCGGCCATGCAGCGCGATCTGGGTCTGTCCAGCACGCAGCTGACTCAGTACCTCAAGGTCGAACGCCTGGCCGCACAGCAGGAAAAGACCCTGGAAACGCAGCTCGGCCGCAACTACGCCGGCACGTGGCTGGAGCGTAAGGCCGATGGTTCCTTCGGCCTGGTCGCGGCCAGCACCTCGATCAAGAGCGTCAAGGCCGTCGCCGGCGTGGAAACGCGTCAGGCGCGTCACAGCCTGGCCGCGCTCAATTCGGCGAAAGGCCAACTCGACGGCCTGCTCGCTCGCAGCTCCAAGGTGCCCAAGGGCGTTTACAGTTGGACCGTGGATCTGCCCAGCAACAGCGTGATCGTGGGCGTCGCTCCGGGCGCGCAAGAGGCCGGCGTCGATTTCGTCGCGCGCAGCGGACTCGATGCGGGCGTCGTGCGCTTCGAAACCCTCGACCAAGCGCCGCAGCGCCGCATCGCCGTGCAAGGCGGCCGCGGCATGCTGCGCGATCCCGGCGACGGTTTCCTGTACGCCTGCTCGGTCGGTTTCACCGTGACCAAGGGCAGCACGCCGGGCTACGCCACCGCCGGTCACTGCGGCAGCGTGGGCGAGATCGTTTACCAGGAAGTCTCGCAGTGGAGCCCGGGCGTCCGCGTGGGCACGTTCTCCGCATCGTCCATGCCCAGCGGCAGCCAGACCGGTCCCGACCGCGGCTGGGTCAAGGTCGACAGCACCCACACCCTGTCGCCCAGCGTGTACGGCTACGGTCAGGGCGACGTTACCGTGCGCGGCAGCACCGAAGCCGCCGTCGGCGCCGCGCTGTGCCGTTCGGGCCGCACCAGCGGCTGGCATTGCGGCGCCATCCGCAGCAAGAACATGACCGTGTCCTATGTCGACGACGACGGCAATCCGGACGGCACCGTGACCGGCCTGACCCGCACCAGCGCGTGCGCCGAAGGCGGCGATTCCGGCGGTTCGTTCATCACCGGCGCCGGCCAGGCGCAGGGCGTGCTGTCGGGCGGCAGCGGCAGCTGCTCGGGCAGCCAGGGCAACAACGGCGGCGGCAACAGCTACTACACGCCGATCAAGTCGATCCTCAGCGCCTACGCGCTGACCCTGCGCACCAGCCCGTAATCGATCGCGGAGCCAGTGCGAATCCAGCGCCCCGGGATTCCGGGGCGCTTTTCGTTTATCGAGCGGCGATGCCGCAAGTTTCGGCGACCGCCGAACACCGACGATTCAACCGCTCCGGCGCGAGCCCCACTTCGTTCCCAGCCACGCCTGCAGCGGCACGCTCAGCAACAAGCCGGCGCAGAACCAGCGCGGGAAATCCTCGCCCAATTCGATCACCGCATAGACCGTGACCGCGGCGATCAACGCCGCGCAAACCAAGCCATGGCGACGCGGCGCAGCGGGCGCGCATCGCGTCGCGACAGCGACGGCGAGCACGCCGCCCGCGATCACCCAGCCCAGATCCCACGCCAGGCGCCCTTTGCCGCCGCGCGCGAAACCCCACCACTGCGCCAGCGTGCCGCCGGCCAGATTGGTCAGTACCAACACCGTCGCGGCCGCGGCCATCGCCGACAGCGAATGCAGGATCAGTCGCAGGTAATTCAGCATGAAGGCATCGGCGGCATCGAACGCCAGTCGGCGGTACGAGGACCGATGGTAGCGCCGTCGCGCCCGCCGATGCGTCTGGGCGCCGTGCGCGCGGCTTCAGATTCCGTGCTTGCGCAGGAAGCCGCGCATCAACCCGGCGATCTGCGCGTGGTGCGTCTCCAGGGCGAAATGGCCGGCATCGAGGAAATGGATTTCCGCCTCGGGCAGATCGCGTTTATAGGCCAACGCTCCGGGCGGAATGAAGAACGGATCGTGCTTGCCCCAGGCCGCCAGCAACGGCGGGCGATGGTCGCGGAAGTACTGTTGGAAGGCCGGATACAGCTCGACGTTGGTCCGATAACTCAGGATCAGATCGAGCTGGATCTCCTGCGCGTCGGGACGGCGCATGTAGAAGCCGTCCAGGCCGTAACCGTCGGGCGAGAGCCGATGCGCCGGCGCGCCGTGCTGGTATTGGAAACGGATGCTCTCATCGGTCAGCGACGCCCGGCACGCTTCGCGATGCTCCGCGGTCGGCTCGCGCCAATACCGTTGCCATGGCTCCCACGCATCGCTCAGTCCCTCGACATAGGCATTGCCGTTCTGACTGACGATGGCGCTGATCCGCTCGGGATGTTTCATCGCCAGACGAAAACCGGTCGGCGCGCCGTAGTCGAACAAGTACAGGGCATAGCGCGTAAGCGCGAGCGCATCGACGAAGCCGGCCACGACCTGCGCCAGGGCATCGAAACTGTATTGGAACGATCCGCGCGGCGGCGCGATGGTGTTGCCGAAGCCCGGCAAGTCGGGCGCGATCACCCGGTAGCGGTCGGCGAGCGACCCGATCAGATCGCGAAACATGTGGCTGGAGGTCGGAAACCCATGCAGCAACAGCAGCACCGGCGCATCGCGCGGTCCGGCCTCGCGATAGAACACGCTGACCTCGCCGACTTTTTGGGACGCATAACGCACCGTCCTGTCCGCTTTGTTCGCCGCCGCGGCCCGCGGCTCGGGCGCCGCAACCTTATCGCCGCCGGTCGCTGTGGCGACGCTGGCGATCGTGCCCATGCCGATCGCGGTCACCACCGCGCGCCGATTCGCATCGAAGCCGTTCATCGCTATTGCCTCTCGCCAATTTGCGTCCCGCGACGCGATGGGCGGGAGTCTAGATAGTTTCAGTCATAGCAATAAGCGGGTATTATCGAAATTCCATATTGCGGAATATGAAATCATGGACCGGCTCGAAGCGATGACTGTTTTCGTCGCCGTGGTCGACAAGGGCTCGCTGGTCGCCGCGGCCCGCGCGCTGGGACGATCGCCGGCGACGGTGACACGCGCGATCGCGCTGCTCGAACAACGCAGCGGCGAGCGCTTGCTGCATCGCAGCGCGCGGCGCATGCGTTTGACCGACAGCGGCGAACGGCATGTGGCCGTGTATCGCGCGGTCTTGGCCGAACTGGCGGACATGGACGAGGCCGACGGACGCGGCGCGTCCGGCGCCGCGGGACTGGACGGCAGCTTCGCCATCACCGCGCCGGAGTTGTTCGGACGGCTCAAGGTGTTGCCGGTGGTCGAGGATTTTCTCGCCGAGCATCCCGGCGCGCGGGCGCGGGTGTTGTTGCTCAACCGGTTGGTGAATCTGGTCGAGGAAGGCGTGGACATCGCCGTGCGCCTGGCGCCGCTGCCCGACTCCAGCGCGGTTGCGATCCAACTCGGCGAAGTGCGCAGCCTGATCTGCGCCGCGCCCGCCTACCTCGCGCGCCACGGCGCTCCGCTCACGCCGGCGGAACTGCGCCAGCATGCCTGCCTGGGCGAGGACGAAGCGCGCGAACGCGAATTCTGGCGCTTCATCGACCGTACCGCGGCGCGTCCGCGCGCGCTGTCGGTTAGCGTGCAACCACGCATCGCGCTCAACGCCGCCGCCTGCGCGATCGATTCGGCCATGCGCGGACACGGCATCTGCCGGGCGCGTTCGTACCAGGTGATCGAACACCTCGCCGCCGGACGCCTGGTGCACGTGCTGTCCGCATTCGAACCCGAACCGGTGCCGGTAAACCTGCTGTTCCATCGGGTACCGCGCCGCAACCGGCTGCTGCGCGGCTTCATCGATTACGCGACGCCGCGCTTGCGCGCGCAGCTCGGCGCGATCGCAGCTGCGATGGCGTGAGCGGCCTCGCATGCGACCGGCGATGCACGGGCCGCGATCGATACCCGTCGCCGCGCCAACCGATCACTCGTAGCTGATAGTGAACGTCAACGACGCCGATACCCGCCCGGGCGTCGGCGGCTGCGCATCGCTGCGGTAGTACGCGGCTTGCAGCGGTATGCGGAAATCGCCGCCGTCGGCGATGCCTTCGGCCTGCAACAAGTGATTGACGCCGAACGCCAGCGGACGCCGCTCGCGATCGCGGATCTGGATGCCCAGGCCGCGCGCGCTGGCGTCGGCATCGAGCGCGACCACCGAAGCGGCCGCGTCGGCGACGCCGCCGAGCGGATCGAGGCGATAGGAAATGCGTGCGATGCCAGGCGGACAGGCGTTCAAGCGCAGATCGAAATCCTTCGCGCCGGCGCTGGCGCCGACCGTGGCCAGCGCCGCGGGCGAGACCGGGTCGAGCGCGACCCGCAGGTTGGGCGTGTTGCAGGTGGCCGCGCGCACCGCGATCGCGCCGCCGAAGACGATGCGCGCGGCGATGCCGGCTTCGCCGTCGCCGCGGTACACCAGGCTGGGCAGGTCGGCGCCGCGCACCGCGCCGCCGCTGCCGGCTTCGTCGATCTTGATCAGCTCCAGGCGCAGGCTGCCGCGCGCACTGCCGTCGGCCGCGGTCACCGGCGCGTACTCGGTCGCCGGCAGCGGCCGGCCGTCGATCGATACGCGCACGCCGACCGCGTCCACGCCGGTACGGTAGATGTCCTGCGCCTGGCTCGGATGCGGGGTTTGCGCGTACGCCCAGCCGGCGCCGCGCGCCGGATCGACGCAGCCCGGTGCGGGCACCGGCAGCGGATAGTCGGCGGCGTAGAGCACGCTGCCGGCGGCGCGATCGCGCGGCACCACGATCGCCGCGTCGAGCGCGATCGAACGCTCCACCGGCGCGGCGCACTGGGCTTGCGCGGCTCCGCCGCTCAAGCCCAGCCAGACCGCGCCGCCGACGAGCCAGGCGCGCGCCGATCCTGGCAGGCGACGCGCGGGCTCAGCGCGGCGCATCGCTAAGGCACACAGCTTCAAGCGTGGCATACGCATTCGCGGACTCCTGGGTGGACGGAGGAAGAACATAGTCGATCGTGCACTCGCGGTCGGCGCGCCAACGCACGCGCAGACGCCCGTGTTCGCTCAGACCGGTGGCGTAGATGCGGCTTGCCTGGCCGACCGCGCCGACGCTGCGGCCGGTGTCGTCGAACACTTCCGCGGCGAACGGCAAGCCGGCGCCGGCGGCGTCGCGCACGTGCAAGATCGCGCCGCGCCCGCTCTGGGTCGCGAAATCCAGACGCACGATCGCGCCGGCGTAAGGCACCACGGTCTGGCTGGTGCCGTCGATGGCGACCGAACTGCGCGCACTGAGCGGGTCGATCTCGACGATGTTGCGCGCATAGGCGATCAAATACGGCGCCAGCGCGTAACCGCGCCGGTCCACGCGCGCGCCGCCCTGATTCAACAAACGCGCGCCGTAAGCGCCGGGCGCTTCGACCAGGGCCAGGGTTTCACCGTATTGCGGGCCCAAGGTCAGGCCGTTCGCATGCAGCACGGCCACGCCGTCGGCGCCCCAGCCGCTCTGGCGGTAACCCGGTCCCCAGCCGTAGGACGCGTTGACCGTGGTGGCCGCCGCGCGGTACTGCGCGTTGGCCGCACCGGTGTCCGCGCCGTCGGGCCCGTGCGCCATGCTGAGTCCGTAACCGAACACGTCCTCGGGACCGAGACTGCCGCTGAGGCCCAGTCGCGCCGAACCGCCGCGCGCGCTGTGCTCGGCCGATGCCGCCAGCGACGCGGCGCGCCCCAGCGGCAGCGACAGTCCGAGGAAATACTGATCGTCGCGGCGCCCGGCCGGATCGTCCACGCGCGCGGCGGTGAGCACGATGCCCAGATTGCGCCATTGCCCGCGCAGGCCGGCCTGGTAGTTGCCGCTGCGCGCGCCGTCCCAGTAGTTCAGGCGCGAGCCGCTGAGGTAGACCGAGGTCCGCTCGCCCAACGGCCAACTCAACGACAACTGCGCGGTGTCGCGCAAGGTGCGCAAGCGCGGCGCCGACAAGGGCGTTTCGCGCGCGCGCAAGGCGGTGTACAGATCGACGTGCCGATCGTTGCCGTAGGTCGCCACCGTCGCCGCCACTACCGCGCCGCTGTCATTGAAACGACGGTTGTAGCCGCCGCGCCAGCGCAGCGCCGAGCCGAAACCGTCGGCGCGCACCGGATTGGCGTCGAGCGAGAACGCGCCCCACGGCGTGTTCCACGCCGTGCCGATCACCGCCGAGGTATAGCCGCTGCTCGACAAAGCGCCGCCATAACCGGTGAAAGCGTCGGAGAAGCCGTACTGCATGCTGGCCTGGGCGACGCCGGGATGGCGTCGTAATGAGCTTTCCTCGACCTGGCCGAGCACGAATTCGTAGCCCAGGCTGCCGGCGCGGCGCAGTTGCGGGTTGGACGCGTTGGCCACGCGGAAACGGGCGACCCGCCCGTCGGCTTCGATCACCGAGACATCCAGATCGCCACCGTTGCCGGCCGCGTACAGATCGTCGATCTCGAACGGCCCCGGCGCGACGTTGCTGCGATAGAGCAGACTGCCGCGTTGATGCACCTCGACCACGGCGTTGCTGAAGGCGGTGCCGCGCACCACCGGCGCATAACCGCGCAGCGAATCGGGAACCATGCGTTCGTCCTTGACCAGGCGCGCGCCGCGGAAACCGTACACGCCCAGGGTCGCATCGCCGGCGCTGGCGCGCCCCAGTTGCAGACGCCCGGACCAACGCGGCAACGCGCGCTGCAAATATGCGGCCTGGGTGTTCCACTGGCGCGGATCGCCGTCGTCCCAGGTCAGCGCACTGCGCTGGCGGTATTGCCAATCGCCGAGGTTGGCGCCGAGCTCCAGGCCCAGATAGGCCGAATCGAAATCGCCGGCGTCGGTGCGCATGCGGTTCTGGCTGTAGCTGTAGCCCAACAACAGCGCATCGTTGCCGCGCTGCCACAGCTCCGGGGCGACCGAACCGCGCGCGCTGCGGCGCAAGGCCGCCTGCGGCACGCTCACATCCAGGCTCAACTCGGTGAAATCCACCTGCACCGCGGCCTGTTCGATGCTGCGCGGCAAGTCCACGCATTCGCTCGTGCCGTCGCGCTCGTGCAGATCCACGCCCAGGCGTCGCAGAAATATCGCGCTCAAGCACGGCTGCGCCGGCGCATCGGCCGCCATGCGGCGGAATTCAATTTCCTCGCGCAGCGCGAACGCGCCGTTGACGCGCACATCGATGCGGTAGCGACCGGGCGGCACTTCGCCCGCGCGCGCATAACGCGACAGATCGGCATCGCGCGCGCTGCCGGACAGATAGCGCAGATCGAACGGCACCTCCTGCGCGGCCGGCGGCGGATCGCCCGCGCGCGCCGCGCCGGCGCACAGACACAGTCCGGCCGGCAGCCACGCCCATGACGGCGGTGCGAGCGCAGCGCGCACGCGATGCGGCACGGATCCTTTCGACGCCACGGCTTACTCCACGGTCTGCCCGTGGTGCTCGGCGCGGCCGCCGTAATCGTTGATGACCGCATAGTCCACACGCGTGCCGGCCGGCGGCATCGCGCTCAACTGCGCCATATCCAGACGCAGCTGCGCGCCGGGCGCCAGCATGCCGGCGTTGTCGAAACGGAATTCGCGACCGCCGGCCGTCAAGCTCACGCGGTTGAAGGAGACATGGAAGGCGCTGGAATTGGCGCATTCCAGCGCCCAACCGCCGCCCTCGCCGCGCACCACCCGCCAGCGCAGATCGCGCGCGGCGGTTTCGGCATCGCCGGGCAGGCCCGGCGGGCGCAGGAACACTTTGATGCGGGTGCGGAAGGCGACCTGCAAATGATTCTGCTCGGTCTCGGCCGGATTGGCGCCCGGCGGAATCTCCAGCACGTTCAACCAGTACACCGACTCGCGCGCCGGTGCGGCGGCGGCCGTCGCGCCCGCGGCGCCGTAGATCAGACGCAAGGCCTGGCCCTTGCCCGGCTCGATCCGCACCACCGGCGGCGACACCAGGAACGGCGCGGTGCTGGTGTCGGGCGATTGCTTGGGGTCACCGTCGTCGACCCACACCTGCACCAGCGCAGGCCGCGCGCCGGCGTTGTTGAGCTTGACCGCGACCTCGCGCTGCTGCGCCGGGTAGATCACGCGGGTACCGGCAATGGTCACCTCGGCGCTGGCGACGCCGATCGCGCCCCAGACCAGTACCGCGGCGAACAACCCGCGCGCGGCGCTTCGAAAACCAACGCTTGTAAACCCCATGCTCGTGCCTCGTCGCAAGGCGGCCGGTCGCCGCCGTAGAACCGCCGTTAAAACAGAAAACTCCGCCGGCGCGCCAGGCGCCGGCGGAGGCAGGCGAAGCCCTTACTTGGCGACGCGACGCGACTGTATCAGGCGCGGGCTGACTTCCTTGACGCCGGCGCGAGCCTGAATGCGCCGCATGGCCGTCATCGCCTCGGCCACCGAACCATAAGCGATCGTGCCCTTGCCGCCGACCTGCGAGGAATACACCAGGGTGCCGCCGGTATCGCGGACCAGCGCATCGAGCACGCCGATCTGATCGAAGTACACGTTCAACTCGGGCGCGACCACCACCGGCAGTCCGCCGTCGGACACGGCGGCGGCCAGGTTCTGTACCGCGCCGCCCGGCGACGATACGGCCGAATCGATCGAACGCTTGCTGCGCGGGCTAGGCGCTTGCGCCGCGACGGGTTCGACCACGTAGTCGGCCACGACGAGATCGCGCGCGGGATCGGCCTGCGGCGTGGACGCCTTCACCACCGCCTGCGGCGCGATGCGGAACACGGTGTCGCCGATCTTGAACGTGTCGCCGGTGGCGCCGAGCTCGAGCTCGGCCTTCTTGGAGTAGGTCTGGGCGTGGATCGCCGGGGCGATGGCCAGGGCCAGCAGGCCGATGCAGAACGAAACGGATTGGATTTTCATGCTCAGTGCCCCAGGACGCGGATCTTGAACGAGGTGAGGTTGCCGGCGGATGCGGCTCCGGCGGCCAGCCCCACGTCGGCGACCTCCAAGGTCCAGTCGCCGTCGCCCGGCTCGTCGAGGAAGCCGTTGACCGCGGCCAGCGGAATGGTCAGCGCCGAGCCCTGGCCGATGTAACCGGCGCGGCCGGGCAACACGTAGGCGCGGGTGCCGCGCGGCGAGATCAGAGTGACCATCAACGGCGAAGCCACCGCGCCGAGTGCGTCGCCGCCGTGGACGTAGTCGGTGGCCATGCCGATCTGCACCGCTTCGATGTTGCGCACACCGTTGCCGAGGCGGATGGTCGCGCGCGCCGGCGCGGCGGCGTTGCCGATCGGCACCGGCGCGGCGAGCGCGACCGGCTGCCAGCCGCTGTTGAGCAGCGGGCCGAGGGTCTTGAAGTTGTTGGCGCGGGTGACCGCGAGGGTCGCGTCGACCAGACCGAAGCCGTACCAGTTGCTGAAAGCGCGGCCGGCGGCGTTGACCGTCCAACCCGGCGACAGCACGGTGCCGTTGGCGTCGGTGATCGCGGCCTGGTTCGGATCGACGCGGCGCGCGGTGGTGGCCAGGATGTACTTCACGTCGCGGTAGGTCAGCTTGGGATTGGCCTGCAGCAGCAACGCGACGACGCCGGCGACGTTCGGCGTGGCCGCCGAGGTGCCGTTCATGCGGCCGGTGTAGTTGCAGGTGTTGTCGATCGCCGACAGGCTGGAATCGAGCGCGTTGCGGCGCTCGTTGTCCGGCGAGTCGCGGTCGACGTCGTTGTCGTTGTTGTAGCCGTTGACGCAGCCGGCGCGGTCGGTGGTGACGATGGCCGGATCGAAGTTGAGCGGATTGACCGCATTGGAGTACACCGCCTGATGGCCGTACTCGCCGCCCAGGCCCGACACCCACAGCGACGCGCCCGGGGTGGAATAGCTGGAACGGCGGCCGGCGGCGTTGACCGCGGCGATGGTCATCATGTTGAACAGGTTGTTGTCGTTTTCCCAGATCGACTGCGAACAGCCGGTGCCGACGCGGCGGATCGCATCCACGCACAGGTTGCGCCCGCGGTAGGGAACGTTGCTGAAATCGTTGCCCGCGGCCTTGACGTAGATCATGCCCAGGCCTCCGCGCATGGCCGACATCGGCTGCTCGGACGCGGCGATTTCGTTCTCGGAAATCGGCCGCGACAGCATCGGCACGGTGAAGCCCCAGCTGTTGTTGCTGACCTGCACGTCCTGAGCTTCGGGGCCGGCCCACCAAGAATAGGTCTGGGCCAGGTCCTGATCGGGCGCGTTGAGGAAGTTGAAACCCTTGAGCCTGGCCGACGGCGCCACGCCGCGCACGCCGATGCCGTTCCAGCCGACCGCGGCGATGATGCCGCCGACTGCTGTGCCGTGCGCGTCGCCCGGATCGGTCGGAGTCGGATCGTGGCTGTCGTCGACGAAGTTCCACGAACCGTTAGGCACCACGTTGGCGGCCAGATCAGGATGGGCGATTTCCAGGCCGTCGTCGACCACCGCCACCACCACGTTCTTGCCGCGGATGTTGTAGGTGTGCAGATCGTCGATGCCCATGTCGATCGCGAATGCGGGGCGGGTGTCGGCCAGCACGGCCTGCCCGTAGTTCATCAGATGCCATTGATAGCGATACAGCGGATCGCCCTGCGCTTGCTGCGCGTGAGCCGCCGCGAGCGACAGCGCGCCCAGCAAGGCCGCGCTCAAGATGGTTCTTTTTCCAGCGTACTTGTGCATACCACCTACTCCTTGGATAAACGATTCGCGGCGAGCGCGCGCACGACCGGCGGGGGCCGATCGTGCGCGCCGCGAGGACGCCCGAATGAAATTACCAGCGTCCGAACGTGTCTTCGCCGCGCGTGGACTACGATTTACTGCGCGGTGTCGATCGCCTCGATGATGCGCGGGCTGACCTCGGCGACGCCCGCGCGTCCCTGGATGCGTTTCATCGCCGCGATCGCCTCGGCCACCGAGCCGTAACCGATCGTGGCCTTGCCGCCGATCGCCGAGGAATACAGCAAGCTGCCGCCGGTATCGCGGATCAGCGCATCGAGCACGCTGATGCGGTCGAAATAGACGTTGAGCTCCGGCGCGACCACGGTCGGCAGGCCGCCTTCGGAGACCGCCACGGCGAGGTTTTCGGCGCCGGCCGGCGCGGCGGCGTTGCCCGCGTCGAGAGAACGCTTGGCGCGCGCGGGAGTCGCAGCGGCGGGCTCCAGCAAGTAGCCGGCCACGACCACGTCGCGTTCGGGATCCACCGTCGCCGAGGACGCACGCACCGACGCCGAAGGCACGATGCGGAAATGCGTATCGCCTACGCTGAACGATTCGCCGGTCGCGGCCAACTCCAACTCGGCTTTCTTGCTGTGACTCTGGGCGTGGCTCATGGGTGCGATCGCGAACGCGAGCAGGCCGACGCAGGACAGAACGATGATTTTCATGGTCAGTGCCCCAGCACGCGGATCTTGAACGAGGTGAGATTGCCGGCCGATGCGGCGCCGGCGGCGAGCGTCACGTCGGTGATTTCCAACGTCCACTCGCCGTCGCCGCCCTCATCGAGGAAGGCGTTGCTTGCGCTGAAGGGAATCGTCAGCGCCGCGCCCGAGCCGCGCAGACCGGTGTAAGCCGGCATGACGTAGCTGCGGGTTCCGCTGGGAGAGATCAGCACCACGCGTAAAGGCGTGGGCTCCATCAGCGATGCGCCGCTGGCGTGGGCGTAGCTGGTTTCCAGGCCCAGTTGCACGCTCTCCACTCTGGCGATGCCGCCGGCGACAGGAATGCGCAACAACGCCGGCGCGGCCGGTCCGCCGATCGCCACGGGCGCGGCGACCTGCGCGCGTTGCCAACCGCTGTCGATCAACGGCGCCAGCGATTTGAAGTTGCCGGCGCGGGTCACCGCCAGCGTCGCATCGACCAGACCGAAACCGTACCAGTTGCTGAAGGCATGGCCGGCGGCGTTGACCGTCCAGCCCGGCGCCGCGATGGTTCCGTTGGCGTCGGTGATGGTGGGCTGATTCGGATCGATCCGGCGCGCGGTCGTGGCCAGCAAATACTTCACGTCGCGATAGCTGAGCTTGGGATTGGCCTGCAGCATCAGCGCGATGGTGCCCGACACGGTCGGCGCCGCGGCCGAAGTGCCGTTCATGCGGCCGGTGTAGTTGCAGGTGGCGTCGATCGCCGACAGGCTGGAATCGAGCGCGTTGCGGCGCGTATTGTTCGGCGAATTGCGGTCGACGTCGATGTCGTTGTTGTAACCGTTGGCGCAACCGGCGCGATCGGTGGTGACGACAGCCGGATCGAAGTTGAGCGCATTGACGGCGTTCGAATACACCGCCTGATGGCCGTACTCACCGCCCAGGCCCGACACCCACAGCGCCGAGCCCGCCGAGGAATAGTTCGAACGCACGCCAGCGGCATTGACCGCGGCGACGGTGACCACGGTGAACAGATTGTTGCGCGCGTCCAGGTTGGTGGCGCTGCAACCGACGTTGCGCGCGCGGATCGCCGCGGTGCAGCGGTTGATGTTGCTGACCACGGTGCTGGCGTAGTTGTTGCCGGCCGATTTGACGTAGACCGTGCCGAGCCCGCCGCGGGTCGCGGCCATCGGCCGTTCGAACGCGGCGACTTCGTTCTCGGAGAACGCCATCGGCCAGACCAGGGTGCGGCCCCAGCTGTTGTTGGACACCTGCACGTCCTTGGCCTGCGCCCCGTCCCACCACGAGCGTTCCAGATTGCCGGCGGCCTGGTTGGCGAGGAAATTGAAGCCTTTCAACCGCGCCGACGGCGCCACGCCGCGCACGCCGATGCCGTTCCAGCCGACCGCGCCGATGATGCCGCCGACCGCGGTGCCATGACCGGCGGAGCCACTGGCCGGCGTCGGATCGTTGCTGTTGTCGACGAAGTTCCACGAACCGTTGGGCACCACGTTCGCGACCAAGTCCGGGTGAGCGATTTCCAGGCCGTCGTCGACCACCGCCACCACCACGTTCTTGCCGCGGATGTTGTAGGCATGCAGATCGTCGATGCCCAGATCGATGCCGAATGCCGGGCGGCTGTCGCCGAGCACGGCCTGCCCGTAGTTCATCAAATGCCATTGATAGCGGTACAGCGGATCGCCGAGCTGTTGCGCCTGGGCGACCGAGAGCGGAAGTGCGGCGAGCAAGGCCGCGGCCAACGCGGCGCGCGGAAGAACCTGATGCTTCATTACCATCGACTCCTTTAACGACGTGGGCCGCGCGGCGGCCGGTGCGCCGCGCCGCCCGCCGTGGCGACGGCGGCCATGCGCGGTGCGATACGGTGCGCCGACGCCCGACCGGCGCGGGCTGAGCGGAGATTTACTGATAGATCATCGTGAAGGTGACGCTGCTGTTGGCCGCGCCCGCGGTCGCCGCGCCGGTAGCCACGTACTGCGCGTAGTAGCGCAGGTCGGCGCCGCCGCCGGACACCGCCGCGGCTTGCGAGTTCTGCAGGCCGCTGGGGTTGCCGAGCAGGATCTGCGAATGGTCGGCGTTGAGCAGTTGCAGCTCGACGTTGCCGGCGTTGCCGGTGCCGCCTTCCAGGGTCAGATTGTTGGTGCTGGTGTTGACGGTCGGACCGGGTTCGAAATAAGTCTGGATCTGAGCGGTGGTGGCATCGCAGTCGGCGACGCGGATCACGAACGGCGTGCGCCCGGCGGTCTGGCCGCTCTCGTTCAGCGCCGACACCGCAACCGCCGGCAGCTTGACCCGGATGTCGGCCGGGGTCGGACCGTTGGTGAGCACGCAGGTCGGCGCGATCACCGAACCTTCGATATGGATGGTGCCATCGACGGCGTAGGCCGACATCGGCGCGGCGAGTACGGCGACGAGCAAAGCGAACTGCGTTTTATTCACTGAAGCATCTCCGGAACATGCGGTGGAACCCGGCCGCAAGGCGTGGTCGGGAAAGTACGTGTGTGAAACCGGCTGGCTCGACGCGCTGACGCCACAACTGATACGTCGCAACATGTGCCGATGAGAAACGCGTCACGAGATAGAACGCGCAGTCGCACCCTCCCCCCGACATGCCGATGCATTTTTTTTGTGAATGGCCGTTGTCGACCCGGATAGCACGGGTTGCGATGGGCGACGACGAACCCCGCCGCGGCTGCATGCCACCGCGGAGCTGCATGGCCGTATCCAGCCATGGCTCAGGTACCGATATCGCGGCGCTCGGCGGGCGGGCCGGCTTCCTTGGATGCTTGCGCGGCCTTCGATGCGTCGCGTCGCTGCGGCCACCACGCGCACCGAGACAAGGCCGGCACGCCGTTGGCGGCGGCGTTGGCGGCGTACGACAAGGTGCCGCGAGTAATGCCCTTCGATGCGCAAAGCCCCGCCGGCGCCGTCAGGGCGCCGGCGGGGCCGATTCGCTTACAACTGACTCGTATACAGCTGTCCCGCTTACAACAGAATGTTCTCCAACTGCTCGATCTGCGGGCTGACTTCCTTGATGCCCGCCTTGCCTTGCAGCTTACCCACCGCTTCGAACGCCTCGGCGACCGAGCCGAACTCGATCGTGCCCTTGCCGCCGATGTCCGAGGAGTAGGTCAGCTTGCCGCCGGTGGCGCGCACCGCGTCGGCGAGGACGCTGGGCTGATTGAAGTAGACGTTGATCGAGGAAGTCACCACCGCCGGCACCCCGCTTTCCGACACCGCCGCGGCCAATTTGCCCGACGGCGCATCGGCCGCCGCGCTGCGCTTGCTGCGCGGCGATGCATCGGCGGCGTCGACGCTGACGGCGTACTTGCCGCCGACGATGGTTTGCGCCGGATCGCTCGCCGCGGTCGCCGGCGAAACCACCGCCGACGGCGCCAGACGGAACTGGGTATCGCCGATCTTGAAGCTGGCGCCGGTCGCGGCCTGGCGCAGCTGGGTTTCGGCGCTGGACTGCGCTTGCGCCGCGGTGGCCAGGGCCATGCCCAGCAGGGAGACGCACAACATGGAAAGAGTCTTCATGATCAATGCCCCAACACGCGGATCTTGAACCCAGTGAGATTTCCCTTGGAGGCCGCGTCCGCGGCCAACGGCACGTCGGCGACTTCCAGGGTCCAGGTGCCTTCGCCGTTCTCGTCCAGGAACGCGTTACTGGCGATGAAGGGAATGGTGAAGGCGGTGGTCGAGCCGAGGCCGGTCATCGCCGGCACCACGTAGCTCTTGGTGCCGCTGGGCGAGGTCAGCGTCACCATCAGCGGCGAGGGCGCGGTGGAGAAGAAACCGGCGGTGAGCGCGTAGTTGGTTTCCAGACCCAACTGCACGCCCTCGACCTTGCCGATGCGGCGATCGATGCGCACCTGCAGCTTGGCCGGCGCGGCGGCGCCGCCGATGGCCACCGGCGCGGCGACTTCGGCGCGTTGCCAACCGCTGTCGATCACCGCGGGCAGCGGCTTGAACGCCATCGCCCGCTCGACCGCGAGGGTGGCGTCGACCAGGCCGTAACCGTACCAATTGCTGAAGTGATGCCCGGCCGCATTGGTGATCCAACCCGGTGCGATCACCGTGCCGTTGGCGTGGGTCGCCGCGGGCTGCTGCGGATCGATCTTGCGCGCGGTCGCGGCCAGCAGATAGCGCACGTCGCGATAGCTCAACTTCGGATTGGCCTGCAGCATCAGCGCGGCGACGCCGGCCACGGTCGGCGTCGCCGCCGAGGTGCCGTTCATGCGGCCGGTGTAGTTGCAGGTGTTGTCGATCGTCGACTGGCTGGAATCGAGCGCGTTCAAACGCGCCCCGGCGGCGTCGCTGTTGTAACCGTTGGTGCACCCGGAGACGTCGGTGGTGACGATGGCCGGATCAAAGTTGAGCGGATTGACCGCGGTGGAGTACGGCTTCTGATGGCCGTACTCGCCGCCCAGACCCGACACCCACAGCGCCGAACCCGGGCTGGAGTAGTTCGAACGCACACCGGCGGCATTGACCGCGGCGATGGTCATCACGCTGAACAGGTTATTGCGTGGATCGAAACCGGCCTGGGTGCAACCGACGTTGGCGGCGCGGGTCTCCGCGGTGCAGGCGTTGAACAGACCGAAAAACACCGGATGCTGGTTGTAGTGATTGCCGGCGGCCTTGACGTAGACCGTGCCCAGGCCGTTGCGGGTGGCGGCCATCGGGTTTTCGAACGAGGCGATTTCGTTCTCGGAGAACGCCACCGGCGCCAACGGCGCGGCGCCCCAACTGTTGTTGGAGACCTGCACATCCTTGGACTCGGGGCCGTCCCACCATGAATAGACGATGTTGGCGGCCTGATTGCCGCCGGCCTGGGGCGAGAGGAAGTTGAAGCCCTTGAGTTTGGCCGACGGCGCCACGCCGCGCACGCCGATGCCGTTCCAGCCGACCGCGGCGATGATGCCGCCGACCGCGGTGCCGTGGCCTTCGCCGGCCTGGGTCGGGCTGGGATCGTGGATCGGGCCGCCGGTGTTGAAGTTGCGCGAACCGTCGGGCACCACGTTGGCGGCCAGATCGGGATGGGCGATCTGCAGGCCTTCGTCGACCACACCCACCACCACGTTCTTGCCGCGGATGTTGTAGGTGTGCAGATCGTCGATGCCCAGATCGGCGCCGAACGCGGGCTTGGTATCGCCCAATACGCTCTGGCCGTAGTTCATCAAATGCCACTGATAGCGATACAGCGGATCGTTGGTCGCCTGTTGCGCCTGCGCGGCCAGCGGCAGCGCGGACAACAGCGCCGCGCTCAACGCGGCTTTCCTTAAGACGGGGTTCCTGAGGTACATCTCCATACCGCAACTCCTGATGTTGGGTGGACACGGCGCCGCGCGCCGGCGCGTGCGTACACCGCCGGACGTCATCGCGTTCGTGCGAAGGGGGATCAGCGCATCACTGGTAGATCATGGTGAAAGTGACGCTGCTGTTGGCCGCGCCCGCGGTCGCCGCGCCAGTAGCCACGTACTGCGCGTAATAGCGCAGGTCGGCGCCGCCGCCGGACACCGCCGCGGCTTGCGAGTTCTGCAGGCCGCTGGGGTTGCCGAGCAGTATCTGCGAGTGGTCGGCGTTGAGCAGTTGCAGCTCGACGTTGCCGGCGTTGTTGCCGCCGCCTTCCAGGGTCAGATTGTTGGTGCTGGTGTTGACGGTCGGACCCGGCTCGAAATAGGTCTGGATCTGAGCGGTGGTGGAATCGCAATCGGCGATGCGGATCACGAACGGCGTGCGCCCGGCGGTCTGACCGCTCTGGTTCAGCGCCGACACCGCGACCGCCGGCAACTTGACCCGGATGTCGGCCGGGGTCGGGCCGTTGGTGAGCACGCAGGTCGGCGCGATCACCGAACCTTCGATGCGGAGGGTGCCGTCGGCGGCGTGCGACAACGCCGGTACGCAAAGCGCAATAGCCAGCAGGGCGAGCGGGGCTTGCTTCATGGACTTCTTCCTGAGGATGAAGGGTGCCGCGCATACCCGGCGCGGCACGGACGGGAACGGCCGCCAGGCGGCGCGTCACGGGGGAACGCGCGAAACGCCCGCACCGCGACGGCATCGGCGCGCGCCGTCGCGGGAGCGACGGACGGGACGATGCCGGCGGACGGGTCGTTCATAGGCAGGACGAAATGGGGGAAGGCGATCGAAACGGGCGAACAGGCGACACCGCGATGCATGCGCGGTGGAGGGATCGAACGAGGGGAACGGACGAGCAGCCCGACAGGACGCCCGCACTCGCCTGCGATGCGGAAACAAGGAGGCGAGCGATCGGGGGAATCGCAGGTTGCGGCGGCGACGGAGCGCCGAAGCGATCCCTGCCGTTAGGAGTACAAACGATGCCGAATCGACATCCCCCTACCTATTCTGTCGCACATTTTTCTGAATGCGTACGCCGTCACAAATGAGCACCACCGTTTGAAACAGGCAGCAAAACGGTGCCGTTGCGGCACCGTTATCGTCGCTCAGGCCGCGGCGCGCGCGACGACGGAGTGATTGCGCACGCCGTTTGTGGGAGGGGCCCAAGCCCCGCCCACAAAAGTCTTCCCGCCCAAAGCTGCTTTCGCCTCACGCCGACCGCAGGCCTCGCGAGCGGCGATCTCAACCGAGCCTTAGCAAGCACACGCCGACCAGCGCTTGCGCGAGGGTCCACGCATCGTCCGACGCGAGCCAGCCGAAGCGGCGGGCCTGCGCGTCGACGCCGCGGCCTACGCCTGCGGCGATGACGCCGGTGATGACCAGCATCACCGCCAGATGAACGCTGATCGCGGCCAACGCCAGAACCAAGGAACCGGAGGCGACGATTTCGCGCGCCGGCGTGTCGGACATGCACAGCGGCAGCAAGGCCGGCAGCAACATCAATCCGGCGCCGTGCGCGGTGGCCATCAGGCACGACCACACCGCCAGAGCGGCGGGACCGGCGCGCGCGCCGATGTCCGTCGCATGCAGGCGTAGCTTGGGCATACGCGGCCAGAAGCGACGCAGTGCGCGGTATGCGGCCAACGCGATCAATACAACGCCGGCCAGACGCTGGACGCCCGAGCGATCGAACAGAATCCCTTGGGCCGCGGCGAATACCACCATCGCGATCGAAACGGCATGACCGATCGCGATCGGCAGCATGGCGCGTCGCACCCGGGCGTCGTCGCCGCCGCGAGCGGCGGCGAACATCCAACCGTTCGCCGGATTCAACCCGTGCAGGGCGCCCAGTCCGGCGATCGTCAGCCATGGCCACAAGGTGTCCATAAGGCCCTCCTGCGCGCGCGGCGGAGTCAGTCCTTCGAACCGCAGCAAGCGGCGGCCGGCGCGGCGGTCTCGTAACGATCGTGATGGCGCACCCAGGCCATCGGATAATCCAGACCGTCCTCGTCGCGGCCCTTGGGCGTGAGTTCCAACAAAGCATAGGTGTGCATCATCACTTCCACGCCGCGGCCGTAGCGCGAGTAGGTATGGAACACCTCGCCCGCCGGATCGCGATAGAACACGCTCAGGCCGGGGGCTTCCTCATGCGGGAACGGCTGACGCACGTAGTTGTAATCGACCTTGCCGCTGGACATCTCGTCCTGAGTGAAATGAACTCCGAAATCGTGGTTGAAATCGCTGCCGTGCGAGGACGCCCATTGGAACGTCCAGCCCATGCGCCGGCGGAAACGCTCGATGTCGGCCAGCGGCGCGCGCGAGACGGCGAGCAAGGTTACGTCGCGCTGGGCCAGATGCAGGTTGGCGCCGTCGTTGTGATCGGCCATGTACGAACAGCTCTTGCAGCCCTGCTCCCAACCCGGCGCGAACATGAAGTGCTGCACCAGCAACTGGCTGCGGCCGTCGAACAGATCGGCGAGCCGGCGCGGGCCTTGCAAGGTGTCGAACACATAGTCCTTCTCGACCCGCAGCCACGGCAGCGCACGGCGCTCGCGCGCGACCTGGTCCTGCAGACGGGTCAGTTCCTTTTCGCGCGCGAGCAAGGCCGTGCGCGCCTCCAGCCAGCGCGGCCTGGACACGACGGGATGATCGGCGATTTGGGTTTGAGCGATCGCGGTGTGCATGGTGTGCTCCTGGGCCCGGCGGGCCATCGTGGGAGAAGCGGATGCGCCGGGCCGCTTGCGCGGCCCGACGCGGACAACAGCGTTCCTGTTCCGGCCGGTTGGCCAGAGCGGAACAAGGAGAGGATCGGTTCCGGCTCGCGCCGCCCTCGCTACCGCGCCGTGCGGCGGCGCGGTCGAATCGCGGGGGCGCGGCGCATCGGCCGGACGCTTACGAAACCGGCTTCTTCGGCCGGCGCACGGCGCGGACTTTGCCGCTGGATCCGCCGCCGCAATAGAACAAGTCGGCGCCGTCCGACTCCAGACCGCTGACGCCGACGCCGGGCGGCATTTCCAACCGTTCCAGCACCGCGCCGTCGCTCGGATCGATACGGCGCAGTTCGCTCTCGTCGCCGTCCCACACGCCGTGCCACAGCTCGCCGTCGACCCAGGTCACGCCAGTGACGAAGCGGTTGGATTCGATGGTGCGCACGATCGCGCCGGTGGCCGGATCGATCTGATGGATCTTGCGATCGCGGTACTGCCCCACCCACAAGCTGCCCTCGGCCCAGGTCAGGCCCGAGTCGCCGCCGGCGCCGGGTGCGGGAATCGACGCCACGATCTTGCCGGTGGCCGGTTCGATCTTGTCGATGCGCGCCTCGGCGATCTGATACAGGTGGGTGCCATCGAACGCGGTACCGGCGTGGGCGGCGCAGTCGAGCGTGCGCACCACCTGGCCGCTGTCGGGATCGAAGGCGACCAGATGAGGTCCGCCCGCGGCCCACACCCGGCTGCCGTCGTGGGTGACGCCGCCGATATTCCCGGCGCCTTCGAACGGGCCGTATTCGCGGACGATCTCGGCGGCTCGCGCCGGTACTTGCGTGCTTGCGACGCGGTTGCTGTCTGAGGTGCGGGTCATGGTCGGCTCCTGGTGGCGCTCATCGCGGCGCCGCAAAAACAATCTACTCAGACGGCAACGCGGCCGGGAGTAACAAGATCGTCGTGAATCCCACCAGCGGCGGCGCCAGCCAGCGCTGCGCGCGGGCGCGGCCGATCGAACGCACTTCGCCCGCGGCTTCCAACTCGACCAACGCGCGCTGAATCGTGCGCTGGCTGTCGCCCAAGGCCAGCGCCAAGGCCGAAGTGGACCAGGCCGCGCCGTCGGACAACAAGGCCAGCAACGACGCCCGGTCGCCGTCGATCGGCGGCACCAGCACGACCACGCGGCGTTCTTCGCCCGGCACCAGCACGAATCCGCGCGCACTGGCGTGGATCCGCGCCAGCGGCGCGATCAGCGCGCGCAGGCGGCCGATCTCCACGCGCAACCGGGCACGATGCGTTTCATCGGGCCTGCGAGTGCGAAACACGTGCGCGATCAGCGCGTTGCGATCGCAATCGCCAGGCCAGGCTTCGGCGAGCGAGCGCAGCAGCGCGAACAGCACCGGCCGTCCCGCCAACGCCTGCCAGCGCTCGCCCGCGCGCGCGCCGCGACGGCAGGCGTCGATCACCAAGGCGCCGGACGCCAGCAAGGCCTCGACTTCGTCGAGCCGCAGCGGTTGCTCGTGGCCGGCGTGAACGATTCGCGCCGCGCAGCGATCGAGCCCGGCGCGCGCTTCGGCGACCTCGGCCGACAGCGCCGGCACCCGCGCGCGTTGCGCCGCGTCGAAGGCGCGTTGCAAGGCCTCGCGCGCGGCGGTGGTGCGCAGCGAGCGCAACGCCACTTCGGCGGCGGCCAACTCGGCCACCGCGGCCAGCGACGGCGGCAGGCCGGTCGCATCCAGTTCGGTCAGCGACGCGGCGGCCTCGTCCAGACGGCCGAGCAGAAGCAGCCGACGCACCGCGATCAAACGCGCCTGCAATGCGTTGGCGCGGTCGGCACGCGTCTCCAACGCGACCGCGGCATCGGCCAGCGCGCGCGGCGAACCGGACAGATCGCGCATGGCCAGAGCCACCTCGGCCTCGGCGACCACGCAACGCGCCCGCGCCAAGGCTTCGCGCGCGCCGAAGCCGCGCGCGGCGCGGCGCAACAACTCGCGCGCCCGCGGATAATCGTCCAGTTGCGCCATCGCGATGCCGCGCAGCGCCAGCGCCGGCGGATCCTCGCGCAGCGCGATGCGCTTGAGCGCGCCGAGCGCGTCGCCCACGGCCAACGCGCGCCCGGCGGCGGCGATCAGGGAGTCCATCGCCACAGGCTACTGCGTGGCGGGCCATTGCGCACGGGAGCGGCGCACGACCCGACAACCGCCGTGGCCGCCCACGGCGCGGTAACGACGTAAAAACAGCCGTCGCGCGCGCTCAGTCGGGTTCGGCGAGCCGGTCGGCCGCGGTCAGCGGCAATCGCTTCCCCTCGGGCGTGCCGCGGCTCATCTTGCCGCGTTCGATCAGCAGCAGTTCGCCGTACTCTCCGTTCTTGATGCTGCTGTCGACGCCGATCACGGTGCCGTCGAAGTAGCTGCCGATCCGCTTGTGCGAGGTGTGGCCGACGACGATGTGCTCGACGCCCAAACGCGCGGCGATCGCATCGACCTGTTCCTGCTTGAGTTCCGGATCGGTGAAGTAACCGCGGTACCAGATCGGACTGGTCTTGCCGTTGTAGAGCGCGGCCAGTTCCGGATTGCCCTGCCACACCGACTTGGTCGTGCCGAGCGTGGCGCGATAGCGCTGGTTGATCTGCGCCCGAGTCAGGTCCAACGCGAAGTAGCTCGAAGCGATACCGCCATGCACGAACAACACGTCGTTGACCTGGGCGATCACCGGCTTGCTGCGCAACCAGCGGCCGAGCACGGTCTGCGGGCCGTACAGATCGATATAGGACGTGCCGAGCACGGCGGCGTTACGCTGATAGCCGTCATTGACGTAACGCAGGTCGTTGGCCAGCACCATGATTTCGTGATTGCCCAGCAACAGGTGCACGCCGCCGCCGGCCGCGCGCGCTTGTTGTTCCAGGCCGTACAGCAGCCACAAGGCTTGATTGACCTTGGGCCCGCGATCGAACACGTCGCCGACCACGACCAGATGGCCGCGGCCATATCGCCAGTTCAACTTGCGATCGACGATGCCGTTGTTGCGCAGCAGGCGGACCATGAGCTCGTACTGGCCGTGCACGTCCGACAGCGCCGCGATGCGTGCCACGCGCTCGACCGCGATGTCCGCTTCCGGCTCGGCAGGCGCGCGCACCACGACCGGCCGGGTCTGGCCGCATTGCACCGGCACCGTCACCGGCCAGCGTTCGGCCGGAAACGCGCGTTCGATCGCCTTGCCGCCGCAGACCCAACGCGCGTCGATGCGGCCGTCTGCGTAGAACAGATATGGGCCGTCGTCGACGCTCGGCAGGACCGCGGCCGGCACCGACGCCGTCTCGCTGGCCGGCGCGGACGGACGGTCCTGGCCTGCGGCGGCCGCGCTCGCCGTCAGCGACATCAGCGCCGCAAAGACGACTCCCGACAGAACATGAAACGGCTTCATCATCGACGGCTCCGGTGGCGCGAATGCCCAGGCGTGAACGACCTGGGCGGGTGGTATCGGCGCCGCAGGCGACGCTCGCCTGCAGCTTGGCGCGGTGCGCGCGAGCCCGGCACTGCCGGGCTCGCGCGATCGCCGCTAGTGGAAACGATACTCGTACTCGGCCGCTAACTCGCGGCCGATCGGGCTGTAGACGTCGTAGAAGTACGGGAACGAGGTGTTGGTCTCGTCGCCCGGGTGGGTGTTGTCGAACACGTTGTTGACGAAGAACTTCAGCGTGGCCTTGTCGGTGATCCGCTTGCCGATGTTGACGTTCCAAAGAAAGTACACGCCGGTGCGGCCGACGCCGCCGGCCTTGGGCAAGCTGCCGTACCGCGTCATGAACAGGCTCGACGACCAATCGCCCGCGCGCCAGCTGGCGCCCGCGCGCACGCGGCTGCGGAAATCCAGATTGGTCGGATCGTCGCGCCAATCGCTTTCGATCGGATCGGTCGCGAAGACCTGACGTTCGGACTTGAGCGTATGCGACCAGTTCAAGTCGAAACGGAAGTCGCCGTAACGCTCGGTCTTGAGCCGCCAATTCACGCTCGCGTCGATGCCTGCGACACGGCGATAGGACTGATTGAGCGGCGCGGACTTGACCTCGGCGATACGGTCGATGGCTTCGCTGCCTTCCGGGCGACGGGTGACCAAGGCGGTGACGTTGCGGCAATAGCCCGAGTCGGGACCGAACGCGAACGGCTGGCCGTTGAGCTGCTTGCCGGTGCGGCAGCCGGCCTCGCCTTCCAGGATGCTGGTCGGGCTCAGACGCTCGATCGCGCCATTGAGTTCGATGTTCCAGTAATCGGCGGTGACCGACAGACCGTCGACGATGTCCCATACCGCGCCGACGCTCCAGGACTTGCCGGTTTCTTCTTCCAGATTCCGGTCGCCTTCGCTGAGGCTGAAGACGCTGTAGCTGTAGCCCGAACAGGTCGGATTGGCGCCCGCGGCGATACAGCGCCAGGGATCGACCGCGGTACCGAAGCTGCCGCTGCCTTCGCTGAACACCCAATGCAGGTCGGGCGCCTTGAAGCTGGTGGCGTAGCTGCCGCGCACCAGCAGATTGTCGGCAGGCCGCCATTCCAGGCCGGCGTTCCAGGTTCGGGCATCGTCGACCGCGGTGATGTCGTCGTACTTGTCGAATCGGCCGGCCAGGCTGGCCTTGAGCGAGCTCAGAATCGGAATGCGCAACTCCGCGCCGGCGGCATAGCGGTCGCGTTCGCCGCCGCCGTTGGTGCCGGTGAGGTTGTAGAGCTCGACCACGCCCGGTTGCACACGCGCGTCGCTGGACAGATCGTAGCCTTGCGAACTGGCCTCCAGCACCGTCGCCATGCCGACCGGTCCGGCCGGCAGTTCGAACAGATCGCCGGTGAGCACGAAGCTGGCGGTCTGGACCCAGGATTCGGCCTCGTACTTGGCCAGCGTGGAGATCGAGCCGTATTCCTCCGGCGTCATCGGCCGATACCAGCGCTCCAGGTTCAAGCGGTGGATCGGCACGCCGTTGGGCCGGGTGCCCAGTTGCTTGCCGAAAAAGTAATCGTTGACCAGATTGCCGACCATGCGCCGGCGCGTGCGTTCGAAGTGATATTCGGCGCGGCTGACGGTGGCGTCCCAATCCCAGCGGTCGCCGAGCTTGCCGCGCAGTCCCGCCGCGACGTCGAGCGAGCGCTCGCGGTAATGCTGATTCATCTGCTCCACGCCGCCCAGATCGACCGGGGTGAGCACGCGGGTCGGCGCGATCACCGCATTGAACTGCGGATCGTAGAAGTCGCCGCGCCGACCGACGCCGTCGGTGTGCGGCCCGGTGATGCTTTCGAATCCACCGAGCGATTCGACCCGCGAACGCCAGGCCTGAACCGAGCCCCAGCCTTGCAGGTCGTCGGTGAAATTCCAGGTGCCGAACACATAGCCGGCCAGTTCGTTCTTGCCCTTGCTCAAGTGCTGGTAGGTGACATCGTTCCAGGTACCGCAGGCGTCGCCGAGGCTCTGCACGTTGCCCGAACTCACGCGTTTGTAGGTGTGGCGCACGAACTCGCCGCCCCAGCGTTCGCAAGTGCCCGCGGGCGGCGCGATCAGCGGACTGCTGCTGCTCGTGCTGCCGCGGCGAATGCGCAGGCCGGCGTCGGGCTGCACGCCGAGCCGGGCATCGGGACTGGGATTGGCGCGCAGGTCCCAATCGTCGCGCTGGAATCCGTACAGCAGTTCCTGGTTGTAGTACTGAAACGCATACGTCAGGCCCCAGCGCTCGCCGGTCTTGCCGCCGGTCCATTGCAGATCGATGCGGTCGCGGCCGCCCATCGAACTGGTGCCGGCGCGAAGCTTGACCTCATCGCCGTGATAATCGCGCTTGAGCACGATGTTGACCACGCCGGACACCGCGTCGGCGCCGTAGATCGCCGAGGCGCCGCCGGCGAGCACTTCGATGCGTTCCACCGCGCCGGAGGGAATATTGCCGAAGTTCTGAAAGTTGCTGCGTCCCTCGTAGGGAAACGGATAGTCGGCCGCGCGCCGACCGTCGATCAGCAACAACGAGCGTCCCGGCCCGAGGCCGCGCAGATTGAGCGGATGCGCGTTGGCCGAGAAGCCGCCCGACAGTTCGGTCTCGACCGCGCCGTTGGCCATCACCAGGGTCTCGAGCGCCTCGAACACGGTGGCGTGGCCCTCGCGCTCCATCTGCTCGGCGGTAATTACGGTGACCGGCGAAGGGCCTTCGATTTCGGCGCGCTTGATCCGCGATCCGGTGACCTGGACCGCGGCCAGTTCGGTCGGATCGGGTTCCGCCTTGGCCGCCGCCTCGCGAGTGCGCGCGGGTTTGGCCGCGGGCGCGGGCTTGGACGTTTGCGGTACGGCGACGATGGTGATGACGCCGCTGCGGGTAATCCGATACGACAAACCCGTGCCGGCCAGCAGCCGGGCGATCGCCTCGCCCACGGTGTAGCGGCCCGACAAGGCCGGCGCGACGCGGCCGCGCACCAGATCCGGCGGAACCAGAATCTGCGCATCGGCGGCGGACGCGACTTGATTGAGCGCCGACGCCAGCGATTGGCTCGGCAAGGCGTAGTGATGCGCGGTGTCCTGCCCACCCTGCGCCGCCGCCGGTGAACAGACCAGCAGCGCCGACCAGCCCAGGGCCAGACTCAACGCGACCGTCAGCGGCCGCAGCGCGCCGTAAGCGCTCGCGGCGCCGGCGACCTGCCCTGCCCTCGGCGTCGCGTTCCGACAGCCCCCTGTCGAAACCGCGTCGTTCGATCCCGCATTGCGTACCTGCAGCAGTGAAACGTTCCCCATTGCAATCCTCCCCGATTGAGTGGCTTCGATCTCGATCCTTCGAGTGTTCTTCCTGTCCCCAACCCAGGTAGACGCAGCTCGCCGCCGATTCCTCACTCGCCTTTCGGCAGGCTTGCCGCCGGCCGGCGGCTGCCGTAGCGTACGGGCCGCTTGACCGGCGGCGGGGAGAATGCGTGATCAGTGGCGAAGCGGACTACACGAATGCGACCGCGGGCAGCGCGGCCGCGGCCGCTGCGTGTGCCGCCGATCTGCCGCGCCTGATCGCCCGTCACCGGCCGACGCTGGTGCGCTACTTCTCGCGCCACCTGCCCTCCAGCGCCGATGCCGAGGATCTGGCCCAGGAAACGCTGGTGCGGGTGCTGCGCATGCCCTCGCTGAGCGGCGTGCTCAACGTCGAGGCGTTCTTGCTGCAGATCGCCGCCAACCTGTTGCGCGACCGTTTCCGCCGCGACAAAAGCCATCAGGTCCTGCAGCATGTCTCGATCGACGAGATGGCGACGGACTGGCCGAGTGAGGATCCGCACGGCGAATGCGTCTACGAAGGAGGACGACGTCTGCAGGTCTTCCTGGCGGCGCTGGACGAGTTGCCGCCGCGTTGCCGGCAGGTGTTCCTGCTGCAGCGTTACGAAGGGCTGACCTACAGCGCCATCGCCAAACGATTGGAGATCAGCGTGAGCGCGGTCGAAAAGAACATGATGCGCGCCTTGCTGCATTTCGATACGCGGCTGGGGGAAGCGTGAAACCGCCGCGCCTGAGCGTGATCGAGGGCGGCGATCCGTTGCGGCGCCAGGCCGCGGCGTGGTTCGCGCGCCTGCACGCCGACGATGTCGCCGAACGCGATCGTCAGGCCTGGCGGCAGTGGATGGCCGAAGACGCCCGTCACCGCGCCGCCTACGAACGCATCGAGCGGCTGTGGTCGGCGGCGGGAGAGCATGCGCAACATCCGCAGATCGCCGAACGGCTGCGCGATTCGGTGTCGCCGCCGATGCCTGCGCCGGAGCCATCGCCTGCATCGACGCCGGCGCGGCCGGCCCGCAAGCGCGCGCGCTACGTCTGGGCCGCGACGGCGGTCGCCGCGGTAATCGCACTGGTCGCGATCGTGCCGCGCCTGGGCCAGCCGCCGGCGACGGAAACGCTCTACGTCACCGGCATCGGCGAAAGCCGCACTATCGCCCTGGACGACGGCTCGCGCGTGAGTATGGATACCGACAGCCGGCTGCGGGTCGATTTCTCCGACGGGCAACGGCGACTCACCCTCGTCCGCGGTCGCGCCTACTTCCGCGTGGCCAGCGAGTCGCGGCCCTTTCTGGTCAATACCGAGAGCGGCAGCGTCAGGGCGGTGGGCACCGAATTCGACGTGTACCGCCGCGACGACGCCATCGAAGTGACGCTGGTCGAAGGCCGCGTGGCCTTGCTCACGCCGCCGTCCGCGCACGCGAAACAGCTCACCGTGGGCGTCCTCGACGCCGGCCAGAAGGCGCGCTTCGGCAAACGTCAGCCGCTGCGCCGGCTGCCGCCGCAAGCGCCGGGAACGCCGCCGACCTGGCTGTCGGGCAAGCTGGTGTTCGAAGATCAAGCGCTCGACCAGGCGGCGGCCGAGTTCAACCGCTACAGCCGCAAGCGCCTGCTGCTCGATGGCGCCCCGGTCGCACGCATGCGGGTCAGCGGCGTGTTCCGCAGCGATGACCCGCACGCCTTCGTCGAGGCCTTGCAAGCCTTGTATCCGGTCGCGGTTCGCGAATCGCCGGCCGGCGACCTCCTGATCGTCGAGCGGCGCTGAGCGGCAACGCTTGTTTCAACGTCCGCGGGATCGCCGGCGCTGAGTCGCGTACTTCCTTGTAGGTCCCCGCGCAGCGCAGTTGCCGCGCCCAGACCAAGGAACAACCGCCGCAAGCAGCGCTCTTCGACGCGTAACCCAGCGGTCGATCAACCGGGCTCGGCCCGATGGCCGACATCGATCTCGCTCGCATCGGGCGGGCCCATGCACAGCGTCGCGTCGCTCGCGGAAGCGTCCATGCCGCGGCCGATCAGACAACGAAGGCGGACGGCCTGCGCTTCAAGCTCGTGCGCCTGCTCGGCATGCGATCGGTTGGTGCTCCAGACCACGAGCAGATTCGGGACCAAACGCGCAACGACCGTGCACAGACTGTTCTTCTCGCCCGCGGCATTGGTCTGGCAATTCGCCACCGGGGCGTCCGAATCCGGCGTGGGAATCGAGGCGCGCGCCGCTTCGCCGACGGACCGCCAGCCCCCGGCATAGGCCGCAAGGCCGGGCCGTTGCGCGATGAGGTACTGCTCATCGATCAGGGTGAATCGGTCGGGATAAAAGACGCGGCGCCCGTCGATCAGACCGGACTCGCAGATCTCCCGCGCCCAGCTTCGTATGAGATGCGGACATACCCGGATCGTGCTTGCGTGGGCGTCGCTGGCGTAATCCCGCAGCATCCGCAGCGAACCCAACGACACCTCGACATATGCTACCGGCGATGCGGCGCTCTGCGGAAAAGTCGGATCCGACAGCAGACGATCCATCGGCACATACCCCGCATGCGGATTGTCCGCGGCTTGCCGGCTCATCGTCAGCCCGACGCTGCTCGTGCTGGAAAGCAACAGCAGCACCGGCAAATACAAATCGACCCCGCCCACACGCACCGTCCGCTCGCGCGCGAGCGCGGCCTCGGATGCGGGCAGTGGCGCTTGCAGCGCGGGCGGTTCGTCGAGGCAGCCCGACAACATCGCAATCAACGCGGCAACCAGGAAAATTTTCGTGAGCGGCATGCGATTCGATCCGGGAACATCTGGCGACGGTGCACGCACACTAAAGTTCGCCCATGAATCGCCGATGTGCGATCGGTGAAGCCGGTACGAAGTCGCTCGGGCGCCGCCGACGACGATTTCTCCGCCAAGATCGCCGAGACCGCGCTCGGCCAACCGCGCCGACGTTGCGACTCAGTCGCGGCGCTTGCGCGGCCTGGGCGCGCGCTTGCCGCCGGCTCCGGGTCGCGGCACTTCTTCGAACGCCATCGCGCCATCGCCGTTCATCCGCTCCATCCAGCTCAAGGCATCGACGTAGGACAGGAACTGTTGCAGATAGCCCGGCGACAGCTCGCGCATCAAGTTGAGCGAGCGGTGCACCAGGCGGCCGGAATTGAGCGGGCCGGCATCGGCGGGAGCGGCTTGCATCGTGTCGCGGAGCTGGCTCTCGACGCGGACTCTGGACCAAATGGTCTTGAAGTCTTCCAACACCCCGAGCTCCGGGAACGAGGCGCTCGCCGCGGCTTCGTTCGCGATCTCGATCCCTTCGCATTGCGCCGCCTGACAGGCGATGTAATCGACCAGCTCGCCCATCGCACCGCGCGCCGGCGCGCGCGTGGCGGCGTCGACCCGGGTCGCGGCCTGGTTCAGACCGTCGGCGTAGACCTCGATCAGCGCGGCCAGCCGCGCGTCCAACAGCCGCCGCACCTCGCCGTCGTGGACGGCGGCGCGGCGCTGCAGCGCATCGATGCGGTGAAAACCGATCGGATCGACACGGTCGACGCCCCGCTCGCGCCAGGCCTCAAGCATCGCTGCGATGTTGTTCGGATCAGCGGCCACGGGGCGTCACGTCGACTTGGACGGTTTCGGCATCGGCGCGATTTCCACGCGCCGGTTCTTGGCCCGTCCCTGTTCGTCGGCGTTCGAACTCACCGGCTGCTCCGCGCCGAACGCCGCGGCGAACACCGAAGACGACGACACGCCTTCGGCGATCAGCGCGCGGGTCACGGTCAACGCGCGCCGCGCCGACAGTTCCCAGTTGTCGGCGAACTGCGAGTTGCCGTCGCGCACTTGGCGATCGTCTGTGAACCCGCTCACCATCAAAATCTCGTCGCGCGCGCGCAGGTAGTCGGACAGCGGGCCGGACAACGTCTTCAGCAGTTCGCGCCCTTCCGGCTGCAACTGGTCGGAGTTGAGCGCGAACAACACGCTGCCGCGAATGCCGATGCGGCCGTCGACCAGGGTCACCCGGCCGGTCGCCAGCGGCACCGCCAACGCCTGCTCCAGCGACTTGCGCCGCTGCGCCTCCACCTGCCGCTGCCGCACTTCCTGATCCAGCCGGCTCGACAATTGCATCTGCACGCCGATCACGCCGACCAGGATCAGCGCGAACACGCCCAACAGCACCGACATCAGGTCGCCGAAAGCGGCCCACACCGGCGTGGTCGATTCGGTATCGCCGTCGATCTCCAGACTCATGCCGCTTGCGCCCCGTGCGAGACGCGCCGTTCGGCCAACTGGTGAATGTCTTCGATGATCTGCTTCTGCGCCAACATGCTCAGGTCGACGACTTCCTTGGCCTGCGCGACGTAGTACGCCAATTGCTCGTCGCTGCGTACCAGCGATTTGTCCAGCGCGGTTTCGATGCCTTGCAAACGCTCGGCCAGCTTGTCGTTGGACTCGCCGAACCGCTGCACGGCCGCGCCGAAGGCATCGCCCAGGCTCGCCACTTCGATGGCGCCGGCTTCCACGCGCGCGGCGGCGCCGTCGAGCTTGCCGGTCTCGGCCTGGACGTGATCGATGAAGCGGGTGCCGACGCGATCGAGCAGATCCGCCGAGGTGGCGACCAGGGCATCGACCGCGACGCGCTGCTCGGTCGAGGCGTGGTTGACCGCATCGAGCAAGGTTTCCAGTGTGGCCAGCAGGCGGTTGCGCTCATCGAGCATCGCGGTGTCGCGGACCATGCTGTCGGAGAGTTTCTGGCGCAGTTCGGCGACCACTTCGGCGGCCGCCTTGGGCGCTTGCGAGGCGGCGTCGACGAGGCGGGAAATCTCCGCGATCGTGTCCTGGGCCTGGGCCTGCGTCTGGGTCGAAATATCCTGCGCGGTCTGCGCCAGCGTGTCGCAGATCGCCTGTTGCCGGCTCGCGGCCTGTTCGCCCGCCTGTTCCCAGCGCTGGCCCACTGCATCGGCCATCGCCTGGAATGCGCCGCTCCACTCAGCCAAGCGTTCGCTGTCGCGCGATTGCAGTTGCGACTGCAGTTCGCCATGCGACTCGCCCATGACGCGGACCAGCGACGCGGCGTGTTGCTCGAACGTGGCCGCGGCGGCGGCCAGCGCCTGCTGATTGCGCGCCGCCATGTCTTCGTTGGCGCTGGCTTGCTGCGAGATCGCCTGATTCCACGCCCCGGCCGCCTCGCTCAATACTCGGCGATTGCCTTCGGCCATGGCCTGATTGGTGTCGAGCTGTTGCGAAAGCGCGCCGTTCCAGGCCTGCGTGGCCGCGACCAGCGCTTGCTGGTTACGCGCCGCGATGTCGTCGTTGGCGCTCAACTGACGCGACAAGCTGGTATTCCAAGCCTCCGCCGCACCGCTCGCGCTGAGTTCGAAACGCGCCGAGACCGTTTCCACCAGACCCGCCGCGCCTTGCTCGAAGGTCTGGGTAAAGCCGTCCAGGCTCGAACGCAAATCCCGGGCCAGCGCATCGTTGCCCTGGCGTTGATCGGCCAGGGCCCGATTCCACAGCTCGGCCACGGTGGCGGTGGTGCCCGTCAGCCCGGTCGACCAGACTTCCATCTGCCGATCCATCGCCTGAGTGACCGCATCGTGCAGCGTGCCGGTCTCGCGCGCGATCGCCGCCATCGTGGTTTCCACCATCGGCTGCAAGGCCGCGCCGGTCGCGCGCGCGCTCTCGCCGATGCTCTGCTTCAGCGACTGCTCCACCGACGCGGCCAGCCGGGCATACACCGCTTCGGTCTTGTCGTGGAACGCCTCCTGCCGGGCCATCTGCCGTTCGTGCGCGAGCAGGCTGTGCTGTTCGATCGCCGCGGCCATCTGCGCCAGGCGATCGACCAGCGCCGGCATCGCCTGCGTCTGTTGCTGCAGAAGCTTGAAGGCTTCCTCGCGCCGATGCGCCTGCGAATAGCCGCGCAACGTGGTGGCGATGGCGACGTCCAGGCGCTGCGCGGCCTGGCTGCGTTCGCGCCGGCACAGCGCCGAGAGCAGGCCGAGCATCGCCGAAGCGGCGACGCCGGCGATCGAAGTGCCGAAGGCGAAGCCCAGGCCGGCAACGGGCGCGGCGATGGATTCGCGAATCGCCGGCAGGTCGGCGGCGCTCTGCAACGCCATGCCGGTTCCGCGCAGGGTCGTCATCATGCCCAGCAAGGTGCCCAGCATGCCCAACAACACCAGCAAGCCGACCAGATACGGCGTCAACGCCGGCGCCGGCAGCGCCGCGCGTTCGCCTTCCACGCGCAAGCGCGCCACGTTGCGCAGCGAGGGATGCAAACGCTCGAGCCAATCGCCCAGGCTGGACGGCGGCGCGGACAGATCGGCCAGCGCCTGGTGCAAGGTGGCGGTGGCTTGCCGATAGCGGTGCAGCTCCAGTCCGCCGGCCAGATAGCACGCGCCGATCAACAGCGCGACGGACAAGGCCAGCGAATTGGTCCCGACGTAACCGGCGCCGACCCAGCACACAGCGGCCAAGCCGGCAAGAAAAACCACGGGATAAAGCAGATTCTTGAACATGTTATCCATGTGAGGCAGTGCGAAGGGCCGCGAGCAGTCCCTCGGCCGGTTGTAGGCGAACATCCAGTTCGGCGAGCAGTACGTTGCGCATGTCCTTGCGGAACACGTCCAACCAGGTATCGGAAGCGGCCGAGGACGTATCGTCGCGGGCCTGCGTCTGAGCCTCGTGCGCGGCCTGGCGCAAACGTTCGAAGTGGTCGGCCAGCAGCGCCGGCGAGCCCGACAACAGACTGCGTTCGCGCCGGCTCAACGCCCGCTCCATGACCGCGTCCACGGCCGCGAGCCGGGCCATTTCGACCGTCCCGTGGGTCAGCATCGCGCGCAGCCGCTCGCGCAGGCGGCCGACGCCGGCCTCCATCGCCTGCTGCATCGCCTGATAGCGTTGGCGAAAGAACGCGTAGTCCGCACTTTTAACAGCCGCACTGGCAGCAGTAGCGCCGTTGCCGATCGAAACCGGCGTCGATTCGCGCTTGGGTGCGGCGAAGGCGGGATCCGCGGCGATGGCGGCGGCCAGCGCCGCGCGCACGCGGGCGCACTCGTTTTCGTCGGCGCTGCTCAAGATCCGGTCGTCGAGCAACGGCGCGGGCGGCTTGCCGTCCAGGGCCGTGGACAGCGCCACGGCGTGCGTCCAATCAATCCATTGACTCAGCTGATCCGACAACGATTGCGGGGGCGGGGGAACATCCGCGGCGGTCAGGCGCGCAAGCACGCGGATGAACGTCGGGCCACGGACCGGCGCCCGTCGAGGTGCTTCCATCATTACTGCTGGCTAAAAGATCGCCAGTTTACACGTGAATGGAGGCCGCCTGCGGTCCGACGGTGGCCCTGGCGCGTTATGGCCTCGGCGGCGAACACGTCGGCCCGCGCCGATTCAGCGGATTCATAATTCCGCCAATCGTGTTTCCTGCGCGGTATGCGCAGCGTTTTCCCGGTCGCGCGGCGCCAGCGCGGCGCCCTGCGCAGCACCGGGCGCCGGATGCGGGTCCCGCGCGTCGTCAGAAGCCGCGGCCGATCCGGAACACATGCCCGTCGGGATGACGGACATGCATCTCCCGCACCCGCCAGGGCATGTCGGTGGGCGGCCAGGCGACGTCGATGCCCTGCTCCAGGCAATGCCGATGGACGGCATCGACATCGTCGACCCAGATCGACATCCATACGCCCGTTTCGCCGGCTTCGTCGCAATCCGGACCGAACGTCGCGCGATGCCCGCCGTGTCCGCGTCCGCCCTGGCCGTTCAAGCACAGAAAGATTTCGCACTCGCCCGAACCGACGCCGCCGAAGGTCGCCGGCTCGCCCCAGTCCCAGCATTTCTTCCAGCCGAGCTTTTCGAACCAATCGAAGCTTTGCTGCATGTCCGAGACGTTCAAGATCGGCGTGATGGCCTTGGCGTACATGGTCGACCTCTGATCAGGTGTTCGGCGTAGCGACTCGACGTGGACGCGCGGTAGCTCGGATTTCTTCGTGCTCCGATCGCTTCCGACACGCTTTCCGCCGCGGCTGGCTTGCGATCGCAAGAGTAATGGACGCCGCGCATCCTCGCGACCGCGCCGGCCGAAGGCGTGAGCCTCCCGCTCCACACCGCCGCAAGCGCGCCTGCGCGTTCGAACCGGCCGATCCGACGCACCGAACACGTCGCCGCGGCCTCATCGCGGCCGTCTTGGCGTTACCGAGTGCAAGCCCCCGGCGGATCGCCGGGGTCCGCAGTCGGTCTTCCTCAGCGAGGAGTCGTTATGAGCTGGAACAGTGGAATTCGGCAGGCGCACCGCTGGTTGTCCATGATCTTCACCGTCAGCGTCATCGCGACCTTCATCGCCTTGGCGCTAGAGCGACCGGTCGTCTGGGTGTCGTACGTTCCGCTGCTGCCGCTCGCGCTGCTGCTGATCACCGGCCTGTACCTGTTCGTGTTGCCTTACGCCGCCAAATGGCGCGGCCGGCGGCGCGGCGGCGGCGACTAGCGCGCGACGGCGTCGTTACCGCGTCCAATCCAGCCAGGCGCCCGGCGCCAGCGCCTTGATCGCGACGGGACGTTCGCGCGCGGCGCGGCGCAGGCGTCCGATCGGATCGTCGACCTCCACGTACTCGTCCATGCCGGTGATGCCGTAGTGGATGGGAATCAGACGGCGCGCGCCGAGGATGTTCGCCGCCGCCACCGCCTGCTCCGGCGTCAGCACGCCCGGCTGGCCGCTGACCGGTTTGCGCCAGCCGAAACGCGCGCCGTTGATCGGCAGGAACGCCGCGTCGAACGGACCGAACTGACGGCCGATGCGCCACCAATGCCCATGCCACAGCGTGTCGCCGCCGTGAAAAATACGGCGTCCGCCGGCCGAAACCACCCATGACACCTGCGGATCGCCGTAGCCGTCGGACGCCGGCACGGCGGTGGCGGTGAAATCGCCGAGCAATTGCGGCTCCCACAACGCGCTGGGCCGAGCGCGCGCTTTCGGCGGAACCGGCAGCGGATTCGTTCCCGCCGGATGCACCAGCGCGCCGCCCTGGCTCAGCGCGGCGGCCACGGCCGTGGCATCGAAATGATCCGGGTGCGCGTGAGTGATCAGGACACAGGTGTCGCCGACCGCATCGCCGACCGGAATCAGTCGATCCTTGAGCGCGTCGCCCCAGGCCTCGGGATTGATCAGCGGATCGATGAACAAGGTCGCCTGCGCGAGTTGCAGCCGGATGCCCGCCCATGCCAAACGCTGGATACGCAGATCGTCCGCGACCACGGCCGCGGCCGCGCGCGCGCCGGGAAGCAACGCCGCGCCCGCCAGCGCCGCGCAGCCGGCCAGGAATTCGCGCCGTCGCACGATGCGGCCGCAGGTGCGGCTGGAGCTATCGCGATCGCGCTTCATGCCCCGCCCTCGCGCGCCGCGACCGCCGTGTCGAGCGCGAATATCCGCTGCGCGACGATCGCTTCCAGATTGCGCCGATGCCATTCGCGCTCGAACGCGACCGGCTCTACCCCCGGCGCCAGGCAGGCTTCGATGGCGAGGGCGGCGATGCGATCGTCGGCGTCCGGCGACGCGTCGGCGCGAATATCGATCACGAGCTCGCGCAGCCGATCCAGATAGGCGATCGCATGATCGAGCGCGGCAGCCGGGAAGCGCCCGATATGTCCGCCGATCACCGTGCTGCGGCCGAACCGCCGTATTCGCTGTATCGCCGCGCGGATCATCGCCGGGTCGGCCTTGGACAGGTAGACGATACGGCCGACGATATTGTCGCCCGCGCAGACCAGATCCGCGCTCGGCACGTCCACGCTGAGATGATCCATGGTCTTGCCCGGGTTATGCACGAAGCGCAGTTCGTGACGGCCCCAACGCAGGCGCATCGCGTGGTCGAACACCAGCCGCGGCTCGCGATACAAGGCATCGACCGGCCGGTTCTGCGACAGGAAGCTGTGCCGATAGTTCCGGTGCGCGAGCGTCAGCGCCTGCGGGAACACCGACAGGCCGGCGATGTGATCGCTCATGAAGTGGGTCGCCGCCACCACCCGCACGGTCTTGCCCAGATCCAGGCACAGCACCCGCTGCAGTTCGCGGGCGTCCTCGATGCTGCCGAGCGAGTCGACCAACAGCGCGTCGTCGCCGTCGAGGAACGCGGTGGCGACCGACTCATGGTCGTTGCCGACGAACATCAGCACATCGGTGTCCAGCGTTTCGAATCTCATGGCGCCGCCCTGGGTTGGAAGGCCCCAGCATCGTCAGCGCCGGCGACGACGACAAACGAGATGTTTTCGCGCTGACCTTAGAAAAATTAACTTGATACGATGCGATCCCGGCTCCGCCATCCCGAGGCGATCGTGCAACCCCGCCACCTTGTTCCGCTCAACGCGCTGCGGGCCTTCGAAGCGGCCGCGCGATGCCTGAGTTTCCAGACCGCCGCCGCGCAGTTGTTCGTCACTCCGGCCGCGGTCAGCCATCAGGTCAAGCGGCTGGAAGCGTATCTGGGCGTGAAGCTGTTCCACCGCGGCCATCGCACGGTCGAATTGACCGGCGAAGGCGAGGCGCTGGCGGCGTCGCTCGGGGAATTGTTCGGGCAGCTCGATCTGGCCCTGGACCGCGCCATCGCGCCGGCGACCGCGCACCTGCGCGTGAGCACCATGGAATCGTTCGCGGCGAAGTGGCTCGCGCCGCGGCTGCATCGATTCCATCGCGATTGCCCCGAGCTCAAGCTGCGCATCGAAACCGGCGACGAGCCCACCGATTTCGTTCGCGACGGCATCGATGTCGCCATCCGCTACGGGCCCGGCGGTTACACCGGCGTCCACGCCGAGCGGCTGATGGACGCGCCGGTGTTTCCAGTCTGCGCGCCGGTCCCGGAGGACGCGACGGCGATCGCGGTGCCCGACGATCTGCGCCATCGCACCTTGCTTCACGACGACAGCGCTGCGGGCCGCGCCGGCGTGCCCGATTGGCCGGCATGGCTGCAAGCCGCGGGCGCGACGCGAGTGGATGCGACTCGCGGCCCGGTGTTCGCGAGCATCTACCTGGCCCAGGAAGCGGCGGTGGCCGGGCACGGCGTCGCCTTGGGCCTGGCGCCGCTGGTCGAAGACGACCTGCTGCGCGGCCGCTTGGTCAAACCTTTCGACCGGGCCCTGCCCAACGCGTATGCGTTCTGGATCGTGCGCCGGCATGAGCCCGGTCGGCATCCGGCCGTCGACGCTTTCTGCCGCTGGTTGCGCAAAGAAGCGGCGGGCGACTGAGTTCCGGCCTCGTCGTGCGAAGCGCTAGCGGTCGCCCGCGCTTGACGCCGTCTCGTCCCACTCGGCATAGGCCATGAAGGATCGCGCCAGACCGATCTGGACCAGGTACTCGCCCAGGCCGTTGTCGACATACAGCGCGTGCTGTCTGCCCAGAAACACCGACTGCAGATTCGGCAGCGGAAAACTCTCGGCATGCGGATCGCCGTACTTCTGCCGCAGGCTGGGATAGGAAGGCCAGACCCACGGCACTTCCGCGCGCCAGTGGCGAAGACAAGCGCCGTCGCGGGTGCGGCGCTGACTCAGATGCAATCGGCCGTAGTACAGCCCGAATACCGAATCGATCTGACTGCGGTCGGGCATGTAGAACGTATCGCTGGACAGGCGGCTGTCGTGCGCGCAAGGCGCGGCGCCGGCGCGCTGGAGCAACAGCGCCATCTGCGCGCGGACTTTGGCGTTGTGGATGAAGATCGGCGGATCCAGCCGGTAATCGCCGCCCGAGCCGTCCAGATAGTGGTCCATCATGCGGCCGGTCTGTCCGGCCAGAATCACCAGCCGCCCGCCCCGGGCCAGGGTCCGGTAGAAATCGCTCAGAAACCGCTTGTCGTCCGCGCTCATCGGCGCGCGGCGAATGGCCGCGTCCTCCAATCCGTCGATACGTTGCTGGAGCGTGTCGCGGCCCATGCCGGTGGCGAGGGTGAACGCCATCGCGAAGCGCGGCCCGGGGAACTGCGTCCACAAGGCCGCGACGGCGAGCAACAGCGCCGCGACTGCATACCAGCGACGCCGGATACCTTGTCTCTTCCCCGTGACCGCAACGCTCACTGCGCCACCTGCCGATGCGAGTTTGCGCCAGATGATAGACGCCCGCGCGCGTTTCACCGCAAGTTCAGGCCGATGCGACGCCTTGGGCACCATTCGGGCGCCAGCCGAGCAAGCGCGCCGGCAGCAGCAACAGCGCCTGCAGGAACGCGAACACCGCATGGAAGGTGATGCCGACCAGACGGAACGGCAAGGCGATCAGCCATACCACCGGCCACAACACCAGGACCAGCAGCGCCAGGGGCCAGCACAGCACGAAGAGGATGCACCAGGCCAATGTCACGACGAGCGTCTTCATGTTCGGGCTCCTTCGGGCCCCTTTCGCAAAAGCCGGAACTCCGGCGCGGCTCGACATTGCCGCCGCGCCCGAGCCCGGGCAAGCGGCTTGCGACGAAACGGCCCGGCCGGGCGCTCAAACCGCTCCGGCGGCGACGAAACCCGATGCCCCGGGCGCGAACCGCGGCGTCCCGGCGACCGCTGCCGCGCGCAGACAGCCGCGGCGGCGGTTCGGGATCGCCGGCCCACTGCGTCTGTACTCCATGAGGACGTCTCACATCCATAGAGGGATAACGCGATGCTCGCACTCAAACCCGTCTTGCTCGGCCTGGTCTGCGCCACGGCCGCCTTCAGCGCCGTGCCCGCCACGGCCAGTTCCTTCGAGGTCTGGAACGGCTCGGGCTGGTCCAACAACGGAACCTCGCATCTCATCGGTCCGGTCAATTTTTCTTACCTGAACTCGTTTCCGTGCACGGCCGATCTCACCGTGACCGTAAGCAACGGCGTGGCGAAGGTGACCAACGTGCAATTCAGCGGCAGCCAGTTGTGCGCGGCGATCGCCGGGCAATTGCTGCCGTGGTCGGTGACCGCCTCGCCCGCGCCCTATGCCGGCGCCAACCCGCCGTTCGCCGGCGCACCGCTGCTGACGCCGGTGCTGCGCGATGTAAGCTTCGACGGGGTGAGGATCCGACTGCCCGCGCCGCTCTCGACCAATTGCCCGGTCACGCCGGCCACCGGCGGCAGCATCGCCGGCGTGCTCGACAGCACCGACCAGTTCAACGCGCCGCCTGCGTTGCCCGTATCCAACCGTCTGGTGTTCAGGGCGAATCTGCCGCCTTGCGCGATCCAGACCCGATCGAGCCCGCCGCCCGGAGGCTTGGCCGCGACGCCGGCGCTGCGGATCGTGCCCTGAGCCGGCGATCGGCGGTCGTCGCGCTTGCTCGCCGTTGCGCCGCTGACGCACGCGGCGCAGCTGGCGCAGGAACTGCACGCCCTCGCTGTCGCCTTCGTTCGATCCGCCTTGGTCGATGCATGTCCCGGACCGGACTGCGCCGGAGTCGGCCGAATGCCGGCGACTACCTGGACGAACTCAACGCGACGGCGAAGACCCGTCGACGATGAACTCGCGCATGTGATCGAAGTAATCCCGCGGTTGGCGCGTGGACACGCGCTCACCATCGGGCCGGGTCTCGAACTCGTACATGCCGTGGTCGGCGTCGGCGAAGACGACGTACTCGACGGGGCGTCCGGCTTGCTTCAACGCAGCCAGGCGGCGCACGGTCTCCCCAGGCGGCGCATCGCGGTCCTGTCCGCCCAGCAGCCACAATTGCGGCACCGACAGATTGTTCAGCACCGGCATCGGGTCGTATCGCACCTCGATTCCCGCGACCATCGCCGGCGCTTGCGTGCGCAGGGCCTGGTCCGACGCGCCGAGCATGAAACCGGTGTAGTTGCCGCGGATCGCGGCGAACCACGGCTGGCCGGCGTACTTGCGCTTGACCTCGTCGAGCCGCTCGAAGCCCTCGCGGAAATCGCTTTCGACGATGGCCGCGGCGGCATCGGCCACTTCCAGCGCCTGAGCCACCGCTTCGCCGCTGAAGCCGGCGCGGGTCAAATCCCCTTCGATGGCTTCGCGATCCTCTTCGCGCGGCGATACCGCCAGTCCGAAACTGACGATCACGAAATCCACCGGTTCGATGCGCGCGGCCAAGGGCGCCACCCAGCCGCCCTGGCTGCCACCCTGGTATCCCACGCGTCCCGTCCTCGCGGCCGCGAGGCGCCGGGCTTCGCGCGCGGCCTTGACCGCGTCGGTCGCCAACAGCAGATAGTTCTGGGTGTAACGGCCGCCCGACGCGCCCGTGCCGCGTTTGTCGTAGGCGAATACGCCGATGCCGACGCTGGCGAACTGGCGTTGCAGCGAATAGTCCTGCAGCGCCGAGGAATGTTCGGCGCCGTGGATCAGCACGACGATCGGGACGCGCGCCTGCCCGGGCGGCAAGGTCAAGCGTCCGGCCAGCTCGACACCGTTGCTTTCAAAGCGCGTCTCTTGCTCGATCAAGGCTTCGCGTCGCCCGACGACGCGGTCGAAGCGGATGCCGCCGCGACCGCAATCGACGAATGCGACCGAATGCCCATCGGGTCGCTGCGTCCAACCGTACGTGCTGGTCCAGCGGTTCGCGCCCGATGCGGTCAGCGCGCCGGTGAGCCCGTCGGTGCGTCGCCAACGCAATTGGCCCTGCGCGCCCGGGCCGATATCCAATGCGCTGCCGTCGGCCATCCGATAGCTGCCGATCTGGCAAGCGGCGGCGGCCTCGGCCGCGACGGGCGCCGCTTGGGCGATGCCCGCGATCGCCGCCGACACCAGCAACAACGTCGTCCGCGCAAACTTGCGATGCTTCATGTCGATCGTCTCGAGCGAATGGGTCTGCATCCGGATCAAACTGATGGGCCTTCGCCGCGAGATCAACGCTGCTGCGACGAAGCCGCGAAAACAGCGTCTGAAACCCGGCCAGCGACCTCGAATGACGCCATCGGCCCTGCCCGGACGACGAATATCGACCGGCCCGAAGCGAATGCAGTATCCACCGCCGCGCCGTGCGAACAGCCGCCGGGCAGGCCGATTGGTTACGCCGGCAATGCAGGCGCAGTGCCTTCACCCGGCCGCCCACGATTCGTAGCGGGCCGCACGCCCTCGCCCTCGGCGCAGGCCTCGAACGCCGGCGCACCGGCCTCGTCGTCGCGCCGAGCGTCGTGGCGCTGCCGCACCAGACGCTGGATGCGCCCCCGCGAAGACGGACTCATGACGTATTGCTCGGCGGCGATCGGAAACTCGGCGCCGAGAATCCGCCGCACCTCGCACGGGGCCATCCGTGTGTTCGCCGCGATGTTTTCGATCACCCAACTGTCCGACGGCGTGGGCGGCGCCGCGTTTACGTGCGTACCGCACAGCATCGCGGCGATCGCGAAAGCGTATTTGCTGATCATGCCAATGGTCCTTCATGGGTCCGTCGACATCGGCCGCGAGTTCGGAAAAGCTTCGCCGACCCGGCTTATCGACAGGGGATGAACATGCCGGTCGGCGACGACGCCCCGGCCACGGATGCTTCACGGCCGCGTCGGCGCAAGATCCGACGGCAGCGGCCGCTCAGAGCAGATACGCGGCGGCCGCCCCCGCTCGCAAGACCGGGGCGACGAAACCGGCCTGAGGGCGATGAAATCGCTGTTGTGGCGAGCGAATACGGGGCGAGTACCCGCGGAGAACGTCGTCGACGCGCGGGAACATCACGAGGCGAGGCGGGCCGTCCGCTCGGCTCAGCGAATCAAGCGGCCGACGCGCGATCGATCGATCGCATCGAAGATGTAGTTGGCATCGCGGTCCACGCCGTAAACCACCACGTCGCCACACTTGGGCGTCGACCGCAGGTAGCTGAGCCGCGAGACGAAGAAGCTGATGCGGATCGTTGCGAAGGCTGAAACCAACGAGGCGGCGCGAGGCCTCATGCCTCTCGCCGCCTCGTTTTATTGGCGCAGCAACGACGTGATCAGTAATCGTCGCGTCCGTGCGTGGCGGTCGAATAACCCAGGAACTCCGCCGCAATTTCGTCCGGGCGGCCGCGCTTGGTGGCATTCTGGAAGTTGGGAATGGCCACACCACGGTTCATATAGCCGTTGACTGCGATGTCGCTGTAGCCGTCATACAGCCCATAGGAGCGGCAATCGCGCGCACCTTCGCCGTACAGGATCGACTTGGCCATGTACTCCAGACCGCGCGCGAATCGCGGCTGCGACTCGCCGCCGATGGTGTGCGTCCACACGCTGGTGTCGCCCTGGATTCCGGCGATTTCCGCGCCCTGGGCGATGCCGGCCAGCGAGTACTGCGGATGGTGGCAATCGCGGGCGCTCAGCTCCTGCACCTCGCCGCTGCTGTAGACGATCAGCGGAATCATCTGCTTCATCCGGTTCAGGCCGGCGTTGTAGCGATTGGCGTCGTCCTGATATACGCCCGCGGCCATCATCGCCAGCGCGGCCGACACGCCCCAGTTGTTGGTCCGGCTGGACGCCTGATTGGCATAGCCGTAGAGCCTGTTGAGGTAACCGTTGAAGCGGCTTTGCTGCGCCGTCGTCCAACCCGCTTGGCCAGCGTTGTGGTGGCGGATGATCTCCGCCGCGCTGGCCCACACCGGCAAGCCCCAGGCCGCTTCCAGCCACGCCTGCGGCGCGTCGGTGCCCGAGGCCAGGGTGAAGGCGGTAAACGTGGACGACCACGCATCGAGGATCTGGATCGCCTTGTCGCGGTTGCGGGTGTCGCCGGTGACGGCCCAGCGCAGCGCGTTCAAGTAAGCGGCGAAACCGTCGTTCTTCCAACGCGCTTCTTGCGGGCCGCTGGCGGCCCGCACCACCTGCACCGTGGCCAGCGCCGAGTGCGCATAGGTGTGCAAGCCGCGACTGTCTTGCAAGAGCCGGTTGTAGCCGGTCTTCATCGCGCTGGAGGCGCTCGACTGCACAGCGGCGCGGATGTTGTTGAGGCGGGTTTGGGTGACCAGGATGCCGGGGTGCTTGAATGGCGGCACCGCCTTCGCCGATACCTCTCCGGCGGCGAGCTCCCATTGATCGGCATCGGCTGGGTAGACGGCGCCATGATCGGCGGCGCAGGCCGCGCCGGTCCAACAGATCGTGAGCGCCAAGGCCATTGCACTGAAGCGGATCTTCTTATTGCCAGTCATAAGATTCCTCGTTCGAGTCGTAGTGGGTTTTCCTGAGGCATGCCACAGGCAAGGACCTTCGCCGGCGGCGAGTCCTGGAGGGTTGCGAACATCGTTGGACGATCCACGACAGCGGTCGTCATCGCCATGGCCCAAGCGCGCTGCGAGCCGCTCGAATAGAAATGACACCGGTTTCTGCCGGGCCATATTGCATGACTTCACAGAGTGAAAATGCGACTCCCTGCGTGTAAGCGCAGCGATCGGCGCGCTGGAAACACAGGCCGGCTTCGCAGTTTCGCACTCCGCCCGCGCCTCGATCCCGCCCGTTCGCCCGGGCCATCGGCGGCGCAGTGCACGGCGTTACGACGGTGCTTACGTATGCAACTACATGCGGCGAGGCTTGGCTGGCGACATGACGGGAGGGACCGGTGGAAACGCAGCGCGAAGGCCGCGCCCGGCGACCGAGCGCCTGATGGCACGCAGGCCGATCGGCGCCAATGTGCCTCGGCATCAGACAGCTTGCCTGCGCTGAGCCAGGCCTACTCGCGGCACCGAACACGCCCGAGGTATCGGGCCGGATTTACTCTTGCCGATGCAAGTGAACCGCGAGCCACAGCGCGCCGGCGGAAACGCGCAGGACGGTATGAGGCGTCCGGGCAGGCAAGAACAGATGATCGCCGGTGCCCAGCGCGATGCGTTCGCCCGCGACCTCCAGTTCCGCCTCGCCCTGCAGCAACACGACCCATTCGTCCTGGTCCTGCACGTACTCCTTCGGCGTTATGGCCGAGGAACTGACGATCCGCTCGACGACGAGGTTCCTGTGAGTGAGCAGCGCCTCGAAGCGCTCGCCTTCGGCGGGCGCGTCGGCATCGGTGAACAGGTTTCCGGTTCGCATCGAAGACGACCTCCGAGTGCTTGCACACTCTCCGCGGCCCGAGCCTACCACCCGACGCTCGCTCGATCGATCGTGCAGCAACGGCGAGGCCGGATCGCAGTCGGGATGCATCCGGTCGAGACCGTGAGTCGCGCCGGTCAAGCCGGTCGTCAGGCCGGGAGATAAGACCTTGCGGGCCATACAGCGGAAAAACGCAATACAGTTCTGATCAAGCTGGCGCGCATGGCAAGCCAGGACGGCGGGAGTACCGTACCGGGCAGTCCTCCATCCGAACGGGATACTTGGCCGTCATGAAGACCCAAGGTCTTTTGCTGGTCGCTTTATTTACTTTCGCCGGCCCCGTGTCGGCACAGCTCGCTTGTCCGAATTCTGGGCTACCTGTCTCGCAAGACCCCGGTTGCTGGGCACGAGAGAACGCCGCGCGGCAAAAGCAGCAGTTCCAGTCAGCGCCGCCACCGCAACCTGCGGGCTATTGGGAGACAACCTGGGGAGCCATTGTCGGAATTAAGCATTCAAAAGTGCAGCAAGGAAGATACCAATTGCCGTGTGTTTTACTCCGACTGCACCAAGCCGATCTTCCACCCAAATTAGCGCATGCCGATGCGGTTTTTTTCTTGCGGGTTGCCTTGTTCGGCGTAAGCGAACGAGTTGATTCCGCCGCCGGCGGCCTCACCTCTCGCCGCCTGCGCAGCGTCCACTCGCGAAGCACGCAACGGGCAGGCCTGAAGGCGCTGCCCGCCGCGCGGACTGGCATCACAGCCGGGTGATGCGGATCCAGTTGATGTTCCAACCGCCTTGTTGCGCGAACACGCCGAGGTTGTAGTTACCCGCGGCCACGTTGACCGTGTGCGAGACGGTGGTCCAGTTCTGCCAGCCACCGGTCGCCGGCACCTGCGCCTGGCCCAACACGATGGCGCCGCCGTTGAGGTCGAGCGACAACGCGCCGCCGCTGGGGCTGGCCACCCGATACTCCACCTGATAGTTGCCGCTCGCGGGGAAGGCGACGTTGTTGTAGGCCATCCAGTCGCCGGTCTCGATCCAGCCGACGTTGTAGCCGCCTTCCGAGCACGCCTCCACCTGCACGCCGCTCTGCGCGCTGAAGTTCTCGGCCTCCAGCGTCGTGCCGCTGGCGCCGCCGGCGCTGTAGACACGCACGTAGTCGACGTGCATCTTCGCCGGGAACCGGCTCTCGTCGACGTTGAAGCCCGGCCAGTTTCCGCCGATGGCGAAGTTCAACAACAAAAAGAAGTCGTTGTGGAACTCGTGAGTGCCGTTGACGCTGTTCTGGATGCTGGCTTCATGGAACTGGTTGCCGTCGACATACCAACGGATCGCGTTGGCATCCCACTCCACCGTGTACACATGCCAGTCGGCGACGCTGACCGGCGTGTTGCCGCCGTACTGCGCGTAATTGCCGTTGTGGTCGCGCCAGTGGATGGTGCCGTAGGTGCGGTCCTCGTTGTTGATGTGCTCCATGATGTCGATTTCACCGGAGTCGGGCCAACCCACCTGCGGCATATTGGCGCCCAGGGCCCAGAACGCCGGCCATGCGCCCATGAACGAGGGCAGCCTCATCCGCGCCTCGATCTTGCCGTACTTGAAGGTGCGTACGCCCTGCGTCTTCATCCGCGCCGAGGTGTAGCGAAACCCGCCGAAGTCCTCGCGCTTGGCGGTGATGACCAGGGCGTTGTTCTCGATGCCGGCGTTCTCGCGCCGGTAGTACTCCAATTCGTTATTGCCCCAGCCGCTGGTGCCGTTACCGGTTTCGAACACCCAGTCCGGGCCGATCGACCCGTTGAACTCGTCGCTCCACACCAATTGCCAGTTCTGCGCCCATGCGCCACCGGCGAACAAGCCTGCGACCAGGCAAACCACCACTTTCCACAGACGTTTCATTTGTCTTCTCCTCGAGGGGAACGGGAACACCGCTTCGCGCTTTCGGCACGGCGTGAGGCCACGCGCGCGCCGCAGCGCGGCGCGCGACAACATCCAACAGGCTGCGATGGCGTGCGTGTCCCGGCGCACTCCGAGGTTGCGGCCCTTCATGCGGTCGCAGGCAGATTCGATCCCAAGCGGCCGCGGCTTGCTGCGCATGGCGTCGCAACCCGTCGCACTCACTGGGGCGGATGCGTGACGGATGCACGCTTGGCGGGCTTGGGCCGCGTCCGGGCGCTCGGCCGACACGACGGCCCGCGGAACCAGGGTGCATCCACGCGGACAGGGCCGGCCTATACAATCGCGGCGCGACTTCCGGAGCCTTAGAAGCATGAAGCTGAGCGAATACAATCGCCTCCGAGGCACTACCGATACCGGTCCGCTGTTTGCATGGACCGCCGTCATCGTCGCCCTGCTCGGCGGCCTGGCCCAGTCGATCCTCGTGGTGTTCGCTGCGGTTTGCGCTCTGATCGCCTTGGGCGCGCTCGCCGTCAGACGACGAAACAGAGCCGATCTGTTCCGCTGCCCTGGCTGCGGAAAAACGCCCCATCAGTGGATATCGCCTGATCCATCGGACGACCGCGTGTGCACCGACTACGACGTCGACGCCTGCCTGCACTGCCGATTCGATCTTCGTGGGTCAAAGGACGGCAGCGCATGACAGGCCGCCCCCGATTCAGGATGATCAAGGCGCGTGGCGGGGCCTGTCGATTAACAACAACTTCACGCCTCGTCTGAAAAATTGAGGCCTCCGGCCCTGATCGTGATGCACATGAATGTGCAAACTCGGTTCCCTCGAGCGACCCAACGGACTGATGATGGCCACAGCGCAAACCCAGGATAATCGCGGACAACGGCGTCACTCGTTTCCGCGGCACCTCCAAGCCTTCACTGCACCGGCCCGGCGCCTTGGGTCGGCCTTCGGCTTGCCTGGTTCGGCGTAACCGAACCGATTCAGACGAACACTCATTAGCGGACAGTCCTCCATGGCCAAGATTAACCCCATCTCCTCCAACACCGTTGGCGTTACCTACTCCGAATCGGAAAAGGGAAACGGCGAAGAGGTTTCCATCGGCAAGAAGGCGGGCATCGACTTCGGTCCGGTCAAAGCGGTGATCGTGGTCAACGGCAAGCACAAGGACAATTATCTCGAGAATGAAGACGGGTCCATCACTTATACGTTGACCACGGACGGATCCGTGGCGGTCAAAGTCAGTGCAGACGGAAATGTCGCCAAAGGCAGCGCGACCGGGACGGTGGGCAAGAAAGAGGAGTACCGGGTCACCGTCCCCAAGGCGAACGCCGAGTCGACCGATGTGACCAAGATTACGCCGTACACGATGGCCACGGCGGACGTCCCGGTCGGCACCAAGCTCAGCATCGACAGTTCCGACTATCGCAGCGGCAAGCTCGAAGGTTCGTACAACAAGATCGCCGCCGAAGTTAATCTCAAGGAAGAAGACAGCCTTGGCATCGTCATGGAGAAGACCGGCGAGAACAAAATTCGCGTAACCGCCGGCCCCAAGAGCGCGCTCAACGTTTACGTGGGCGCCGGCGCCAAGATCGGCGACGCCAAGCTCCTGTTGGGCGTTACCACCGACGACAAAGAAAGCACGCTGAAGACCGCCGAATTCGACCTGAGCACAGAGGAAGGGCGCAAAGGCTATGAGAGCTTCCTCAAGGATGGCGTTCTGCCGATCGAAAACAGCAAGGACGGCAGAGCGGTTGCCGGGGTCGCCACGATAGAAAAGAAAGAAGGCGCCTTGGATATCGGCATGAAGTTCGAGATCGACGCCAAGGAGAAGCTCCCAGAGCAGAAGGGCAGAACCGATGAGGTGAGTCTGGCCTCGAAAACCGAATGGAGCCTGGTCAAGAACGGCACGCTCGATGTCGTCACCACCCATGCCGACGGCCGCAAGGAGATCGTCGGCTCGCGCACCCTGACCGGCGTCCTGGTTCCGGACAATTCGACGACGATCACCCAGGTATTCGAAGCGCCTCCCAAGGAAGGACGCGAGGAGACCTTGGTCAGCAAGACCGGCGACACCACGTGGCTGACGATTAAAGGCAAGTACGCCAAAGACGGCAGCGGCGAATCGCTGAGCACCGAAACTTACGGCGGCACCACCGTCGAGATCGCAAAGAAGTTCGGGGCTGGCGGAGTGGAGGATACGGCCGAGCGACGCTACGCGATCACCATGTCCCAGACCGATGCGGCCGCTCTCAACGCCGCGTTCGGCAAGCAGGGCCAACCCGATGCCCTGGCCGCGGATGGGAAGAACGTCACCATCACCCTGACCGAGACGGAGGTGGCCCAGTTGCAGAAAATGGCGCGCTCCGCCGCGAGTGGAATGCCCGTGGCCGATGCGCAGCGGTACAGCGCCATCTGGTCCGCGCGCGCCGAGCCGAACCAGAGCACGGAGGAATTCATCGCCGAGCTCACCCGCGGAAAGCCGGGCGGAAGCGAAGGCATCGCCGAAACGCTCTCGAAGATATCGACCCGGGCGGCGAGCAAGCCGGAATTCGCCTCCGATGGGCGGAACATATCGGAGCCCAGCTACACGCCGCTACCGGGCGCGCTCAACGCCGGCGATGCGCAAAACCGCGCCGCACCAGCGCCGACCGCGGCACAGACGCAAACGCCAGCGGCCGTCGCGCCGGCGCCGGCCGCCGCACGCACCGCCGCCGACCGCGACCACCCCGACAGCCCGCTGCTGGCGAAAACCAACGCCGGCGTGCGCGAACTCGATCACAGCATCGGAAAGCCCTGGGACGGCGACAGCGAACGCCTGAGCGCGAGCGCGTTCAAGATGGCGGTGGCAATGAACTTCAAGCCCGGTGACGACATCGCCGTGGGATTGAACCGCCAGACCACGCAGCACGCGGCCGGCGAGTTGCTGATGGTGCATCGCCAAGGCGCGAACGCTTCGCCGGACCCGTCCGCCAATCACGCCTCGATGCCGCTGGCCGAGGCCCTGGCCAAACCCGCCGATCAGCGCCTGCAAGAAGCCGATGCGATCCGCCAGGGGCAAGGCATCGAGGCACAACGGCAACAAGAACAGCCCACGCGCGAACAGGACACTCGCACGGCCAAGGCGCCTGCGGCGCCTTAACACGGCCCTCGCCACGCGGCGGGCGAATGCGATGCAAACGCCCGTGCCAGCACGATCCCTGGCGCAATCGCCGCGGCGTCAGACCCAGCCTTGCTCGACCAGCTCGCGCTTGAGGTAGGCGTAGTAGATCGGCGCCGCCACCAGCCCAGGCATGCCGAACAGCGCTTCCATCATCAGCATCGCCAGCAGCAACTCCCACGCGCGCGCCTGGATTTCGCCGCCGACGATGCGCGCGTTGAGGAAGTATTCGAGCTTGTGGATCAGCACCAGGTACAGCAGCGCCGCGGCGGCGACGTACACCGATACCGACAGGCCGGCGACGGTGATCAGGGTGTTCGAGATCAGGTTGCCGACCACCGGCAGCAGCCCGACCACGAAGGTCAGCACCACCAGGGTCTTGGCCATCGGCAGGTGCACGCCGAACAGCGGCAGCACGATCAGCAGGAAGATCGCAGTGAAGGCGGTGTTGAGCGCCGAGATCTTGATCTGCGCGAACACCACCCGGCGGAACGCGTCGGACAGCCGCGCCGCGCGCGCCAGCATCTCCGAGCCCAGCGGTCCCAGCTTCAGGGGCTGCAGTTCGTCCTGCAGCGCGATCATCGCGCCCAGCACCATGCCGATCACCAGCCGCGCGCCGAGTTGGACCGCCTCCGCGCCGACCAGGCTCAGTTCGCCGCGATGCTCGTCCAGCCAGGCGCTCAGCGCCCGCTGCAATTCGCTCAGGTCTTCCGGCAGATACGGCTGGGCCCAGGGCGGCACCTGGTTGCGCGAGGCGTCGATGATCCCCATCAGCCGCGCCAGCAGCGCCTGCTCGCCGCCGGTATCGGCGCGGAAGAACGCGATCAGGCCCGCAGTGGCCAGGGTCAGGCCGCTGATCACCAACGCCGCGATCAACACCACCGCGATCAGCCGCGCCCAGCGCCCTTTCACCCGCCGGTCGACCAGGCGCGCGAGTGTATGCACGAGTTGGAACACCAGCAGCCCCGACAGCAGCGCGCTGAGCAGGCCGAACTTGAGCACCAGCACCAGCGCCGCCGCGGTGAAGACCCAGGCCGCGATCCGGCCCGGCGGCGCTTTCAGCGACACCGACGGCAGCTTGGAAGCGGTGCCAGGGCCGGTCGGTGCGGCGTCTTCGACGAAGGGTTCCATTCCGCGGTTCCAGGGACTCGATGCGGCATTGTAGTGGCGCGCTCCGCGGTTTACTTCAGACCTTCGCCGTGCGCCGAGGCCGCGGGACCGGCGCGACAGCCTCCGTCAGGTAGCCACCCGAGCCGCGGCCGGATTCGGGATCGCCGGATGCAGACGTCTGTATCAAGGACCGCACTGCCCGCGCCGGTTCCGGCCGCGCTCGCTTTCGCCGCCGCCGTTGCCATCCCGGCCTGGGGCGCCTCGTCGCCGAGCGGGTCCGACCACGGCACGATGTCGATCGGCGGGCCGCCCCCGCTTGCCTGCCCCGGCAACCAGCGCCCGCGCACGGCCCGCGATGCCAACAGCGAATGAAGCGACGCCGGCGGCGGATGGACCCAGCGTGCTGGCGTGTACGCGCTGACCCGACCCTCAACCGCTTTGCGTTCTCTCAAGCGCGACTCTGAGTTCGGCCGGCAGCGGCACCGGCCGCCGGGTCTGCGGCGATACGGCGACTTGGGTGATCGAGGCTCGGAACGTGTTGCCGCCGGCAGCGTTGGAGCCGCTGATCGACAGCGTGAACGAGTGCTCGCCGAGTCGTTCGACCGACACCTCGATATCGATCGCGTCGTCCCAGGCCATGGGATGCAGAAATTCGATCGAGAGCGCTCGCGCGGGAGGAAGAATACCCATGGAGAACAGCCGCCTCGCCGCGGGGCCGCCCAGCGCATAAGACAGAAAGGCGAGCCCTGCTTCGACGACGAAATCGGCGACACGCGGAGTGTAGACGACGCCGCCGGGGTCGCAGTCGCCGAACAAAATAATCCTGCTCGTTTGGAAGGGCATCGGTAGTCCTCCGCGGGGGAAACGGGTCGACACCTCGATCGAGCCGAGCCGCAAGGCCGCTTCGACCTGGATAGGCCGTCAGGCCGCCATGGCCGTCTGCAGCGCTTTGACCGAGTCTTCCCAGGCGCTGGAGTCGTCGCTCTCCTCCCACAGCTCCCGCAACTCGGAGTCCGGCCCCAGGGTACGCAGCAGCGCCGCCTGGGCTTTGGCAAGCAGTTCGGGCTCGGGCTTGGCCGCGATCGAACTCAGCCACTCGTCGACCTTTTCCGTATAGACGTCCGATTGCGTGCCCCGCCCCAGAGCCCTGGCGATCACCTCCACCGCGGCGATCGCTTCGGCCGCGAGATCCGCATCCAGGTAGTCGGCACCGTTATCGATCACTCGCTGCAACGCTTCATCGACCAGAGAGAAATCTTTCCGTTCCTCCAGGTCGTACGCCCAATCGTTTGCCGTGTCGTTGCCAAAGGGTTCGTGCGACCAAGTTCCCATGAAATTTCGCTCCTTGAGATGAGTATCTGCGCCTGAATTTAGCCGAACCGGGAAGCGGCTCGTCTCAAACGAACCGTCATGCTGCAGCCGCGCGCGTTTTCATCCGATCTATCACGTACCCGGCCACGGCACCCAGCGCGATCGGAACCAGCGCATAGATCGGAATGAACACCAAACCGAGCGCCGCCTGCGCATCCGCGGCCAGATCCAGGGAGTAGTGCGCGAACGCGACGAACCCGAAACCCGGCAACGCCGGCCCCAACACCGACGACGGACGCTTGTACAGAAGGCTTACCGCAACGATCGCGCCCCACGCGACGGCATTGAAGGCCTGCAAGAACAGCCAGGCGCCGATATCGTGCTGGGTGTACTGCTCAAGCCACCCGATACCGCGCGGCAGTCGCGCCGCATACGGGAGCGCTATTCCTACGAACATCACGATCAACCGCGCCCTGAGCATCGTCACGACCGCCGTCCAATTAGGATTGCCCCCTGACAGAGGGAGTAGCGCGGATTCTTGATCGGACCGGGAAGATCGTCAATCCGAACAGCGGCGCATCGTCTGTGGCTCACGGCGGACCCAGACGACTGCCAAGTCGATACGCACGTCGCAACCCGGAAGACCAACGAATACATCACAGGCCGCTCTCTCTTTCTTTCTGCGAACGACGCGCCGCGCGTGTTCAGGCAACCGCGGGCCTCAGCGGCAGGCCATCGTCCGATGGGCAGAACGACCTACGGATTTCCTGCACTTCCAGGCCGGGGACAGGCTGAAGCACAATGGGCCGCCATTCGCAGGCCGCCACTGTCGGCCAAATCGCAGCCGACAATCCGCCGATCACCGGCCAGATCCGGCCTCCTTCGAAGCGGCGGTCAATGCCCTGGTGAAAACGCCGGCCACATCCCTAAAGCTTCCGTCCCGGAAAACCACGATGCCCTACCGACCGAACATTCTGTCTCTTGGATTGACGCTGGCGCTGGCTGGCACCCTCGTCGCGTGCAACAAACCCGCCCCCACCGACGCCGCTCCCGCGCCCGCTCAGGCGCCGTCCGCAGCAACCGCGGCGCCGATCTCCGGCATCGACTTGACCGGCCTGGACAAGACGGTGAAGCCGGGCGACGACTTCGACGCCTTCGCCAACGGTGGTTGGCGCAAGACCTTCGAGATCCCCGCGGACCGCTCCAACTACGGCGCGTTCACCGTGCTGCTGGAGACCGCCGAAAAACGCAACGCCGCGCTGATCGCGGAACTGGCCGCCGGCAAGCCCGCGCCCGGCAGCGACGCGCGCCGCATCGCCGATTTCCACGCCGCCTACATGGACGAAGCCGGCATCGAGAAACACGGCCTGCAGGCGCTGCAACCGCAGCTCGATGCGATCGGTGCGATCGCTTCGCGCGGCGACCTGTCGCGCGTGCTCGGCGCCAGCGTGCGCGCCGACACCGATCCGCTCAACGCGACCAACTTCCACACCGACAACCTGTTCGGCGTGTTCGTCGCCAAGGACCTGCAGGAACCGGCCTACGTCGCAACGCTGATGCAGGGCGGACTGGGCATGCCCGACCGTGAGTACTACCTGTCGCCCAGTAAGGAAATGGCCGATACGCGCAAAGCCTACGAGACCTACGTGGCCGCGTTGTTGAAGCAGGCGGGCATCGCCGATGCCGACGCCAAGGCGAAGACGATCCTCGCGCTGGAAACCAAGATCGCCAAGGCGCATGCGCCGGTGATCGAGTCGCAGAACGTGCACAAAGCCAACAATCCCTGGGAAACGGCGGCCTTCGCGCAGCGCGCCCCGGGCCTGGACTGGTCCGCGTTCTTCGACTCGGCCGGGCTGTCCAAGCAGACCAGGATCGTCGCCTGGCAACCGGGCGCGATCGCCGGCATCGCCGCCCTGGTGGGCAGCGAACCCTTACCGGCCTGGAAGGATTACCTCGCCTTCCACGCGCTGGACCACGCGGCCTGGAACGAAGCCGTGCGCGGCCCCGGCGAATTGCCCAAGGCGTACATCGACCTCGCCTTCCGCTTCCACGGCACCACGCTCGCGGGCACGCCGCAGGCGCGCGAGCGCGGCAAGCGCGCGCTCGACGCGACCAGCACCGCACTCGGCGACGCGGTCGGCAAGGTGTACGCGCAGAAATATTTCCCGGCGTCGTCGAAGGCCAAGGTCGAGGAGATGGTGCACAACATCCTCGCCGCATTCGACGAACGGGTGGACTCGCTCGCCTGGATGACGCCGCAGACCAAGGCCAAGGCCCGCGAGAAGGCGAAGTCGATGCGCGTGAGCGTTGGCTATCCCGAGCGCTGGCGCGATTACGCCGCGCTCGAGATCCGCGCCGACGACGCGCTGGGCAACCGCCTGCGCGCGGAACTGCACGAATACCGGCACCAGATCGGCAAGCTCGGCCAGCCGGTCGACAGCGGCGAATGGTGGATGACGCCGCAGACGGTCAATGCGGTGCAATTGCCGCTGCAGAACGCGATGAACTTCCCGGCGGCGATCCTCGACAAGCCGTTCTTCGATCCCGACGCCGATCCGGCCGCGAACTACGGCGCGATCGGCGCGGTGATCGGCCACGAGATCAGCCACGGCTTCGACGACACCGGCGCGGAGTTCGACGGACAGGGCCATCTGGCCAGCTGGTGGACGCCGGCGGACACGCAGCATTTCCAGGAAGCGACCAAGAAACTCGCCGACCAGTACAGCGCCTACGAGCCGTTGCCGGGCCTGCACGTCAACGGCAAGCAGACCTCGGGCGAGAACATCGCCGACGTGTCGGGCCTGACCATCGCCTACATGGCCTACCGCAAATCGCTCGGCGACAAGCAAGCGCCGGTGATCGACGGCCTGACTGGCGACCAGCGCTTCTTCCTCGCCTACGGCCAGACCTGGCGCAGCAAGATCCGCGACGCGGCATTGCGCCAGCGCCTGCTCACCGACGGCCACGCACCGGGCGCGCAGCGCGCGCAGACCGTGCGCAACATCGACGCGTGGTACGACGCCTGGGGCGCGAAGCCCGGCGAGAAGCTGTATCTGGCGCCGGCCGATCGCATCAAGATCTGGTAACGGGTGCGATCCAGCAGGAGCGGCCGGGTCGAACCGGCCGCTCCTGAACCTTCGCCGAAACAACTCGATCGCCGACAGCTATCGGGTGGGCCGCACCACTCAGCCGGGCGAGTTGATGCGGGCATCCAACACCGCATAGCTCGCCGGCGCCGCACCGTTTGCGAACACGTTGCCGAGCGATACGCGGTCTTCGATGGCCGCTGCGCGCATGATGCCCGCCTGGCCCGGTTCGATCCCGCTCGCGATGGCGGCGCGGAACACGATGCGGCGCGGCGCCGTCATCGCGAACGCGAGTTCGAGCGGCTTCCGAAATGCCGGGCGATGCCTTCGCCCGATGCACCCTCAACCGTTCCATCGCCGGCTTCGCGAAAGGTAGTCCGAACCCGGACCATGATGCGACGCATCATGTGCTAGCGTCGCCTTTCCCGGAGGCCGCCGCCGCTTCCGGGAGGCTCGCGTCATCGCGATTGACCGTGATTGCGCGTGCCGTCATGACCTCGCCGGGGAGTGAGCGCGGCGGCTATCGAAGGAGGAAAATCGCATGAAGGGATGGAGTGCAAAAGCAGCCGCGTTGGCTTTTTTCGCCGGAGCGATCATCGCCGCCGCGCCCGTCGCGGCGGAGCCGACCTACGCATGCACGGCGCAAGCTGAAGGACACTTGTTTCAGGTGCCTTACGATCATCCGTCCGATCCAGGCTCGTTCTATCAATGCCGCGGCGGAGCATGGCGCTTGATCGGAATATGCACGCCTCAGGGTGGTTGCCCCACGCCGCCGGATCCGACCGGGCCGATCGTGGAGATGTAACGATTCGTCGCGACCGATGGACGCGCGATTCGCGGGCGGGCCCCCTGCACGGGCCCGCCTTTTCGTTTCAGATTGTGCTCTCGGGCGCCTCGCACGCGCACGAACGCATCGAAGCTGGAACGAGAGGCTCGGAGTTTCGTTGCCATGGCGGGCGAACCAGGTTGTCAGCGGCGCATAGTGTGAACCACAGTCCGTCAGCTCCGCATGGATGGATTGCGGCGCGCGGCCACGATCCAGGCGCGTGATTCGAACCATACGCCATCGCCGCGTTGGTGCTCGGCCAACAGCTGGCGGAGGCGATCGAATGCACGCGTACATTGCTGGACATCGAGGCGGGCGACCTTCTCTTGCACGGTAGAGAATGCGGAAACGAATTCGAACGCGGAATCGACGTCGCGCCCGTAGAAGACAGGCGCATTCACCTCGTCGAACGAGGGAGCCACGAAGCCCGCGGAATCGAGAAGACGCTTTACGACGTCCGGGTCGCCCAGCGAGAAAGCTTGTGGGACAGCGCCAGCGTTGGTGCTCCCTGCCTCGTCGGACGTGAATACGCGCTCGATGGACGTGGCCCACTCATTACGATCCCGCGACTGCCACACCATCATCACCAGACGCCCATCTGGACGCAGTGCGTTTCGTATGTTCGAGAAGGCCGCCACCGGATGACCGAAGAACATCGTGCCGAATCTGCTGATCGCCACGTCGAAACTCTCGCGCGACAATAGATGTCCTTCGGCATCCGCGCATACGTACTCGACGTTGCTCAGCTCTGCTTCGCCGGCAAGCGCCCTTGCACGCTCGATCATCTCATTCGACCGGTCGATCCCGAGCACGGATCCCGACGTCGCCAGCCGCGCCGCCTCGCGCGCAGTCTGTCCGGTGCCGCATCCGACGTCGAGAACCCGATCCGAGGCGCGGATCGCGCACGCGCGCCGCAGCACGTCGTTGTGGTGTTGCAGTTCGAGGTCGTAGTCGATCATTCGGGCAGATTCCAGATTCATTGTCTTCCGCCCCGAGCGGGACGCCCAGGAGGCGAATCACTGCGACTGGGTGAAGCGAAGCTGTGGTGCATATAGAGCCGCGACCACCCGATGCCCATCGATTTCAACAGGACTGAGGCATCCCAAGGTCGGTGAAGATTAACCCGGAACCCAAACCGACATCGCCGGCCGGCCCCTGTTGGCGCACCCGCCGGGATGGAAGGGCCCGGCGGTATTACTCAGTAACAACGACCGAATCAAAATCATCTCGGCACCTTCGCCGAACGGCCGTTTACGAACGGACTGGTCCAGCGCAACCCAAACAGCGCCGGGATTTGCGATGCGATTAACCCGGCCACGCCGCATGCTAATATCGGCCGGCATGCGAAACACGGAGGGTAAATCCATGCCTTTGAGAAAGTATTTATGGGCCATAGCAGCCGGCTTGGCCGCCACGTTGCCGGTGATTCCCTCGGCGATGGCGCAAATCCCGGCCGAACTTCTCCAGGGAGGCGGAGGCAGCGAGGGCTCGCTGTACAGCGACGCTTTCTACAAGTCGAAAGACGGCTTTTGGGTACTGATGCGCAGCCGGGAAAACAACGGCCTGCGCTGCTCGGTCAGCTACATCATGACCGATGGCCTGTACGCCATCCATGGCCCTGAAAACGCCGCGCAAGTGAAGGAAGGCGGCGGGCAGATCTGGTTCAGCGGCAAGAACATTCCGGCGCGGGACGGCATCCAACAGGTCAGCATCACCATCAATGCGCGGGGAAAGACGGTCACTTATCCCACCGCGCTCACCAAGTTCATTCCCGAACACGGCACCTTCGTTTTGTTCCTTAAAGTGAAGAACTATCTTAAGACGGTCATCAAGAAAGGCGAGGACACCGATGAATTCACGGTGCAGCTCGATGGCAAGGAGGTATATGCCGTCAAGCTGGTGGAGCTGCAGAAGGCCTACCGGATGCTGGAAAAATGCATGGCTGCCGGGAGCGCCAAGGCCGATTGATCCGCGATCAGCGCCGTCACCCGGCGTCGGCTCCATCGAGCGTCAACGCCGAATGAGCGGGCGCAGCGGGTCGTCACTGGACGTCCGCTGTCGAGAACCCAGCCCAGGGACGACCAATGCTTCGCGCTGCCGTAAACCGTCCCGCCGCCTTGGCGGGACGGCAGTCTGGAAGCTTCGCCAAAGACGCGCATCGGCGATTCCGGGTCGGGTTCTAGTTTCTTGGTGCGTTGAGCAAGCTTGAGCAAACGTATGCTCGGCCCGGACCGCTGCGGCTTTCATTGACGACGACGTCCGCCACGCGCATCGCTCCAGCGGCATCGGGCTTGAGGACGAATTGAGCCTGGCAGCTTTCGTACAGACCCTGGGTCGCAACGTGGGCTCCGCCGGCCGTTACCAGGGCGAAACGGCCATCGTGTTCACCGAAATACGTCAGAAAGCGAATGCCGCCCGCTTCGCTGACATTGGGCGCGCCCATCGCCGCGACGACATCGCTCTCGCCCTTGCCCAGCCAGACGCTCAGCATCGTCTGCTCGGTGCTGCTGATGCGGCGGCCACCACGCAGTTTCGCGGCCTCGCCGATGAAGCGATTCTCATCGTCCATCTTCTTGATCCGAGCGCCGACGGAATCTCGTCGCTGCTCCAACGTGGCGATCTGGTCCTTCAGCGCCTTCTCCAGCGCAGTCGACTCTTCCGCGGTCAGCGGCCTGCCGTTGTTGAGCGCGGGCTTGGGAGCGTCTTTCCAGAAATGTTCCCAGGTATAGCTGGCCAGCATGTTCATCGACAGGCCTTCGGCGGGCAGGAACTCAGCCACGTCGAGGCCGATATCGCGCATGCTCCGGCGCAACGCATCGGGATCCATCTTTCCGTTCGGCATCGCGGCGGCCTGCTTCGCCTGGCTGATCGCCACATCGCTGCACGCAACGCGATAGACCTTGAGCATCAGGTAGTTCGATGCCGTCTGCCAGTTGCTGCCGGACAAGGTTTCGATGTTCGGCGAATTCTTCATTCGCTTATGTCCCTCGACCATGCGGAACTCGGCCGAGTCGGCATCGGGGAGGACCCCGGTTTCGTCCGCCTGCCCCTTACGCGATGCCTTCTTGCCGTAACTCAGGCTGGGGCATTTGAACTGCAGGTCGGTCTCGGTCCAGTAGGGCTGTCCCGCGGCCTCGTAGACCATCGTCAGGACGATTTCGCGAATGCGGGCCGATTCGTCCCCGATCGGCGACTTGTCGGTCGAATGATCGTCTACGTACACCAGGACCCGATTCGGCGACTCACCCTGCATGTCGATCATCATCTTGTCGGTCGCCGCCGCCGGAGCGGCCATCGCCCCGAGGACAAAGCCCATCACGATGAGCGCCTTGGTATTCATTGCAGCCTTCCTCATGGCATAGCCCTTCCCTGCTCGGACCGCCGATAGATACACCCACTCGGCAACGCCCGTCAAACCACCTGGCGACGGGCGGCGTGCCGGCGTCGCAACGGCGGCGTCCACGGCTCGACGAAAGCCGACCTGAACCTTGTGTCACACCACGGCAAGCGCACTGACCATGACGTAGTACCCGTCAGGATCACGCAGTGCGAATTCCTGCGTTCCGGTAGCGGGGTTCAAATGAGGTTCTTCTTCCAACTTGGGGGCTAGCGACCGGGCCCTGAGCAAGGTCTCGTCGAAGTCGTCTACACGGAAGAACAAGAGCAGTCCATTGCCCGGCTGGGCGTGCTCGGGATCGGCCAAGGGCGGGTGCTCGTGCGCTCCCCATCGATGCAGGCAAATCAAGACCGTTCCGTCCTCGTCCACGATTTGCCCGAAGTAGTCGTGGGCCGGAGCGGTCTTGTCTTGACCGAACAACGACTGATACCAGCCGAAGCTGCGAGCGACATCGGCAACGCCAACGATGGTCCACGTGCGCTTCATGGGCTTCTCCTGCGACCCGAGGCCGAGCCTCTCCCCGGTGCATGTCCGTGGTTTCGAGTTTACGGCTTGGCCGACATGTTGACCGCCGAATGACCCGCTGAACAGTCCACAGCCAACCCATTGATTCTTAATGCGCGAAACTCAAGCCTTTGGAGCAGGACTGCCCTTATTGGCCTATCGCCGGCTCCGGCTGAAGCGGCCGTGGCGTTTGCGCCGCGTGGCCGCCATCGCGAAGATCACGGCCACATCCGGTTCTGCCAGGCCTCCCATTGCTGCACGCGTTGCGCGTCGGCACCCATCGCGCGGGCCGTCATCAGGCCGTACTGGTTGGCCTGATACAGCGTGGTGTTGCCGGCCGCCAGGTAGTAATTGCCGTTGGGATCGCGCAGCAGCGGCGTGCGCGAACGATCCAGGCAGAACGACATCCCATGCACCGGCTCGGGCTCACCGCCCATGGAATAGTTGTTGGGATCGCAGCGACGCCACGCTTCGGCGGGAACATCGCCGTAGGCGCTCAGGTACATCCGGATCGAACCGTTGATCACCTTCAGATGCAAGCCCTGTGCCAGCGTATTGAGCGCGCGGTACGGCGTTTGTCCGGTGCCGTTGTCCATGTAGTTGCGCGGCTGGAACTGCTTGGCCGCGTTCGCGCGACTGTCGCGGCCCTTGTTCTGGAACAACTCGTCGGGCGCAGCGGGATTGGGCCGGTTCAGCGGCACCTTGTTCATGACGTACTGCGCGCCCTTGATCCGGCCCTGGATCAGGCGGATGTAGTGACCGATCTTGATGTCGGCATGCGCCGGCGTCGAGGTGCCGACGATGTCGCCGATCAGATTGTCGAACGCGAACAGATAGGGCCAATCCATCGTGAAGTTGGACCAGTCGTCCTGGGCGCCCGAGTTGATCGTCATCTGCGCCTGGTACCACTGGTTGCTCTTGTAGTACGACGCGGTGATGTTGTCGGCCTCCCAGGCGAAGTACCAGTCGCGCCAGCGACCGCCGGGCAGGTTGTTGTCGCGCTGGTAGAGCATGTGCGGCGCCAGGAAGAACGGGCCGACGGTGCGGAACGGCCAACCGCGCGCCTCGCCGCGGCCCACCCACTGGCCGTTCTCGATATCGCCGAAGAACCACTTCTGGTTCCCTTCCAGGCCATAGGCCTGAGCCAGATACCACTGATTGAGCGAGTTCCAGTGCAGCATGCTGGCGACCGCGCGCTCGATGAAGGCCGCATCGGTGAATGCGCCGGGTCGGCCGCTGGCCTGGATCGTGGCCTCGCTGGCCAGGCGCTTGAGGTTCGCCGCGCCCAACTGCGCGCCAAAGGGCGCGCCATTGTGGTTGATGTGATCGCCGCGGCCGCCGCCGAGGAAATTGTAGGCATCCCAACCCAGCAGGAAGAATTCGTGCTTGATCTGGTTGCGGTCGTTCGGGGCGAGATGGCTCCAATCGCCGAACGTCGCGCTTTTCTTCGCGGTCAGCCAATCGGCGACCTTCTTGTGCTGCGCGGCGGGATGCTTGAACCCGTTCGGCAGGTTGGCGCCGGCCTTGAACGAGCCTTGGGTGTTCGCGCCTTCCGGCCACACATCCATCGGGTGGATGCTCGGCAACCACGCGTTCCAATCCGGGAACTGCAGATTCACCGGCATCTCGCGAACGTTCATGGTGGCCTTGGCGTCCATCGCCTTGTCGATGTCGGCCTGGGTCACCGCCGACATCGCGGTGTCGAGCGGCTTACCCAGCATCGAATTCATCTGCTCCTGCGCGGTGGTCAGCACCGCGTCCAGCCCCGCGCCGGCGGCCCACTCGTTGAGCGGCTGGGCGTCCAGGCCGGGGCCGGGCTGATACGGCGGATTCCAAGGCCGCGCCTGCGCCACGTGCGGCAGGTCGCGCTGCGAATAGCGGATGAAGGCCGCGATCTGCTTGCCCTGCGCCTCGCTCAGGCCATGGAAGCGGCTGCGCTGGACGATCGACTTGTTCGAATAGTTGAAGTACTGCAGATCGCGTCCATCCTGCGCGTGGCAGCCCGAGCACGAGGCCTGGATTTTGCGCCGCACCACGCTGGACTTGGCCAGCGAATTCTCGGCGTACCACAGCGCCCTCCCCGCCTCGGCATCCGCGCTGTTCAAGCGGCCGGCGTCCTTCTCGACCTTGGGATTGGTGTAGGCGATGGTGTTCTGGCCGACGTCGTTCGCGGCGGTATCGCGCAGCTGCAATTGCACAATGCGCAAGCCGTTGGTCTCGCCATCGGTCCCGTTGAAACGGAACTGCACGCGGTTGAGCTTGGGCAGGGCGACCAGCTTGCTCTTGCTCTGCGGCGTCAGCTTGAGCGTGATCTTGATGGTGTAGAAACCACCGTTGATGCCGCCTTGCAGACGCTCGGGCGTATCGAGCACGACGTCGGCATCGGTGATGTCGACCCACGGGATCGCATCGATCTCCGCCGGTGCGGTCGCGCCGCCGATCACCCGCATGCTGGCTTTGACCTTGGGCAGCGCAGTGACGACCTTTTCGAATTCGGGCGCGCCGTAATACCCGCAACGATGGCATTGGAACCAGACCTGCGCCACTTTCGACAGGTTGGCCGCGCTCACGCCGAGATCGGCGTGGGCGGTGATCGGCGTGGTCGGATAGCCGGCACTGAGCAACTCGATCGGCAGCATCAAGTTCGCGGCGGCCTTGGCCTGCGCGGGCGCGGGCGAAGAGCCGATGCCGTTCAAGCGCGTCGTGGTCGGCGGCGGCGGGATCGATCCGGTCTGGACGCGCACGCCGTTCTCGTCGATCTGCGTAGCGGGACATCCGCCGAGCAAGGCGGCGGCAAAGACGATGCTCAGTGGCTTCAAGCGCGCCAGGTAGTGCATGAATCCCGCGGGCACGCCGCATTCGAGCGATGCGATGGATCGGCGAATACTGGCGCTGCGGCCGATGTGGGTCGGTCGTTTCATGGTTGTCCCCTGGCTGCGGCTTGTCGCGTCGTGGCGGCGGGTGACCGGATCGTTCATGGATCGATCCAGCCCTGATGCGCTGAGCGACGCGTGGCCATGCGCGCCGTGACGGCGCGACAACAACGACCAGACACGGCGCCGCTCGACGGCAAGCATCAGACATCGGCATGCCCTGGACTGTGATTGCAGGCTCCATCCCGCATGCATCGGATACCCGGCTGCTCCGGACTGTGATTGCAAGTCCATCTCGAAGGTGATGCGCCGCTTTTGCCGCCCCGCCGGCAGTGCGGCATGGCGACAACCCGACCAGCTGCCGACGCTGAGCCCGGTCGGCGCATGTATCGCCCAGTCATTTGACAACGTTCTCGGTGATGCGACAAATTCACCCGCTGCAATCGGCCGTAAACAGTCCGCCACGAAGAACAGGGATAAGAACATGGGGCAGCATCGTATTTTTCTCGCCAGCGTTCTTGCCGGGGCCGTTGCCTTGACCGGATGCGGTTCGAAAACCGACTCGGCGACCGAACAAGCATCCAAACCGGCGGAAACTGCCGCGGCAAAGCCAGCTTCGGCTCCGGCGACGGCCGCCGTCTTTTTCGATGACTTCAGCTATCGCGATCTGGCCGCGTTTCACGGCAACGGCTGGAAGGTGAGAACCGAAACCGGCCATCCCGGTATCAAAGGCGCGACCTGGTCCGCGCAGGGCCTGTCGTTCCATTCGGATATTCCGGACACCGCGGCGGGCGCAGTCAGAATGAGCTCGGTCACCAACGGCACCGGCGAGAAGACCCGTCACACCCAGTTTTGCCATGCGCGAAAATATCGCGAAGGCACTTATGCCGCACGCATCTTTTTCCGCGATGAACCCAACTCGGGGCCGGACGGCGATGAAGTGATCCAGACGTTCTATGCCATCAGTCCGCTCAAAGCACCGATGGACAAAGACTACAGTGAGACCGATTTCGAGTATCTGCCCAACGGCGGCTGGGGCGAAAACACCAAGCCGGCGATGTGGACGACCACTTGGGAGACGTTCCAGCTCGAGCCCTGGACCAAAGTGAACGAATTTTCCCGCAAGGAAGGCAGTTATGCGGGTTGGCATACGTTGCTGCTGACGGTCGCCGACGACAAAGTCAGCTACTACGTCGATGGCACATTGTTCTCCGTGCACACCAGCGCCGTGTACCCGGAGGATTTCATGTCGATCAACTTCAACTTGTGGTTCATGCCCAAGGGTGCGGACGGCTCTCAAGGCCCCGTCGATTCTCCTCAGATGCGCGAATACCAGGAAGATATCGATTGGGTCTTCTTCCAGGAAGGCGCAGCCATCACCACCGCCGACGTGGAAGCGCGGATCGCCGACATGCGCAGTAAAAAAGTAGCCCATGTCGACAATGTGAAAGAACAAAATCCGGTACTGCCGTCGCCTTGCGGACTTTGATTGTCGGAGTGGGCGTTCAAGCTCTGTGGACCCGGAACGGGTCAGGCCTCATCGACACGCCGAGATGGAGCCCGCCCGGCGCGCGGGGCGTTTGACAGGCGTGGAGCTTGCTGAAGATCCTCTTCGGATCGTCGGCAAGCCCCGCGCCCGCCCGGCTCAGAACCGATACGCCGCACTGACCAGGTAATAGCGCCCGACCGGATCGTCGTCGGCAATGCTGTAGCCGCCGCTGCTGTAGTTGTAGTTGCCCGGCTGGCGGTCGGCGAGATTGTTGATGTTGACACTGAACAACCAACGCTTGATGCCGCCATAAGCCAGATCGACGCCGGTCAGTGTCGTACTCGGTATGCGGCGCTTTCGCTCGACGTAGCTTCCGTAGACGAAGGTGCTGACGGGCCCGGGTACCGACACCGTCGTCGGCCCCATGTAGTACACGTTGAGCGTCGCTATCCAATCGCGATAGGTCCAGCGCACATCGCCCAGCACGCTGCGATTGGGAATTTCGATGCCGGCATCGTCCGCGACCGACGCGATCGGACGTTGCCGTCGAAGCAGACGATGCGTGTAGTGGCCGCTCAGGCGAAAACTGACGTCGCCCCAGCGCCCGGTCTTGCGCCGGTACTCGGCCTCCATCTCCCAACCGCGCACTTCGGTACTGCCGACGTTGTCGAGATAGCTGGCGACGGCGATCAGCTCGCCGTTCTCGTCGCGTATCAGGGCCTTGGGGGAGATTTCCTCCAGGCCCAGGGCATTGATCGGCAGAATTTCGTTCTTGCGCCGGATGCGATAGTGGTTGGCGGTCAACGAAAAATCATCGCCGGGCGTCCAGACCAGGCCCAGGTTGCGGCTGGTCGAGGTCTCGGGCTTGAGTTCCGCGTTGACCCGCGCGCGCAGATCGACGATGCAATGATCGTAAGCTTCCTGATGGCAAGGCCGGAGCGAGTCGTCGACGGGGACGTAGTAACTGGCCTGCTGCTTGATCAACAGCGGGCCGCGCTGTTCGGCCAGCGTCGGCGCGCGATAGCCCTCTCCGGCCGAAGCGCGCAGCATCAGCGACCGCCACGGCTGCCACCGCAGACCGAACATCGGCGAAGTCTGGTCGCCGTAACCGCGATTGCGATCCAGGCGCCATGCCGCATCCATCCAGAGCTTGTCGTGCAGCGGCGCCTTGAGTTCGGCGTAGACCGCCGACGCGTTGCGGCTGTCGCTTCGGCGCTGGAAGTCCATCGCCAACGCGATATCGCCCTGCGTCAACGAAGGATCGGGCCGATTGCTCAGATGCTCGTGGCGCGTTTCGAAACCGGCCGCCACCTGCACCTCGCCGGCCGGCAACGCGAACAGCGGGCCGTCGATGCTGCCGGACAAGGTATCCAGCGACATTTGCCCGCCCAGTACGACGGTAGGCGACAGTTTGGCGAGTACGGCGTCGGCATTCCTATCCACCCGATTGAAGCGATAGCTTCGATCGTCGATGACCGAGTCGAGCGCCGACAGGCTGATCAAACCGTTGATGCGATTGCTGACTTCGTTGTTGCGGCGCGACACGCTCAGATCCCAGCTCCAGGCGTTGCGCTGCCCATTGATGCCGATGGCGTAATCCTTGTTGGTGGTGACCACACGGTTGCCTATCGGCCCCACGTCGGCGAACCAGTAGTTCAATAGCGAGTACGAGCCGTTTTGCAACTCTTCGCTGTCGGGATGATCGGCGGACAGCGGCATCACGCCATGGCTCGGCGCATTGCGCAGCTCCAGTCCGGTCCGCGACAGGCGCAGATCGGCGTAGAACTCGAGGTTCTCGCCGATCGGCTGACGCAGATGGGTGTACAGCGCATTGCTGGTGATGCCCGGCTGCAGACTGCTGTAACGCGGGACATCGAAGCTGCACTCGATGCCGGCCGGCGTGGGATCGCGATGGCGACAGCCGGCCGTCGGAACCACGCTTCCGTCGTCCTGCAGGAAGCCCAGTTGGATCCGCCGGTCGTCTCCGCCGAACCTCCGCCGGTCGAGCGTGGCCCACGGACGCTGGCTGCCGATCAGCGGATTGCGGGTGAAGTGATCGACACTGACGAAAACGTTGCCGCCGCCGCGCGTCTGCGAGCCGAAGCTGGCGTACTGGCGCTGCTGCTCGGCATCGCCGCGCTGCGATACGCCATAGCTGCCGCCGACTTCGACGCCTCGGTAGTCCTTCTTCAAGATGATGTTGACGACGCCGGCCATCGCGTCGGCGCCGTAGATGGCCGACGCACCGCCGCGAGCGATCTCGATGTGATCGACCATGCTCAACGGGATGCCGTTGAGGTCGGTCAACGCGCCCATGTCGGTCGACACCAGACCGTAGTTGGCGATGCGTCGCCCATCGACGAGGAACAAGGTCGCTCGCGGACCGAGCGAGTACAAACTGGCCGAAGCCGCGGCCGCGGTCGGCACCTGGCTGTTGCCGCCTTCGCTGGCGATATTGCGCGGATGGTGACCGGACATGCCTGGCATCAACCGCAGCACATCGAACAAAGTCTGGTGGCCGCTGGCGCGAATCTGCTCCTGGGTGATCAGAGTCAAAGGCAGCGAGCTTTCCAGCCCCGCGCGCTTGATCCGGCTTCCGGTCACATGCACCGTGTCCAACTGGGTCGGCGACTTCGGCGAGGCTGGCGACTTTGGCGCGACCGATCCTGCATCGGTCTTCTGCCGCGAATGCGCACGCGGCGCCGGCTGCAACCAGTAGACATTGGCTCTTACCGCGACCGCGGTGAGGCCCGTGCCGTCCAGCAGTTGCGCCAGACCTTCGCGAATCCCGGGATTACCCGTCAAGCCCGGGCTGCGTCGCCTGGCCACCAAGGCCGGCGAATAGATCAGTTGCAGATCGTTGCGGGTGGCGAAGGCGTTGAGCGCATCGTCCAACGCCCCGGGCGCAATCTCGTAATCGCCGGACGGAATATCGCCCGCGGGGGCTTGGGACGCCCCTGCGGTCAGCGGGGACGCCAGTACGGCGAGAACGACCCACGCATGAGGAAATCTGGCCATACACAACCGCATCGATCAGGCTGAAGCTGGTTCCGGGCGCCCGGCTTCTACGGCGCTGCCGAACGATAGCACTGCTGGGGCATATGCGAATCCGATCGCGTCGATCTTCCGGTGTCCCGGACGGCGCCGAGTCTCGGCGGCGTGACGCCGAGGGACGGCTGTGTCGTCACAGCTGCCACGTCAGAGGCTTTCATTTGGGGCGGTTGGCCGCAACCGCGGATACCGATATCACAGTAGTGAGCTGTTAAGCCCCAGCAAGGCTCAGGGAACATCCACGTGGAAAACAGCGTCGCCGATGCCATGAACCGAAGGAGCAAGACGCACCCGCGCAGTGGACGGCCCGAACCGGCGATGGTTCTTCAGCCCGACGGCCGCTTCATCGTCGCGCGCACCTTGCTGTATCAGCCCGACTTCGCCGCGTTGGTCCGCTACCTTCCGAATGGAAAAATAGATCAGACGTTTTTACAAAACGATTTCGCCATGTCGGTCGATCCGCCGCCCATTGCCGGAGATCTCTCTGGCCGGCCGTATGCAAAACAGCAACCATCATTCCAGATGGCCACGCGGTGCGTTAGGAACCGATGCTGTCGTAGTGATTCACCTCCCTAAGCGGTCGCCTGAAAGTCGGAGAGCGCATCTGGAATCTGTCGCAATTGACGAAGGAATCGCATCACGCAAGCGAAGTTCCGCGAACGGCCGATCCATGATTTCGCTACATCGCCACGGCCCGGCGCCCGGTTACGTGCTATAGCGCTATCGCTCGGATCACCGGGCATCACCCAACTGCGGTCATCGGTGGTTACAGGGGACGTCGACGGCAGCCTGCTTGTCATATTTCGACAGGAGTCCCCTATGAATACCTGTGCATTCCCCCGCGCACGGCGTCTGTCCCTCGCATGCGCGCTGCTTGCGGCCAGCATCGCCCCCGCTTTCGCACAAGCCCCGTCCGACGGCGCGTTGGATCCCAGCTTCGGACGCGGCGGCACGATTCGCAACGATGTTCCCAAGCCTCTCTATGGCCAGGCTTTCGCTATCCAGAACGATGGCAAGATCGTGGTATTGGCGACCGGTTACTACCGGTGGACCCCCATCCCTGTTCTGAAATGTCACCTGTCGCGTTTACAGGCCGATGGCCAACCGGATCTCAGTTTCGGCAACAACGGCGGTGTGGATATCGCCGTGCAGACGAGCGAAGACAAAGGTTCATGCGACACGCTGACGCTTCAGCCGGACGGCAAGATTCTAGTCGCTGGCCTCCTCGACGACGAATCACTATTGCTGCGCTACAACCCCGACGGAACGCCCGACCGCAGCTTCTCCGGCGATGGAATAGCCACCACCGACGGTGACTGGGATTCGGACTACTACGGAGTGTCCAACTACGACGTCGCGGTCCAGGCAGACGGCAAGATCGTGGTCGCCCTCAACGTCATCGACTATTGGTCGGCCTTCAACTGGGGGCTCCTCGTTCGCTATCACAGCAACGGCGAACTCGATCGATCTTTCGGCGACTCCGGCGTGGCGCTGTCGCGCTACGAATGGTCGGAAAACGGTGTCGAGGCACGCGAGATCGCTATCCAGCCCGACGGCAAGATCGTCGTCGCCGGCACCGGAGCATGGGTATGGTGGCGCGGGGGCACCGAATCGGTAATGGCCCGCTATCTCACCGACGGCCGCCCCGATCCCACCTTTGGCAGCAACGGCGTTTCAATCAGGATCCTGGACGCCGTGACCAGCGGCGCTACCAGCTTGGCTATTCAAGCCGACGGCAAGCTGGTGACCGGACACGGCGTCAGTCGCGACCCGGCCCCGCCTCACGGCACCCTGGTGCGGTACAACCCGGACGGCAGCCTCGATACCAGCTACGTCCGCCCGGACCTCGACATTCCCGTCCATCGCGTGGCCCAGCAGGCCGACGGCAGGATATTGACCGCCAACATCTTTTTCCGCGGATTTTCCGTAGCCGACTGGATGCGCAGAGTGAATCCCGACGGCACGATCGATACCGACTTCGTTGCCCCTAGCTTCAACTTCGACGGCGTCAATGGGTACTTCCAGGATATCGCGCTGCAGACCGACGGCAAGCCGGTAGTCCTGGCCATCCTGGATGGTGACGGCCACTTCGGCATGGCGCGCTTGTCCAATGCGACGTATTGCATCGCCGATCCCTACAACCCGGGACGCTTCGTCGGCTTCAGCGACAGCGGCTGGTTTACCACTGCCAACAGCGGCGTGGGCGGCACCGGCTTCGTCCTGAGCGGACGCGGCAGCATACAAGCGTGGAATCGACCGGGCGTGGGGCAGATGCATCGCTTGACCGCGTCGGCCGCCTCGCCGACGGCAGTGTCCCGCGTCGACGCATCCGTCTTCACCAACGGTTCGAAGGGCTGGGGCTTCGGCAACGTGTTCGCCAACGGCTCAACGCCTGCGCGCTATGCGGTGCTGGATACCAGCATCAACGAGCCGGGCTGCGTGGTGCGGCCTGGTCGATAACCATGACGACGGCGACGGCCGGCGCCGATGTGCGCCGGCCGGATGCGGTCAGGGCTGATGGATTTCGGGCTCATTTCCATCGTTCTTGTTGGGAAATTACCCATCCAGATATATCCGCGCCATGCCATGGGCCATCGCCCAGCCCGCCACCGAATAACGGGCTGGATCGTCAGCGCCAACCGCAAGGCCAAGGATCGCCATCGACATGACTGCAGACAGCCACTATCGAGTGGGCGAAATTTCCGTGGACGCTTTTCGTTCCAGCCGCAGGATTCGCCCCTCGGGCTCGTCCGTCAGCGCATAGAGGTTGCCGTCCGCGGCTTGTTTCACATTGCGAAATCGGGTGCCGCCGATGAGATAGTCGACGCCGACAACGCGTTCGCCATCGAGGTCGACGCGCATCAGGTGGCCGCTGCCGAGGCCTGTCATGATCAGATCGCCGCGCCACTGTGGAAACTGCGACCCGCTGTACACCGTCAAACCGGTCGGTGCCACGGTACGGTCTTTCCAGATCCAGGCAGGGGCCGTGTAGATCGCGCCGGGCAGCGATTGCGGGTTGTACTCGCGATCGCGATAGACGCCCGCTGTCTTCACTGGCCAGCCGTAGTTGGCGCGCGGCCGCAGGATGTTGATCTCGTCGCCGCCCACCGGGCCGTGTTCGGACATCCAGATGCGATCGCTGTCGGAGGCTTGCGCCAAGCCTTGGGCAGCGCGAATACCGGTCGCATAGAGTCCGGGAACCGCATCGGCGCCAAAGTCGGGATTGCCCGCGGCGGGTTGGCCATCGAGCGTGAATCGATAGATTTTCCCGTGTCTGCTGGCGGGATCCTGTGCCGCCGGCATCGGCGGATTGTCCCGCTCATGGTAATGACGTTCGCCGACGGTCAGATACAGTCGACGATGGCGATCGATCAGCAGCCCGCCACCGTAGTGGAAGCGTTCGCCAGAACGTGGAGTCGCGTCGAACAGCACCTGGATATCGACGAGTCCGTCATCCACCAGGAGCGCCGTGGACAAGCGCGTGGTCGATCCGGTGGGATCCTTGGAGGCATAGGAAAAATAGAGCCGTCGATTCTGGAGAAAATCCGGATGCAGCACGACGTCGAACAGGCCGCTATTGTCGGCTCGCGTTTGCCGGACATTGTCGATATCCGATGGCATACCCGCGATCGGAAATTTGGTTCCATCCGCGGTGACCCGGACGAAACCGCCTTCCTTTTCGCTGACCAGGAAATCGCCGCCAGGAAGAAACGCCATCGACCAGGGGTGCTTGAGGCCCGTGGCGACGGTCGTCGTATCGACCTGGGGAAGCACCGCACCCGCCGCCAGAGCTAACGCGAAAAGCATCGACTGAGCCATTGCGCCACCTACCGTGATTTTTTGGCGATTCTGCGCCAGGCACGCGGTTGCGTCCACATCAATAATTAAATCCGGTCGCCATGAGACGCCAACGCTAGAGATAACCCAGCCGACCTTCGGCGTTTACGCGCAGCTGAACAGACTGCCCGCTTTCCAATCGCAGCGGCAGGACTTGCCCGGCATGCGCCAGTTCGACTTCAGTACCGCCGACACTGCGTATGCGTACCTCTTCGGCGCGGCCGTCGCGCCATGCCAGATCGACCACGAAACCGCCGCGCGCACCGATCCCCGTCACCTTGCCGCGCGGCCAGGCGCGCGGCAGAGCCGGCAGCAGTTCGATCCGTCCCGGGCGCGAGTACAACAGCATCTCAAGCATCGCCGCCGCCGCGCCGAAGTTGGCGTCGATCTGGAAGATGCCCTTGCCGCCGAGGGCATAGATGTCGAACAGGTTGGCCGACGTGCCCGCCATCGCCTTCGATCCCTCCCGCCAGGGTGCGAGGTTGGCGATCAGCAGATCGTAGGCGGCATCGCCTTCGCGCAGCCGTGCGCGGCACAGCGCGCGCCAGGCGTTGGCCCACCCGTAGCTGTCCTCGCCACGCAAGTCCAGCGCGCGTCGCGCGCCTGCCACCAGAGCCGGCGGTGCGGTGTCGCCGTGGATGCGGTCGCCCGGGAACAGGCCGATCAGATGCGAAAGGTGCCGGTGTCGCGGCTCGCCCAGATCGTGCGCGCCCATCCATTCTTCGAGCACCCCGTCATCGAGCACACGCGGCAGGTACAGTCGTTCGCGCAGCCTGCCGACCACGGCGGCGTGATGCGTGCCCCGCCCCAGCACGCGGCTGGCCTCGACGTAGTGGCCGAACAGCGCCCAGACCAGTTCCTGCGCGTAGGCGATGCCACGCGCGTCCTGGGGCCCTTGTTCGGGCGACCAGTCGTGATCGTCGACCAGCATGCGGCGCGTGGTGCCGTCCGCATCGCGCACTTCGGTCTCGATCAACCGGGCTTCCCAGAATTCGCATGCGCCTTGCAGCAGTGGGAAGATCTTCTCCAGGTAGCGTCGGTCGAGCGTGTATTGCCAGTGCTCCCACAGGCTCAGGCACAGCCACGCGTTGCCGGCCGGATGCCACCACCAGCCGTTGCCGCCGAAGGCATTGAGCGAGATCGCGACGCTCCACCCGGCGACTTTTCCCGAGGTGTTGCGGAAGCGGTTGCGCGGGTCGTTGAAGCGCTCGCGCGTGATCTGCGTCCACATCTCGAGGCGTTGCACGCAGTAGTCGGCCAAAGCCTCGAAGCATTGGCCGCCCAGACCCGCTCGATCCGGCAACCAGTAGTTCATCTGCAGATTGATGTCGGTGTGGTAGTCGCTGAACCAGGGCAGGTCGTTGTCGGTGATCCACAAGCCCTGCAGATTGGTGGGCAGGCCGTCGCGCGAACCGGCGATGGTGAGGTAGCGGCCGAACTGCAGATACGTAGCCTCAAATTCGGGATCGGGCACCTGCGATTTTGCCCGGTCCTGCAGCCGTGCCCAGGTGTCCAGACCTCGCTGTGCCGCGCTGGATGCGCCGAGGTTCACTTGCATCGTGTCGAACAGCGCGCGGTGATCGGCCACGTGCGTATCGCGCAGGACTTGCACCGGCTTGGCCAGTGCCGCGTGAATCCGTTGCGATGCCACTCCGATCGGTTCGGCCTTGCGATCGATGAAATCCGGAGCGGCGGGCGCGTAGTTCGTCGCCGCGGCGAGGACCACGGTCAACGCGCGGCAACCGTCGAAGCGCAGGACATCGCCGTCTACCGCCACGCGGCCGCCGTCGGCGACGATGGCCATCTGCGCCGCATAGCCCAGCCCGTTCTCGAAGCGCCCTTCGAAGCCTAGCGCATGGGCGTCGGACGGCTGTGGGCCCGCCTCAAGCGTGCGTTCGCCATGTGCGCCTTCCAGCGCCAGCGTCCCCTGATAATCACCACTGCCTTCGCTCGTGAAGCGCAGGACCAGCACGCGATCGGGGTGGCTCACGAACGCTTCGCGGCGATAGCGCGTGCCTGCCTTGGTGTAATGCACGCGTGCGCAACCTTGCTGCAGGTCGAGTTCGCGGCGATAGTCTTCCGGCGCGGCGTGCGTGGGTAACGACAGACGCAGCTTGGCCAGCAGGGCGAAACTTCCGAACCTGCTCGCATCGAAAGGCTCATAGGGCAGTTGGCCCTCGTTGTCCGGCTCGTCGTTGCGCCTCCCTTGCCAGAGGCTGCCGTCGGTAATCGCAAGGCACTCCTGCGCAGCGTCGCCACCCAACAACGCACCCAAGTGACCGTTGCCGAGCGGCAGGCCGTCGAGCAGCAGCTGCTTCTCGTCCGCCGACCGTGCGTACCAAAGACTTCGCGAGGTCGCATCCGCGTGCGCCGGCGTGGCCTTCGCGTCGGCCACGGGCAACCAGCTCAATCCGCGTGCGAGAGCCAGGCTTCCGGCCAATTGCAGCAACGTGCGCCGTGAGCAATTGAATGAATCGGACATGTTGTTCGGCTTGTTCGGCATGAAAGCAATTTATCAGACAATTTGGTTTGAAGCGTTCCGGATAACCCCGGGGCTTCGTAGAGACCCAGCCGCCTGAACAGCCGACCGCTGTTCAACCGATTACCGTTTTTTCCCTAACTCGCCGCTGAAACGAACCGTATCTCCGATGGTGGCCCGAGAACAAAGCACTGCTGATATTTTCGGCACTTACCCATCGCCCGCGCGCAGTTGCGGCCGTGGACTGGATCGAACCTGGCGTCAGACATGAACTTCCGCGGTCAACCGCTGACCGTTGACAGGCATGCCGGCCCGGAACTGAGCCAAGCCGAGGAGGCTTCGGAATTGTTAGGCGATGTCTGCGCGCTTCTCACGAAGGAATAACGCCATATCGCCTATCCATGAACATCGTCATACCTGAAAAGGATCGTTCCCATGAACGCCTCCAAGCACAAGGGCGAGATTGAGCGGCTCGAGCATTCTTTCTGGCAATCGATACTCGATCGCGAATCTGAAGTGGCCACCGGAATGCTGACCGAACCCGCGCTCATGGTCAGCGCCCATGGCGCGAATAAGTTCGATCATGCGGCTTACGCCAAGATGGCGAACGACGAAAGATTCAAGTTGATCGAGTACAAAATATCCGGGATGGACATACTCTTCCCGAGAGACGACGTAGCTATTGCCAGCTACCGCGTAAGCCAGAAGACGCAGATGGATGGAAAATCCATGGAGATGGACGTCTATGACACCTCGACGTGGGTCAAGCTCGACGATCAATGGCGCTGCGTGATTCACACCGAGAGCCCCGCGGCAGCACAGCGCTGACGGCGACTGGACTGTTTGCGACAGCCGGGCCCCGATGACCGCCTATTGCGTCAACCTGCTGGATGCACCATCGAGTTCGATCAACCGCCAAACCTGCTGCCTGCGTTATCCAATCGGAGACTTCTGATTGTTGCCGGCAGGCTAGGGCGCGCTTGCGTTCCGCGCTTGAACTCGAATCGGTCCTGCCTTCGATACCGCCCCTAGTTCAGGGGCGGAAGCAGGTCGTTGCGCACCATGACATCCACCCGCCTGCGTTCATTGGCATCGAAGCCGCGGCTTAACAGCGACTGCAGCTGCCGATCGCGCTGAGCGATCGACAGCGAAGCGTCGGCCATGATCTTGTGCCGCTGCTGGGCGTAGTCGCGTAAACGACGGTCCCATTGGGCGCGCTGAGCGTCCAGATCGGCCAGTCGCCGTGCCGCGTCCGAGCCGTACTGACGCTCGCGTTCGGCGAAACGCTGCGCGGCGGGCACGTTGCGTTTCGCGTAATCCTCGCTTTGCTTCAGCGACAGTTCGGCCTGGTCTTCCTGTTGGATCAGGGCCACGCGCGCGGGGTCCAGCGTCCGCTCCAGTTCGGCGAGCTTTTGCTGACGTTGCGCGGCGTCCAGGCTGCGATCGTCGATGAGATCCTGACGGGCCAGGGTGTAATCCAGATAGCGGTCCTCATCGCCCCACCAGGCTTCGGCGATGGCCTCGCCCATGCGCTCGCGACGTAATGCGCGCAAACGCGCGACCGCTGCGCGCGGATCGCCGCCGGCGGCGGCCAGCGAAGCCGCGCTGCGTTCCAAGGTCATGTAGCTGTCGAACCAGACCATCACCTGGGCGACGGCCGCCGGGGCGAATCCGGCATCGAGATGGGCTTTGAGATCGCCGCGAATCTGCTGTTCGTCGCGTTCGCCGATGCGGCTGATGAAATAGTCGAACAAGCGCCGCAACTCACGGTCGGCGATCGGCGCACCACGCGCGTTCAAGCGCACCGCGCCGTCCACGCCGGTGCCGCGCAGCGAATCGGGATGTTCCGTTGCGGCCGCCCGCACCGAATCGCCGGCTTGCGCCGGCGATCCATCAGTCTTGGAAACAGACGCGACGGCACCGTCCGGTGCGCGGGCGCGATCGGGATGAGGCGCCCTGCTTTGGACGCCCCACCAGAGCACGCCGCCCGCCACGACGACGGCGGCGCATGCGACGATTCGACCTCGCACCGATTACAGCCCCAGGTTCTTCAGGCGGTTGGCTTGGGCGCGATACACGGTGACCGGATTGGACGAGAACACCGAACGCAGGCCGAACACCTGATTGACCGAATCGAAGTGGTTCCAGTTGTAGTCGTCGCGCAACACCTCTCCCCAATGCGAGGAGCACTGGCCGACGACGCCGTCGTTGGGCGAGCCGAAGTAGGTCAGGCTGACCGCGCCCGCGGTCAGATCGGTGGGATCCAGCGGATTGGTCGATACGCCCACACCACCGAAGGAGTAATAACGCACACCATCGACGACCGCGGCGCCGCTGCCGCAATCGCTGGTCGGCTTGCCTTGCGGGTAGCGCTGGGTGAACTCGGCCGCGCCCATGGAGCTGAGCTGATTCAATGCCGCCAACGCATCGGCTTCTCCGCCCATCAACGACGCGAACGCATTGATCACGCCGGCGACGATCGGACGCAGCGGCGAGCCCTCCGGCAGCACGACCGTGAGCAGATCGGCCGGGGCGGTGCCCGCGTGCGGCGTATGGCCGGTGGTGACCGAGGCGACCAGATCCGGGCGCACCGCGGCGACATAACGCACGGTCAGTCCGCCCTGGCTGTTGCCGAGCAGATTGAACTTAGCGTGGCCCTGCGTGGCTTTGAGATTGTCGAGATATTTGATGAGTTCCTCGCCGCGCACCTCATCGGAATTGAAGCCCGACAACTTCGCCGCGTACACCGTGGCTCCGCCGGCCTTCAACTCGTCGGGGATGTTGTAGAAGGTGCTGAAGCCCAGCACCTGGTCGGACGAGGCGAAGCCGTGAATCAATACGATCGGGTATTTGGTCTTGGTGTAAGTGTCGGCGGCGGCCGCCGGCATGATCGCGGCGGCGCTGAGCGCGGCGGCGACGGTCAGATTCAGCAGGGTCTTCTTCAACATGACGCGGACTCCATGAAAGAGATTCGGGGGAACCGCACGCGCTCGGCATACGGTCATCGCATCGGTCACCCAGCATCCAAGCTCGGCGCAGGGCGCGCGCAGACCAGACCCGTGGGCGCGGCTGGGCGAAACAACCGCATCGCCCTGTCGGCTGAAGCAGTGCCGCGCTAGGAGGCTAAAGAACGGCCCCTGGGGGCTCAATGGCGGAATCGTCGCGATTCATTGGCAAAATCGCTCAGCTGTGATGCGCGTCGCTTATGACAGGCCGGGCATGGTCGAAGCTTGCTTCCTCGGGACTTGGGCTTTTGCGGGTATTGGTGCATAAAGCCCGCTCCTGCCGCAGGGGCCGAAACCGCCTGCAGGCTTCCCAGGACAGCCGAACGCAAGCGATGCCATCCGAGTCAGCCAGAGCGCCGAGCACGGGCTCGTCCGACCACAACCGCACAGTCTCGATTCACTTCGTGCATGCGGCGCTGCGCGGCGCCAAACGTCGGGGCGAACCGATCGAGCCGCTGCTGGTCCCGGCCGGCATTCCCGCATCGGCGCTCAGCGAGCCCCGCGCGCGCGTGAGCTTCGAGCAATATGCCCGGCTACTGCAATCGCTGTGGCGTCATATGGACGACGAACTGCTCGGTTGCGGCCGGCATCCGCTGCCGCTTGGCAGCTTCGGCATGATCTGCCGGGCGATCATCCACAGCAGTTCGATGGGGCACGCCATGTCCCGCGCCAGCCGCTACTACGCACTGCTGCAAGGCGGCCGCCCCGATTTCCTGATCGTCCGCGACGGCGAACTGGGCTACTTGGTCATCGACGAAAACGAGAACGGATTTACCGATCCTTTTCTCGCCGAGACCCTGCTGGTCGCGGGCCATCGCTTCGCCAGTTGGCTGATAAGCGATTCGATTCCGCTCAAGCACGTGGATTTCAGCTTCGCGATGCCCGCCTACGCGCGCGAGTACGAGATCATCTTCGCCGCGCCGTTGCGTTTCGGTGCGCAGCGGACCGCGCTGTGCTTCCCCGCTGCCTATCTCGACGCTCCGGTGGTGCAAGGCGACGACAGCCTGCGCGTGTTCCTGCGCAACTCGATCTACGAGTTGTTGCTGCGACGCGAGCACGGCAAAAAAATCAGTGCGCAAGTACGGCGCATGCTCGGCCACGACGAAGACGGTTCGATGCTGCACCTGGAAACCGCCGCGGAACGGTTGACCATGAGTCCGCAAACACTGCGCCGCCACCTCAAGCGGGAGGGAAACACCTTCCAGGGCATCAAGGACGGTTGGCGCCGCGACACGGCCATCACTTTGTTGGCGGAAACGCCGATACCGATCGCGGAAATAGCCCGTCGCGTGGGGTTCTCCGAATCGAGCACGTTCCACCGCGCGTTCAAGCACTGGACCGGCTTGCAACCCAGTGCGTATCGGGCACACAGGCCTTAGGGCTCCATGTCGTCTGTATCGCAGCTTTGAATTGCCCTTACGTACAGCAGCTTCAACGGCTTAGTGGCCGTTGCCGTTGCCGTGACTCTTTTCTGTTCCATGAACGTAGGTGCTCTTGGAAACCTCTGCTTGCTCCCGGAGGGACTTGATCAGGTTCGTCGCGCCGAACTACTCGTAAATGCAGCACATCGAAAGCCGATAGCGCAGTTATGCCGCCGCGCAACCGCTGCTTCTCGCGGGTCAGTTCCAGCATGCTCTCTACAGCCGTGGGTCGATCATGGATCACGCGACAGCGATCGCGTGGGCGCCGGACGCGTCCGCTGGGGCGTTCAGTGCCAGCTTCAGCGCTGCCTCGACCGGGTAGACCGGGCAGTACAGCGGGTCGGCCGATGGCGGCGGCGGAGCGTCCTTCGCCTCGAACGCCTGCCGTGCCCGACCGAGATCAGCCAGCAAGTCGGCGACCGAGGGCTCCTTCGCGAGCTCCGGTGGTTTGGTCGCCTCGCCAGGCGCTTCGACCTTCGATGCCGTGATCGAGACACCGAGTGCCGCCGCGGCGGCGTTGAGCCCGTCCTTCGGCATCGCGGCGGCCAGCGCCGAGAGGCGTCCGACCGCTTGGCGGGCGTAGGCCGGATCGACCGGCAGCGCCGGCAGCTCGAACCGGGTGCTGGCCTGTCCGCTGAACGGGGCGTCGAGCAAGGTACGGCCCCGGTTCGCCGCATCGACGAGCACGTGGCGGCCGTCGTAGATGTCGGCGTACAGATTGGCGGCCAGCACGTTGTCCTCGAGGATCAGGCTCTGGCCGGGCACGGTGGCCCGCACAGCGATGCTGTCGGCGAAAGCGAGCACCGTGGATTCCACCCGGACGACACCCTGGCCGGAGATGTCCAGCAGGCAGCCGGTGGTGGACTGCCCGGTCGAGGCACGGCCGGTGGGGTCGGCAGCGAAGAGAACGGTGTTCGCACGGAGCGTAAAGGGCACTGCGCCAGAAATCCGAAGACGTACGGCGGTGCCGCTCGTATTGACGATGACGTTGTTTTCGAACGTTCCGTACACCGCGTTGATCTGCACCGCGCAGTACCCGGCGTTGGCGAAGACGCAGTTGCGTACGCTGATGCCGCCCTTGCCGCTGCGCAGGTCGAGCAGCGCCGCCGAATGGGAATGGTTGGGATCGAGGGCGCCCGTGTCGTCGTACACGTTGTAGGTCGATCCGTCGAACACGAATCCGTCGAGAATCAGGCCCTCCGCGGAGTCTTCTACGGTCAGTACCGGATCGCCGAAGATGCCCTTTGCCTTGATCTCCGCAGTGAGTACGAAACGCACCGGGTGGCGCCACGGGTCGCGAGCGCCGAACTCGGCGTTCCATCCGCCCAGCAGCGTCAGGTAGCGCACCGGGATGCGCCACGTGCCCGACCGCAGGCGACCGGTGTATTCGCCCTCGGCGACCAGGATGCGATCGCCCTCGGCGGCCTTCTCCAGCGCTTGGAAGGGATCGCGGAACGGCGCTTCGCGGCTGCCGTCCCCGCCCGACGATCCGGCCCGGACGAACCAGTCGCGGCCGATCGGGCGCGGCGCTTCGACAGGCTGGACGTCGAGTACGGGCGCGATGCCGTCGACGACGAGTGTCACGGCCTGCCGTCCGCCGGGCGCCAGGTCGGTACGGTATGTGCCGCGCAACAGGTACGTGGACTGGACGTCGAGGCCGCGCTGATACCGGATGGCGTCCTCGGACTGGTGGTGGACCAGTCCGTAGCGCGGGGCGAGCGCCCGCCACCCGGAAGTGTCGATGCCGGGCTCGTAGAGGGCCAGGCCGATGTGCGTCTGCGCAAGTTCGGGGATGATCTGCGTGTTCTGGTCGAACCCGAGGCCGGCCCGCACCTGCACGGGCGTGCCCGCGAGCGCCGGATCGGCCTTGTGGAGCCGCGCCCAATCGATGGTCTGGTAGACCGGATCCGGCTTGCGCTCCACATACGGCGCAGGTACGGCCGGCTCGACCGGGTGGCAGCCCTGCGATACACCGACAGCGATAGCGAGCACCTCGGTCGGCGTGAGCCTGCGCATGACCGGCCGCTGCGCGTCGGAATCCAATGTGGATGGCAGATCGCCGAGCCCCGCGGCCTTGCGCAGTGCGTTCAGGGCCGCGCGCGGCGGGCGCTCATAGGTCGCGGCGGCGTCCACGGTGTACGCATCCAGCCACGCCGTTGGCAACCCGGTCAGCTGCGGGTCGCCGAGGGTGTTCCCGGCCGCCGAGCGCAGGCCGACGTCTTCGAGCTCCTCGGCGTGCTCTTCAGTGATCTCAGCCTCCGCGCCCGAGACCCGGCTGCGCACGATGTCGCGCAACGTGGCGAAGAACAGGTTGCGATCGATGGCGATCTGATCGATGTCGTGGAGGCAGGCGATGGCCGCATTGCCGCAGCCCAAGAATACGTTGTCGGCGATCGACGCGGCGCCGCTGACGCGCACACCGATGGCGCGGTCGGCGCCCGTACCGCGGGGCGGATCGGAGTGGTCGTGGCCGAAAGCGAACGTGTTGCGGCTGACCGTGGTCGGCGCCTCGGCTGCGCTGTCACGGACGGCGAGCAAGCAGGGACCAATGCAGTTGATGACCAGGTTGTTCTCGAACACCCCGGCGTTGCCGCCGATCTCGACGGCGCCCGCGCCGCCGTTGGCGAACACGCAGTTGCGTATGGTGATCCCCGCGCCGCGCACCGCGACGATCGGTCCATCCGAATAAAACGATCGCAGCAAGCCGCCCTGGTCGTCGTACTCGCTGCGCCCGGCCGCGTCGAAGAACAACCCATCCAGGATGAGGCCGCCGTGGTCGCTCATGCCCTGGATCATGTTGGGCTCGTGCTGGACGCGCAGATCGGCGCGCGCGGCGAGCACCGTCGGCGTACGCCACGGGTTGCGGGTGGCGAAATCGGGGCTGTAACCGCCGAGCACGGTCAGGTCCGGGGCATCGATGACCCAGGAAGAGCGTTCGCTGCGCCCGGTGTAGGTCCCGGCTGCGATATGGATGCGGTCGCCGGGGACGGCTTGCCGCAGGGCGAGCCATGGGTCGTGGAACGGTCGCGCGCGGGTGCCGTCGCCGGCCGTGTTGCCCGTGGCAACGAAAAAGTCGGTCATAGGGTTACCTCTTCACCTCGTCGGCGGCGGCTTTGGTCTTTTCGAAGAGCATCCGCCAGCCGGCTGTGATGGTCTCCATCGCGCTCGCCAGCGACTTAATGGCCGTCTGCTTGTAGGGACCGTCTGCCAGATCCGCCACGAACGCCGCCTCGCCCTTCAACAACGTTTCCAGCGACTCGAAGTGCGTCTTCAGCTCCTCGGTGAACCTGGCGAGGGTGTCCGGGTCGTCGGTCAACTGGGCGAATGCATTCGTACTCTCTTTGATGAACGTCGGATACAAGTCCTGGTAGAGCTGGGCGGACTGTTCTTTGGCCGCCTCCGCCCGCGTGTCGAGGCCTCGGTCGATCACGTTGTCCTTGACCCAGTCCCAATCGGTCGCCCGGTAGTCGCCCGTCGCACCGATACCTCGCCAACTGGAGGCGGCCTCCGCGCCGCGCACGAAGAGCTTGTCGATCCATTCCTCGTCCAGTTGCTCACGGGCGTCGGTGAGCAGCTTGATATTGTCGAGGACCGTCTGCTTGGCGGCGCGCTTTTGCTTGGCCGCTTCGTAGTTCTCAGCGGCTGTCTTCTCGAACGCCTCGATCACCTTGGTGATCGCGTCCTGGGCGGTCGGGTCATCCAGGAGGTAGACCGCCAGCCGGCCTATGGCAGTAGGGAGCTGGACGAATGTGGCAAGCAGGCCTTTGCCCAGATCGGTGATGGTGGCGAAGTTCTTGGCGAGGAGCTGCTCGATGATGACGTCGCTGTTGCGCGCGTTCTTGAGGTCTTCCTCGCACTTCTTGATGATCGCGATGTCGGTCTCAAGGACCTTGCTCATCAGCGCGGCGACGTCGGGGACGTCGAGCCGGGCGACCTGCTTCCATATCTTGCGCTCTCCAGCGAGGAAGTCGCGCGGGCCGACGGCGATCCACCGCTGGTCGACAGTCAACGCGTTTGCCTGGCTGTCTTCCAGGACAGACTTGATGTCGTCTTCGAGGCGATCCATCAGCGCCTCGGCTTGCTCGCAATTGGTGTCCCACCGGTCGCGCAGGCCGTCGTGGCCGGGCTGCTCCAGTTCGGAGAGCATCTCCTCGAACAGGCTCTCCCGATCGCTGTCGAACCGTTCGAGCAGATCCATCACCTTGTCGAAGATGCCCCTCTCGAACCCCGTGGCGCGCATCCGCTGTTCCACCAGTTCGCGGGCGTCATCGACATCGTCCACCGGCCATCTCCCAAGTGTCAGTCCATTGCCAGGCCATGAGTCCGCGCCGACCTCAAATGCAGTCCCTGCCTTAAGTGGAAACGCAATCTGTACTCTAAACAGGTCAGAGAAAGAGTTCCGCGGCCGTACACCCGGCTCCTGTGGCATGAAGCTCAGCGACGCCCCCGTCCGCTACCATCAGGCTTCGACCCGTCGAAAATCCCGAAGCGCCAGAGGCGGCTCAACTGCCTTCAAGCCTCCAAACACCGCCTTCAAACAGTCGAGCTCGGTTTGAAGCGCCTTCTATATTCCACGGGTGCTATCCCGAGCTGACGCCGAAAAAGCCGCCACAAGGTCGCTTCATCCCCAACCCCGGTTCTTACCGCGATGGTCTTGAGCGGCAGCGAGGTGTGCTCCAGCATGCGCTGAGCTTGCTCCAGTCGCATTCGACGAACGACGGTTGACGGCGTTTGACCGAACTCTTGCTGACATACCCGGGCAAGCGTGCGGGCGCTCATCCCGGCCAGTCTCGCCAGCTTGGCAATCGGTAAAGGCTTGGCCAAGTGGCCCTGGATCAACGCAGTCATGGCGTGGACCCTGCCGGCCAGCCCGCGCTCGGGAACTATGCTCTCGTCAAAGAACATTGCCTGCTGGTCGGGGCGCCGCAGGTAGAGCACCAGGCTTTTGGCGACGGTCAGTGCGGCCTGATGGCCGTGATCCTCCTCGATGATCGCCAGCATCAAGTCCAGACCCGCGGTGATTCCGGCCGAGGTCCAGATGCGTCCGTCGCGTATGAACATGTCGTCGCTTTCGACACGTGCGCGCGGGAACCGGTTCCGCAATTCGTCGCGATAAACCCAATGCGTCGTGGCCAAGCGGCGATCGAGCAAACCCGCTTCGCCAAGCACGAACGCCCCCGTGCAAATGGACACGATTCTGGAGACGCGACGCGAATTCGCACGAAGCCACTGCGCCACGCGCATTTCGCCGGCGGAACGACCATTGGCCGGTGTGGCGCCGGCGATCACCACGGTGTTCGGCAAGCCGTCGCGTTCGGCATCGTCGATAGAACACGCACCACCCAGTACGACGCCGTGGCGCGTGGGCACGGCCCCGCTTGCAGGTGCGACGATTTTGGCAGCGTAAGCGGGCTGACCCAGAACTTCATTCGCATAACCGAGCACGGACCAGGGCCCGCTGAGGTCGAGGAGCTCAGACCCCGGGAACACCACGAACCATACTTCGCGAGTTCGGTTGCGCATTCGCGCACATTACGCCAGGTGGCAGGAAATGCAATGTTATGAGCCGTTATGCAGGCGCTCAGCGCTTGCTGCGGACTGCAGAATCAGCGCGCCGATAACCGGCGAAAGTCCTGCGAGCTGTCGATGAACCAGAACGCGTCTTGCATTGTGATTTTTGTCATCCTTTGCGCATGCGCGGCTCCCGCGACGGCGCAGGACAACGCCCTCACATCCGCTGTCGACGCCTTCGGCGAACGCGTTGGGATCGAACAATCCGGCCTCTACAGCGAAAGCCAGGTCCGCGGCTTCGATCTCAACGACAGCGGCGCCTACCGCATCGACGACGCGTATTTCAGCCGAGCCGCGGTCTTGGACGACACGGTGTTGTCGAGCGCCAGCGTGCGCGTCGGCGTGAACGCTGCGCGTCTTGCCTATCCCGCGCCATCGGGCGTGGTGAACTACCGGCTGCGAGAAGCAGGCCCGGCGAACGAATTTCGATTGGGCGCGGGCTTTCGCGAGTTCGGAACCCGCGCGGTCCAGGGCGACGGCTCGTTCCGTGCCGGGCCCTTGAGTTTCGCGGGTGGATTTTTGTGGCGCCCGCTGCATCGGCACGCTCAGGGATACGAAGGCGTCGCCTTCAATATGGGTGGCGTCGTCGCCTTGGACATCGCACCCGATCAGCGGCTGCGTGCATTCGCATCGAGGTATCAGCGCCACTACGATGGCGACTATGCGGTGGTCGCCAACGCAGGGGCGATACCGCCGCCGTTGCGGACGCTGCATCAGTACTCGCCAAGTTGGGCCGAGACGGCCGCTGCAAGCACGAACATGGGCGTCCTCTACGACGCCCGGTTCGGTCGTTTCACTGCCGATGTATCGGCATTTCGTTCGATCTTCGACATCGAGCAGAACGACTTCACCCTCATTTCGTCGGACGGCGCGGGACGCGCGACAGCCACCCTGCTTCGAAGCCCGGGGCGCGCAAAGACCTCAGACTCGGTCGAAGCGCGAATTGGACGCCAGTTTGAGGGCGGTGCGCTCGACCAGCGCATCACCCTGTCGCTGCGGGGCGGCCGCACGACGGCCGAATTCGGCTCGAACCTCGCCATTCCCCTTGGTGCGTTCCAGCTCTCCGGCGATCCGCCGGAGGTACGGGAAGTTCCATGGTCTGGCACGCGCGGCGAAGACCGGGTCGAACAGGTCACCGCATCGGCGGGCTATTCGCTTGCCTGGGATGAGCGGCTTCAGCTTCGGCTTGGGATCCATCGCATCCGTTACGACAAAGCGGTGCGTTCCCTGGCCGGGGCGGAGACCCAGCGGGTCAGCGAGAGCACGCACTACAATGCGTCGGCGGTGTTCAATCTGACAGAGCGAACCGCACTGTTTGGTAGCTGGGTGACGGGACTGGAGGAGAGCGGCGTGGCACCGCTGTTCGCGAGCAACGCCGACGAAGTGCTGCCCCCTGGCGAAGTCGAGCAATTCGAGTTGGGCGCGCGTCATGCGCTTTCGCCGCGGCTGACTTTCATCGGCGCACTTTTCGATGTATCCAAACCCAGTCAAGGCCTCCAACGCGACGGCTCGTTCGGACTGGTCGGAGAAGTTCGCCATCGCGGCGTTGAAGCTTCGATCGCAGGTCGACTCAACGACCGCACCAACATCGTCGTCGGCGTCGTCGGCTTCGAGTCTGCAGTGACCGGTACGCTTGTCGATGCAGGCCTGATCGGCTCGGAGGGTGTCGGCGTTTCGCAACGCGCGGCCGCCGCCAGCATCGAGTATCAGTTGCGCGACGGATGGTCGCTCGATGCCAACCTCAACTATTCGGGCGAACGCTGGGTCGACACCGCCAACACCTTGAGAGCGCCGGCCATCACGACCCTGAGCATCGGCACGCGCCGTAACTTCAAGCTGGCCGGCCGTCAGGCCGCGTTGCGAGTGCTGGCGTCGAACCTTACGAATGCGGAAGGGTATACGGCCGCGCGCTCGGGGCTTTTATCGCCGATTGCGCCGATGACGATCAGGGCCGTGCTCACGCTCACCTTCGGTCCGAGTAAGTGAGCCGGTGGGCAGGCAAGCTCCGCAAGAGATTTTCATTGCCTTCCACGACGAAACCAAAAGAAGCTGATTACGCTGATGCCGACGAACATCAGCAATATCTTCAACAGACCCGATGGCACTTCGGTAAAGCGATTGATCCTGGGGTTTGCTCGCACGAATACAATGCTCAATTCCCTTTTGTGACTTTCCTTGATCGTCTCAAGCGCAATGGGCTTTCTGGGAATAGTCGCAATCTCCCCGTTCTTGAGTTTTACGCTCAGATCCGCGACGTAGTAGTACTTAGTGTTCGAGCCGGAGCCTTGCGTCGTCGTTTCGTATTTTTCGATGGGCAGAACGATTGCAGTCGTGCCGCGGGTCAAGAGTGAAAATTCATCGTACGACCTCTTGATAAACACCACTCCGTAGAGACCAACGCCCAATATCAGGATGAAAGAAATGATGGTCGACAAACGGATCAATTGAAGCGCTCCCGGGTCGATCTGCGGTTGTTGTGGCGGCACGGCGAGAACCGGCGCCCACCAGACTAGCACCTCAGGCACTCCCGCTTTATCCGTTCGATTACCCCACTGACCTGACCTGAAAAAACTGATCCAGATCGATTGTTCATAAACTATGACCAAGGAGATTTGGACCATGCCCAAGAAGCGCTTTAGTTCCGAAGAGATCATCCACAAGCTGCGAGAGGCCGAGGTGCTTTCGGCGCAAGGCCGCACGATCGCGGAGATCAGTCGTCAGTTGGGTGTGA